>DASPOT010000023.1:0-2830 GCA_035625875.1 Mycobacterium sp. | reverse complement strand
TGCTTCGATCTTCTCAACACCGCCGCCGTTGACGTCCAGCGAGCAGTATCGGACCACCATCCGTTGCGTGTCAGGCGTGGTGCGGCCGCGGGAAATCAACCCCGATCTAAAAGACCTGATAAACAAGACCAGTATCTGCGGTGGCATCGCCGGTCGGGCCGGCCCTACCATCGACTCATGGCGATGCTCAGGGAGAGCCTGAACGCGAGCGACGCGGCCTTCTTGGAGCTCGAGCAGCTCGATGAAGGGGCGTTGATGCACACGGGCGCCGCCCTGCTCTTCGATCCGAGGGCAGACGGCGCAGCGCCGTCGCACCAGGAGCTCCTGGCCCTGCTGGAGGAGCGCCTCGGGATGCTCCCGCGGTTCAGCGCACGACTCTCGGAGCCGCGCGTCGAGGGGCTGCGCCGGCCGGCATGGGTCTCGGATCCGACCTTCGATCTCACCGCACACGTGCGCCATGCGACTCTGCCGGCCCCGGGCAGTCATGCAGAGCTGCACGAGTGGCTCGGCGACTTCTGGTCGCACCGCCTCGACCGCGCCCGACCGCTCTGGGAGATGACCCTTGTCGACGGGCTCGAGGGTGGCCGGTGGATGCTTGCGATCAAGATGCACCATGCCATGGTCGACGGCGTCGGGGGGATGGACATCTTCGGATACGTCCTGCTCGACACGGAGCCACATCCGGGCCCGCGTCCGGCTCCTCAGCCGAGCGAGCCGGACGACGGCACCGATCGCTCTCAGCTGCTGGGCCTGCTCTCACCGGCGGTAGCCGCGGCGCGCGCTGCGATCCACATCGCGCGTCACCCGAGCCGGCTGGTGCGCGCGGGTGAGGCGGCGGTTGCCGTGGGGAACGTCCTCTGGCACGACGAACTGCGTGCCACGCGGAAGTCCTCGCTCAACGTACCGATCGGCACGACTCGCCGCTTCACGTCGGTGTCGATCGAATTGGCCGCGGTGAAGCAGATCAAGCAGGCGCTCGGGGGCACCGTCAACGACATCGTGCTCGCGCTTACCACGGGCGCCTTACGGCGCCTGCTCACGCAGCGGGGTGAGCCGCTTGAGCGTCCCCTGCGGGCGATGGTGCCGGTCAACACCCGCGGCGACGACCACACCAGCCTCGGCAACCAGGTGAGCTCGCTGTTCGTCGATCTTCCGATCGGCGAGCCGGATGGCCGCCGCCGCTACGACAAGACCCGGGCTGCGACCAAGGCCCTGAAGTCCGGCACGACGGCGCTCGGAGCTTCGACCTTCCTCGCGATCACCGAGCCGGTACCGCCGGTGCTCCATGAGCGGATCGCGGAGATGCTCGTCGCCGCAAGGCTGTTCAACATCACCATCACGAACATCCCGGGGCCGCAGTTCCCGCTCTACGCGCTCGGCGCCCGCCTGCGCGGGATCCTGCCGCTCGTCCCGCTCGCCGCCGACCATGCGCTCGCACTCGCCATCGTCTCCTACGACGGGGAGCTGTTCTTCGGTATCAACGCGGATCGCGCCGCGATGCCCGACCTCGACGTGGTACAGAGCGCGCTGCTGGACGAGTTCAACGCGCTGCTTTCGCTCGCGCATGGCGTAAGGGCGAGGCAAGGTCGCCGCGCGCGTGACCGTTGAGGAACCAGAGCTCGGCGCGACGATTTTCAGTCGTGCTGTGGCACCATCCAACGACGCGAAAACCGCTGGAAACAAGCGGGCCTGCTGCCTCGGCCGCGCCGCAGAAGGCTCGCAAATCGCGCGGTTTGACTCGCCGGTCATCGCCCCGACAGCGATCGCACTTGTACGCTCCCGAGGAACGACTGGTGACCGACCGGATCGACACCTTCACCCAGCGGGGCATCGGGCTCGAATCCGGGCGGGAGCTTGAGGAGCTTGAGGCCGACATCACCGTGACGGCAACCGGCCTGAACCTGCTTGCATTCGGCGGCATCACGTTCACCGTCAACGGTGAACCGGCGAACCTGTCCGATAAGGTGGCGTTCAAGGGCATCATGCTCGACGGGGTGCCGAACTTCGCTTTTGCCATCGGCTACACCAATTCATCGTGGACCCTGAAGGTCGGCCCGGTTGTGTGAGCTCGAATCGCATTGACTTACCATCACAATGTTTCCGCGCTTTACAGTCCCAGGTGTTGGCGTTGGCGCCACCAGGGGTTGAGGGTGATCAGGTCCCAGCCGCGCGGGCCGTAGTAGAGGCCTTGGCCGGGCGGCATGCCGGTGCTGTCGGCGATCGACAGCACCGGGGTGCGGTGGGTGTGGTAGCTGTAGCCGGGCCGGGTGGTCGAGGAGCTCAAACGTGTTGCGCCGCTGTGACCGAAGGTGCGGCCCGGCTGGTTGACGCTGATGGTTATGCGGTCGTATTCGCCGCTCATCTTCGAGAGCATGTCGGCGGTGGCGCGGTCGTTCATGCCGGGCAGGATCAGTTTTTCGGGGAACAAGGTGAGGAAGCCGGCGGCGGCCTGTCCCCAGCGTGCCCGGGCGGCGATGGGTGGTCGCAAATCATGCTGACAAACACCATGACAGACAAGATTGACGTGGTCTGATGTCACTCGGCGAACTCGAGCCACACCGTCTTGTCGCAACTATCGGCATGGCTCGCAAACCAATGTCCATCCAGCGCCAACAGTAAGACGTCGGCCTCGGCCTAGTGTCCCGCGCCGTTAATTCATTTCATTAATCGTGCGAGTGATTCAAGGATCTGCTCGGCGGTTTTGGTCCATACGAACGGTTTTGGGTTCTTGTTCCAGTTGGCGATCCAGGCGCGGATGTCTTTTTCCAGGGCGTGCACGCTGCGATGGTCGCCGCGTTCGATGAGTTGTCGGGTGAGTTCGGCGAACCAG
>DASPOT010000022.1:0-6732 GCA_035625875.1 Mycobacterium sp. | reverse complement strand
GTCGGGCGCCATTTTTTGTCTTGGCGTCCTTCAGCCTGTATTCGAGCATTGATCCGGTTTCGGCGAGCACGCTCAGCGCGTGGCCGATCAGCCAATCCGAAGTATTTTCGGCGAAAGCTCCTTGCTGCCAACGCTGGAGATGGTCAGCGTTGCGTTCAATGCGGGTCAGCGCGGCGCGGAAGGTTCGCCGGGCGGCAACCCTGATGCGCTGCAGTTCGTCGCGGCTGTATGACTGGGTGGTGCTTTTCGGTGCTGTGATCCGGCGCACGAGCTCATCGGCGACCGGCCCGGACTGCAGTCGTGGGTCGTCGTACAGTAGAAGCGCTACCTCCCTGAAGGGGCGTTTGTCGTTGAGCAGCGCCATGCTGTTCCGCCACCGTCGGACTATGGCGGCACTGAGGTCGTCGAGATCGCTGATCGATTCCGGTTGCTCGGCCAGGAAACGGGCGAACCGGACAAGCAACCGCCAATAGTTTTGCGATGTCGAGTGGGTGGCCCATGTTTCCGGTGCACAGTGGCTGGCGAAGAGCGCGGCGAGCGATTGCTGCAGCGGCTGGGCGGCTGGCAGGGTGGCGAAGTCGTACTCCATGACTTGGCCGTGTTTGTTGTAGTGGCGGACGAGCAGCCCGTTGGACGCTAGTGGCTGGGGCCTGGTGTGGTCGTGTGGCGGTAGTGCTGCTGGGCGGCCGCGCCAGTTCACCAGCCGTCTCCCCCGTTTGCCGGGCCAAGGTCGTCGATGTCTTGGATGCCGACCGATTCCTTTGCGATGCGGGCGAATACGTCGTCTAGCTCCGGCATGGGCGCAGGGACAGGATCGATAGCATCGGCCAGCATGGACCGTAATTGCAAATCGGCCACGGGCGCGAGGTAGCGCTCAACGGTCGTCTGTCGGGACGCGTGCCCGAGCAGGTTTTGCACCATGAACCACGGGTCTCCGTAGAGCTGGCGAAAATCGCGGCGCTCTTCGGGTGTCAGACCGAATTTCTGATCCATGAGGGTGTTGAGCACTACCAGCATGTAAAGCGCGAAACTGTGTCTCGTAGAGTGCGGTGTTGCATAAGGGGCATACACCTTGTGCGGGTCGAATCCCAATCTCATCGGTGGAGTAAGTAGCGCCTCGCAGCGGCGGTTGGCCGCTGTGAACACGCCCTCCCACGAGTGAACGTGAAAAGGCAGACCCTCTTCGTTCAACCACAGCCACAGCGGCTCGGGCCCTTCGGCTTCAACGAATAGGCTCATCCGCTCATTCACCGTCAGCGCGTTGAGTTCACGTTGGACCGTCACGCCCGTTTGGTCGCACCACGTAACGACCGGGTTGAACCCGCCAGCTATCGCGGTGACCAGGCGCCGATCGGGCAGACGTTCGTATCGGCGTGCCTTCTGCGCTTGGTGGACCGCCAACGCTCGTGACGAGTCGCAGTAGGTTTCAACCTCGCCGACAGCATCGGCGGCGACGTAGAAAGTCCGCGGTTTCTTTGATCGGGTGACCTCAGCGGCGATTCGTCCTCGGCAATATCTTCCCGTATCGAGTTGGCGGGTCGGGACTTCAAAAGTCAACAGCGATCCACCCTCAGCTCGGCGAAGGCCCGACGTCAGCATGAGTCGCACGTAGGCGACATTGCGTTCCTCGAGCCGCCCCACCCAGCCGGGTTCGGGCTTGCCGTCACGAGTATGACCACGCAGCCCGATATCGATCCATCGACGCCAGCTACGCGGGGTCAGCCAATGCACATTGCTGCGACGAGCATCCTTCGCCCGTGCCGCCGGCACGGTGATCGTCGTGCCGTCACGGCCGACCACGCGTTTCATCGCAATAGGGCTGCTCCGGACGTGCTGATTCTCTGCGGCCCAAGCGTAAAAACTGGCCAGTGCTGACAATTCTCGATCCCACTTGGCGCCGCCGATCGGGCGCGGATTGTGGTCAGCGAACCGCCGCCAATCCTCGTAATCCTCCACGTCGTTGCGGTTTGCCTCCTGCCAGTTCACCTTCCTTCCCCACAGGAACGTCAGGAACAGGCGCAGATCGGTCGCATAGTTGCGTCGCGTCTCGGCGGTGTGTCGACGGAAACTGATGCTTTGGACGTACCAAGACAGCTGCGGGTCGACTCGGTGGTCCGGGGACAGAAAGATCGGGTCACCCGGACGAATCCCTACCGATTGCTCTCGAGACGCGAGATCGGCCCAGCCGGCTAACAGCCGCGGTCGCACGCCGGCGGGCACCGATGCGCTCAAGACCCAAAAAACCCGCCAACCCGTCAACTGATGCCCTTCTGACACTGGTTTGCTGACCAGTCACCGCGACATCACCACACTGCACTGCAAAAAGCTCTGGACCGAGTCGACACGCCGACGTAGCAGGGAACGGCAATGCGGCGATCAGTGCGCCCGGGCGGTTCAATTTAAAGTCGTCTCGATGCTTCGTCATATGCCCAACGCTGGCAATCCGCACCGTCAGGCAGCGCTCAGATGATGCGGCGAGGCGGCTAGCTGTGGACGAAGTCGTGACTGTGTGTTCGGTCGCCCGGGCCAGCGCTCCGCGAACCCCGTTGCGCACGTGCCAGTACGTGTTCTGGCTGCGCGATCTGACAAACCGGCGTAGATGTCTACTCATGGATTCGATGCTGGAATACGACGTCGGAGGCCTACACGGTCGCCGCGCTGGACGTGATGAACAAGGTGCGCGCGCTCAACCAGTTCCGCAGCTGACGCTTTGGCTGCGGTCAAGCGACCCCAGCGGTGCTCTAACAGTCGCTGTCCGACGCCGCCGGCGCGGAGTCACCCGGCCCACCTGCCTCGGCGCGCGCCAATAGCTGTGCGGTGTGTTCGTCGAACGGTGCCGAGTACGACACGTTCTCCCCACACCCGCCGCCCTCCAGGCCGCCGGTCACCCCGGTGACCGTCGACCCGCTGACCCATGGCGCACCGCTGGTGCCGTCGCCCAGGCCCGCACACGGCAACGAGGGGTAACCACTTTCGGTGATTTGCGTGCTGGCCTGACAGCCGATCGGCGTGCCACCGACGCCGGCCGGATAGCCGGTGACGCTGACGTGGCTATCCGGTGCAGGCGCCGTGCCCAGCGACAATGCGGACCCGGCCTGCACCTCCACCGATCCGCCGGCGGCGCGGCTAACCCGCGCGACGGCATAGTCGGCGTGCGGATCCCTGGTAGCGACCCAGCGCGGATCGAGGTAGACCGCATCAACCGTAAAGACATCGGAGGGTGCGGCTTCATTGGCGAAACCGGGAACAAAGGTTGCCGGCATGTCCCCGGCCAGGCAGTGCGCAGCGGTGAGCATGAGATCGCCCGTGGCCGAATGCACCACCGAGCCCGAGCAGGTGTGCCAAAAGCCCGCGCCGAGGAACACCGCGCCCACCCGCGGGTCGGGGTCCACCGGGCCCGCCACCGCGCCCTCGTCGCTCGCGAGCTGTCCGCGCATGCTGGTGGTGGCCGCAGGACTGGGCGGTCCGCTGCAGCCCGGCAGCAGCAACACCATGCCCATCACTACTGCCGAAATGCGCATCGCTGTTCATCATGCCTGACGCACCGCGGCACACGACGCTTAGTACGCCCGCGCTGTCGACGAATTCGGTGCTCCGCAAACGGGTATTCGGTGCGGAATGCGGTCCGGCGCACCCGCGTTTCGAACGTATCGGCGGTTGATTATTGGTGCACGTCAATTTGAGGGACACTAGTTGACACGGTGCGAAGCGCGCCGTGGCGAGGAGGCAACACCGATGGCCCAGGATCAAGACAAGGAGCGGCACTACCAGCCCGAGCAGACTGGGATGTACCAGCTTGAGGTCCCGGCGCCCAAGCTGTCGTCGAAGGACGGCCGTGGCCCGGTGTTGGTGCACGCCTTGGAGGGCTTTTCCGATGCCGGTCATGCGATCCGGCTGGCCGCAGCGCACCTCAAGGAAACCCTGGACACCGAACTGGTCGCGTCCTTCGCGATCGACGAGCTGCTGGACTATCGCTCCCGGCGGCCGCTGATGACCTACAAGACCGATCACTTCACCCATTACGACGATCCAGAGCTGAGCTTGCACGCGCTGCATGACAGCGTCGGTACCCCGTTTCTGCTGCTGGCCGGCATGGAACCGGATCTGAAGTGGGAGCGTTTCGTCACCGCGGTGTGGCTGCTGGCCGAGCGCCTCGGGGTACGGCAAACCATCGGCCTGGGCACCATCCCAATGGCGGTTCCACACACGCGGCCGGTGACGCTGACCGCGCACTCCAACAACCGGGAGCTGATCGCCGATTTCACGCCGTGGATAGCGGAGGTCCGGGTGCCCGGTAGCGCGTCCAACCTGCTGGAATACCGGATGGCCCAGCACGGTCATGAGGTTATCGGGTTCACCGTGCACGTCCCGCACTACCTGGCGCAGACCGACTACCCAGCCGCTGCGCACGCGCTGCTCGAGCAGGTGGCCAAGACCGGGTCACTGCAGCTTCCGCTGACGGCGCTGGCCGAAGCAGCGGCCGACATTCGGGCCAAGATCGACGAGCAGGTCCAGGAGAGTGCGGAGGTCGCTCAAGTGGTGGCGGCGCTCGAGCGCCAGTACGATGCTTTCGTCGCCGCTCAGGAGAACAGGTCGCTGCTGATGCGCGGCGAAGATCTGCCTAGCGGGGATGAGCTCGGCGCCGAGTTTGAGCGTTTCCTGGCCCAACAGGCGGAGAAGAAGTCGGACAACGACGACCCAACCTAAGCGCCCTGACCCGGCCCGACATCGGAGTTGGCGACATGACCGAGCGCAAGCCCAATCTCCGGCCGGTGCGCGAAGTCACGCCTTCGCTGGAGTTTCGCACTATCCACGGCTATCGACGGGCTTTCCGGATCGCCGGTTCGGGCCCGGTACTTTTGCTAATTCATGGCATCGGTGACAACTCCACAACCTGGAACACCGTGCAAGCCAAACTCGCGCAGCGGTTTACGGTCATCGCCGTCGACCTGCTGGGCCACGGGCAGTCGGACAAACCGCGCGCCGACTACTCGGTCGCGGCCTACGCCAACGGGATGCGCGACCTGCTGTCCGTGCTCGACGTCGAGCGCGTCACGGTGATAGGCCATTCGCTCGGCGGCGGGGTGGCGATGCAGTTCGCCTACCAGTTCCCCCACCTGGTCGAGCGGCTGGTCTTAGTGGGCGCCGGTGGTGTCACCAGAGACGTCAACATTGTGTTGCGCTTCGCCTCGTTGCCGATGGGCGGCGAGGCCCTGGCGTTACTGCGGCTGCCGTTGGTGCTGCCGGTCGTGCAGGTTGCCGGGCGCGCGGCAGGCATGGTGTTGGGATCGACCAAACTGGGCCGCGACCTGCCGGATGTGCTGCGGGTACTGGCCGACCTGCCGGAGCCGATGGCGTCGTCGGCTTTCACCCGGACATTGCGGGCCGTAGTGGACTGGCGCGGTCAGATGGTCACCATGCTCGACCGATGTTATTTGATGGAATCGATTCCGGTGCAGATCATCTGGGGCACAGAGGATGTGGTCTTGCCGGTCGGTCATGCCTGGATGGCGCACGCGGCGATGCCGGGGTCACGGCTGGAGATCTTCGAGCACTCCGGGCACTTCCCGTTCCACGACGACCCGGACCGCTTCATCGAGGTCGTCGAACGCTTTATCGATACCACCGAACCTGCCGCATACGACCAGGGCGCACGTCGCGAGTTGCTTCGCACCGGCGGCGGCGAACGTACCGTCTCCGGCCCGGCCGACACCCGCGTCGCCGTGCTCAACGCCATGGGCTCCGACGAACGCAGCGCCACCTGATCACTCCCGGCGCGCGACGTCGTACAGTCACCCCATGAGCATCGACGTGACGGTCTTGCGCGTTTTCACCGATTCAGACGGGAATTTCGGAAACCCGCTCGGCGTCATCGATGCCAGCACGGTCCAGCCTGGGGATAGGCAGCGCCTGGCAACCCAATTAGGTTACAGCGAAACAATATTCGTCGATCTGCCGTCCGCTGGGTCGACTACCGCGCAGGCCCGCATCTATACCCCCCGGACCGAACTGCCGTTCGCCGGCCATCCGACCGTGGGAGCGTCGTGGTGGTTGCGCGAGCAGGGCACGCCAATTCGCACGCTGCAAGTGCCGGCCGGCATCGTGCAGGTGGCTTACGACGACGACCTCACGGCCATCAGCGCGCGCTCGGAATGGGCACCTGAGTTCGCCATCCACGATCTCGACTCACTCGACGCCCTTGCCGCCGCCAACCCCGCCGACTTCCCCGACAATATTCAGCACTACCTGTGGACCTGGATCGACCAGTCGGCCGGATCGCTGCGGTCCCGGGTATTCGCCGCGAATTTGGGTGTGCCCGAAGACGAAGCGACCGGCGGAGCAGCCGTGCGGATAACCGACTACCTGAGCCGTGACCTCACCATCGTCCAGGGCAAGGGGTCCGTGATCGAAACCACGTGGAGCCCGGAAGGGTGGGTTCGGGTTGCCGGCCGGGTGGTCAACGACGGTGTGACTCACTTCGTCTAGCCCGAAGTTGCGGCGGGTTTTGGAGGGGGTTGTGTAGCTGATCTGTAGGGCAGCGGGTATCGGCGTGAAAATGTGTAGCCACTAAATTAGTGTGTCGTTTCAGCATATCGTGGACAAATCGCGTTAGAATTCCGTTATGTCGGTCTACAAGGGTGCGATGCACGTAGCCCGGAACAGGCGTCGCTATGCGGCGAAGTCGGGTGAAGAACGCGTCTACGAAACGATTTTGCTTCGACGCTCGTTTCG
>DASPOT010000021.1:0-9054 GCA_035625875.1 Mycobacterium sp. | reverse complement strand
ACAATGCACCGGCATCAAGCACCGACGCCGCCCGTATCGGCTCTCGACGGACACAACAGACGGCTCGGCGATGGGTGCGTCTTCGGATAGCCGGTGACAGCAACGGGCATCGACGCCACTCACGGCCCAAGCGGGGGATACGGGGAACTTCTGTGCCCCTGAGCAGGTAAGTATTCGAGGGGCCGCGAACGGTCACGAGGAATTCGTCCCGAGATGACGGGACATGCGGCCCTTTGGAGCATCACGCTCATTTCTCACGCGCCACGACTTCAAACTCGGCAGAGTCAAGCGTCATGGCTCCGGTTAGAGCTCTTGTTGTCCACAAGGATCCTAGCCGCGGTTCACGAAAGCTTGCAGGCTTTGTTTACTGATGCCCGGGCAGCACCGACGAGTTGAGCCGTCTCTTCGCGGGCTAGGTCGTGCATCACCGGCAACGCGTCGCCCTCCCGGGTGCGCCGGCCCAGTTTCTGGTCGCGATCGACGAGCGTATGTGCCTGACGGCCGTCGGCATGGCCAACGATGAGTAGATTGAGCAAGTCGTCGCCCCGATCAAGGACGACCTCGTCAACCACCACGTTGGTCGGCTCCGGCAGTGACCATCACAGCACACACTGCACGCTAGCGCCGGGTCAAACGTCGTCGGTTCGAAGGCCGAATGGCCCTATTCCGGTGCGGTCGTCGGCACGTAGGTTGTGGACTCCGGACTCCGATCATCCGGGCACACCACGATTTTCAGGAGAACACCATGACGACGGCCAAAGATATCATGCACACCGGGGTGACCTGTATCGGCGAGCATGAGACGCTGGCCGCCGCGGCCCGGCACATGCGGGACTTAGGCGTGGGTGCGTTGCCGATCTGGGGGGACGACGACCGCCTGCACGGAATGGTCACCGACCGCGACATCGTGATCAAATGCATCGCCGCCGGGCATGATCCCAACACCACCACGGCCGGTGAGCTGGCGCAGGGCAGCGTCTATCACATCGGCGGCGAGGCCAGCATCGAACAGATGCTCAGCGTGATGGAAGAACATCAGATCCGCCGGCTGCCCGTCATCGACAACCACCGGCTTGTCGGCATCGTCAGCGAAGCCGACATCGCCCGCCGCCTTCCCGAATACGCCATCGCCCGGTTCGTCAAAGCCATCTGCGCACCACAAGCCGTCACCAGCCGCTGACCGGTATCGACCGGCGGCTCGTAGGGGACCACATGGAGCCGTGCCGCCGCACCCTTCGGCGCGAACAGGCCGGTGGCCGGGTGGATGCGCGCCGGCGGGCTACTGACAGGGAGTCATCGTCGGGACTTTCGTCCCTGGTTCCATGTACCGTCGACCGCCAGGATGCAGGAGAGCCGGACGAAATGGAGTGTGACATGGTATCGACCCGATTCCCCTCGCCGTTGAGAAACGGCGGTACCGACCGGGAAGGAGCGCTTCGCATCGCCTTCGTGGGGACCTTTCCACCGACACGGTACGGCCTGGCGACGTTCACCGAGTCGATGATGCATTCGATCAGCCAGCACCTTCTCACCGCCACCGTGCCGTGGAAGGCTCGGGGAACGGACAATTCCGGTGCTCGGGGGTTGTGCCCCACGACGGGCCGGGCGACCTACGGCGCCTGGTCGGGGAGGGAACGGTCATGAGTGCACCGGTCGAACTCGAGGGTTCGATCTTTCAGGCAGATCTTGAGCGGCTCGTCGCGGGCGATCATCACGACCCGCACCAGATCCTGGGCCCGCACCTGGAGAAGGACGGCGACGGGCGGGTCCGGGTGGTGGTCCGTGGCTGGCGCCCAGACGCCGTCGGGATGGCGGTGCTGAGCGACGGGGCGCGGATCGAGATGCGTCGCGTCCACGCCGCCGGTGTCTTCGCCGGCGTGCTGGAGGCGGACGCCGTCCCCGCCTACCGCCTCGAGTCGACCGACCGCAACGGCACGACGACGTCCTTCGACGATCCGTACGGATGCTGGCCGACGCTGGGGGAGATGGACCTCCACCTGCTGGGCGAGGGTCGGCACGAGGGGCTGTGGCGGCACCTGGGAGCCATCGTGCGCGTCCACCAGGGGCTCTCCGGAACGTCGTTCGCCGTCTGGGCCCCGAGCGCCAGAAGCGTGCACGTCGTCGGGGACTTCAACGGCTGGGACGGCCGGGTTCACCCGATGCGGGTGCTGGGCAGCTCCGGCGTCTGGGAGATATTCCTGCCGGGAGTCGGGCCAGGGGCTCGCTACAAGTACGAGGTGGTCAGCCAGGGCGGGCACCTCAGCCTGCGGGCCGACCCATTCGCGTTCGCCGCGGAGGCGCCGCCCGCCACCGCCAGCATCGTCACCAGGAGCACGCACGAGTGGCAGGACGCGGAGTGGATCGCCGACCGGGCCACCGTGGACCTCATGCGCGCCCCGGTCTCGATCTACGAGTGCCATCTCGAGTCGTGGCGGCGGACCCAAAGCGACGACGGGTCGTGGCGCTCGCTGACCTATCGGGAGGCGGCCGAGATCCTGCCGGAATACGTGGCCGATCTCGGGTTCACGCACGTGGAGTTCCTTCCGCTCGCGCAGTATCCGTTCTCGGGCTCCTGGGGGTACCAGGTGACCGGGTACTACGCGCCGGCGGCACAGTTCGGCAGCCCGGACGACTTCCGGTACCTGGTGGATCGGCTGCACCAGGCGGGGATCGGGGTGCTCGTCGACTGGGTGGCGGCCCACTTCCCCAAGGACGACTGGGCACTGGCCCGGTTCGACGGCACGGCGCTGTACGAGCACGCGGACCCCCGACAGGGGGAGCACCCCGACTGGGGCACGCTGGTGTTCAACTACGGCCGCCACGAGGTCCGCAACTTCCTCCTGGCGAACGCCTTGTACTGGATCCAGGAGTTGCACGTAGACGGTCTGCGGGTGGACGCGGTCGCCTCGATGCTCTACTTGGACTACTCCCGCTCCGAGGGTGAATGGGTGACGAACCGGTTCGGGGGCCGGGAGAACCTCGAGGCCATCAGCTTCATCAAGGAAGTCAACGAGGTGGTCTACCGGCACCACCCGGGGGTGATGATGATCGCCGAGGAGTCGACGTCCTGGCCGGCCGTGTCCCGCCCCACCTATCTGGGCGGCCTGGGGTTCGGGTTCAAGTGGAACATGGGTTGGATGAACGACACGCTCGTTTACTTCTCCAAGGATCCGGTCCATCGCCGGTTCCACCACCACGAGCTCACGTTCTCGTTGCTGTACGCGTTCCACGAGAATTTCATCCTGCCGCTCAGCCACGACGAGGTCGCCCACGGCAAGGGTTCGCTGCTCGCCAAGATGCCCGGGGACCGCTGGCAGAAGTTTGCGAACCTGCGGGCGCTGCTGGCGTGGATGTGGGCCCATCCCGGACGGCAGTTGCTGTTCATGGGCGGCGAGACCGCCCAGAACGACGAGTGGCGGCACAACGCCAGCGTGGACTGGCACCTGCTGGAGTACCCCGAACACGCGGGGGTCCAGCGCCTGGTCCGGGAACTCAACGCTGTGTACCGCGACGAGCCGGCCCTCTGGGAGCAGGATTTCGACTGGCCGGGGTTCCGCTGGATCGACCCGAACGACGCCGACCAAAGCGTGTTGTCGTTCGTCCGGTTCCCGGTGACCGACCAGCGGGTCGTGGCGTGCATCGCCAACCTCACCCCAGTGGTCCGGCACGACTTTCGGGTCGGGCTCCCTCGGCCGGGTCGGTGGGTCGAGATCCTCAATACCGACAGCACCCAGTTCGGCGGCAGCGGCGTCACCCTCGGCGACCTCACCACAGAGGCGATCGGCTGGAACTACCTGGAGTATTCGGCCTCTTTGACGCTTCCCCCGCTGGGCGTCGTCTGGCTGGCTCACGACGGGTAGCGTGGAGGACCCGCTGGCCAGGCCGAACGGGCCGGCTGATGAGCGTCAGGCGCGCTGCAGGACGGTGACCGTCATCCGTCCGGTCGCAGGTCGCGGGCGGTCCGGATCGGGCAGCACGCGGAGGGCGTCGACCACCGGCTACACGTCGGTCTGCCGCGCATGGCGACGATGACTGAGGACGATCCGCTGCGACGACTACGACCGCGGAACCCGCTTCTCACGCAAGCGTTGCGCTCGATGAGCCGAGAGCAACAACGAGCCAAGTCCACGCCGCTTTGGCCGCCGACAGCCGCTTGAGTGAATGGTCTTGTGCTCCAACGCCTTCTAAATCCGGCCGAAGGCACCAACGATTGGAATCCGAATGTCAACGGTATCTGAGTAGACAAGCATGGCGGCCCGAAGCTGAAGTAGGTGATTCGGTCACCATCGGCGCCCAACGAATCGCGGCGCGGTCGGCCATGCGACCGATCCCCTGCCGGGGGAGGCGGCCGCTCGAGACCTATCGCTTGAGCCGGTATCTCAGTGGCTGGGAAAAGTCCCCACTCGCTTCACCGCGGCTGGTGCGGGCATCACCGGGGATGGCGCAGTCGGCGGCGGGGCTGGCGCAGACGGAAAGTCAGGATCGGCAGGATTGCCAGGATCGAGGATAGGGTTATAAGGGGTCGGAAAGAACGGACCGTGAAAGTCTTGTTGGGGCGGGCAAGGATCGGCAGGAGTGCAGGGACTGCCCGGATTGGCGGGATCATCGGCGCCGGTGGCAAAGACCTCAGCACGTCCGGGCCCCGGCGCCAGATAGCGCGGTTGCACCTGACCCACCCGGTTAGGCGACATATACGGGGACGCCGACGCTGAGCCTGCTCCGAAGCCAGCAGCACCAGCGGCGATCACTGAGACCGCGCCCGCCATGACACCCGCCCGCATGACAAAATGGCGTCTCGCCGCGGACGGATTGCTATGCGTACGGTCAACATTCCAAACTCCTTCAACTGAAAGATGAATGCTGTAACTGACGCTAGCGACTGAAGCTGAGCAAACCCTGACCGGATCCCGTGAACTGGTCCAGCGAATGAGAGTCGGTCATCGGTGGGTACAGGTGGCAGCGCAGCGGGCCGGTGGCAGGTAGCCGAGGGCAGAGTGAGTGAAATACATTGCGCACAACGTGATAACCGAACGCGACGGGGTTGACCGGTAACCCGCCGTATTCGAATCCGTCATATTTGTCGGAAGGGGAGCGGTCGAGTGGCCGCTCCGACGCCAGCGCCGATACGACCCAGCGTTGGTCAGAGTGTGCCAGTTGGGCCGCCTTCGGGGTGCTTCCCGCGACGGCGTGTCGATCGCCGCTGTCGCCAAGTGGTTGGCCGGCAAGGGCTTCCGGTTCTGCGCGACACACTGGCGTAAGGCGTCGCCAGATCCCACGGAAGGAGAACGATGGCACGGCAAGGCGGCCGCGGTGGAGCCGGATGCGCTCGTCATGGCCGATGGCGACTGCGCGGTAGGAGCCTCAAGTCCCGCGGTTTGAGAGTGAGGGATTCGCGGATCTGCAGCCGGTACTCGTCGGGGGTGTCAGGTGGTAGCGGTGTAGGCCCAGCCCGAGCGCGAGCACGGCTTCCCGCAGGGCGAACTGGTATCGCTTGCCAGAGTGGTGGGACCACCCGTTTGCTATGAGTATGGGACCGGGTCGTTGCCCGGCCGCGCGGCCGTGGTCCTGATACTGACGGGAGACTGGTTATGGCCGCTGTCTAGTGTTCGTGCTTCGGCGATTGTCCTGCGAGGGCTGGATGTTGTGGTGGTGGCGCTTCACCGGTCGAGCAGGTCGGCGGCATTGGTGGCCAGGATGTGGGTACGGTCCTCGTCGGTGAAGTTCGGGTAGCTATTGATGCCGTCGAGTGTGTACTGCAGGCCGATTTCCTGTCCAAAGGGAAAGTCGGTGCCAAAAAGGATGTGGGTGGTGTCAACGATGGCGGTTAGCGCGTCAAGCACCGGCGCCGCAGTGGAGAGGGCGGTGTCGAAGTAGAACCACCGGATTCGTTGGCGTGCTTCGGCTTCGGCCGATTGTAGCTGTGTAAGCAGTTCCGGGGTGGGTGGCGGGGTGCCATGGTCATGAATGTAGGCGGTGTAGGCCTCGACGAGGCGTTTGCGGTCGAGGAGTTTATGCAATACACAAGGGACGCAGGTGGCGCTGTGGGTGAACACGAATCTAATGTCGGGAAAGCGGCGGTCGACCTGGGTGAGCAGCAGGTTGGCGACGGCGCGGGTGGAGTCGAAGCCGAATTCCAGTTGTGAGGGCTGGATGCACGGGATCGGGGACCCGTCGCTCGACCTGACGGGGTAGTCGCCGGCAGCAAACACTGTTGGGTGCACGAAGGCGACCGCCTGTCGCTTGTTGAGTTCTTCATACAGCGGGTCAAGACGCGGGTCACCCTGGTAGATGCCGGCGTGATTGGTGAGCATCGCGACCCCGGCGGCGCCGTGTTGGTCCAAGGTCGACGTCGCTTCAGCGACCGCGCTTTCGACATCGGGGAGTGGCAGGCTGGCGAAGTATCCGAAGCGGTCGGGCCAGCGTAGCGTGCACTCGTGTGCGAAGCGATTGATCTCGGTGGCCATGGTTGCGGCAGCGGGCGGTGCGACGAAGTGCAGCGGGATCGGGGCAGAAAGGATCGCACGGTCGATGTTGGTGCGGTCCATCATGTCCAGCGATGCTTGCGATCGCCAGGCCGGCAGCGGCTCCCCGCCCATGGTGGTCACGCTGTGCTCGGTCAGCGCGTTTACCAGCTCGCGCGGCAGCATGTGGTGGTGGATGTCGATGGTCATGTGCTCGAATCTTTCGGTGTGCGTTGAAGTGCCGGTGCGTCGGCCAGCGAGCCGAGCCAGGCAAAGGCGTCGCGTGCATCTTTGATTCGGGTCATTGAGGTGTCATCGGGCATATGAGCAAGTGCCTCGCCCGCGATCTCGACGAATGTGGCCATCGCGGCGATTCGGCGGCGCAGCACCGAATGCCACGCGTCATCGTCGATGACGTAGTAGACGGTTCGATCGCCCGGATGGGTGTGGCGTACGACGAGCCCGGCGGCTTGGGCCAGCCGCAGGCTGGTGGTGATCGATGCCCGGCTTACGCCCAGTGCCGCGACTAGATCCGGTCCAGACTGTTCGGCCGGTTCGCAGATCATCAACCATGCCAGTAGGCGAGCCGTGATCGGCGCCAGTCCAAATGTGTCGGTGAAGTAATCGCCAGCGCGTTGTGCCCACGCATGCCGGAAGTGCTCGTCGATCACACGACCAAGGGTACCAGCTAGATGCTAGTTAATACTAGTATAAACTAGCATAAAGCTGCCGCACGACGGGTGCTGAGGCTCATCTACCTGGCGAACGACGTTCACACGGGTCGCCGTCGGAACACGATGAATGCGGCAGCAGCCTGCTCAAGTTCTGCCAAGCCACCTTCGGCCTCGACGCGCTGACCGACCGCCACGGTGACGTCTGAGTCATGCGGGACCCCTCGGGTCGGTCAACGGTTCGTCGCACGAAAAGCTCAGGCCCCGTGAACGTTCCGCCAGTGGAAGCACCCTGCAGCTGCTGTCTCCAAAACTCCAGGTCACCAACGACTTTCGGCACAAGGGCGACGACGTCCGGTGGGGCCCAAAAAGGGGGATAGCGATCCTGATTCATCGGTGGAACGACCGGGTTTACCGGTAATCCTGCGTATTTCATTCCGTCGTATTCGAGACGTCGGAGTGGGGGAGTGGGTGCCGCAGGGGACTAGATCGGCAGCGTTGCCAGAACGGGGATGTGCTGCTGCGTCCTGGCTGAGGATCATGCCAGGCGTGACATTTCACGCAGTCCGCTCGACGCATACTCAACCATCGGCTCGAAGTCCACCTGGCCGTCGGGGCTCGTTATCGTCAGCCCGGTAGGTCGCACCTGGCAGCGCGTTCCGTCGGTTGGATTGGTGACGTCGAACCCACTCGACGAGCGCACCGCGTTGGCGAGTTCGATGGTTGCGTTGTCCGAGAACCGAACTCCTCGGTAGTAGAAGGTTGCCGGCCCGCTATGGCAAATCACCACGCGTCACCGCGGCGCGCGCGTACCCGGGCGCTGCGTAACCGGAAAGTCGCCGACGTGGATCTAGTAGAGAGTGGCGACGCTGGCAGTCCAATAAGATACGCTCTCATCGAATTACCCTGTCCACCAAGCTGTTTGATAGATGATGAAGCTCATCCATGAAGTATCGCGGATAATGCTGGGGCGCAGCATTATTGCGTCTACGACTTCCAGATCAGGTACTCAGTGGACGTGGCCCGTGCTTGCGGGGGTGACCTCCTGCTTGCCCTTGGCTTGCTTCTCGGCTTCCTTGCCGACCTCTTTCCGCTGGTGATGGTTGAGCTTCACGGTGGGGCCAGCTGCACACTGCTGTGCGGTGCTGCACGTCGCGGGAGCGGCGTTCGCCGTCGCGATTCCAGTGCCGAAGAGTCCGGCCACGCTGATACCTGCGGCGATTACGGACACGCGCACCATGTGTTTCACGTTCATAGCATCAACTTTCCTTTTCCGAGTTGTGCGCGGCATTTGCCGCTACATATAGCCAGGCTATCGTCAGACCCTTGGGAAAATCTTCGGAAAACTGAGGTGATCTTATTAGTTAGCTGAGAGTCAGGCTTCCTTCATTACGAAGCAATCCGAGCTGCAATGTGGCCAACAACAGCCGGGTGCTCGAACTACCGGTGGGGTAGAGCCAGCCGGGCCGGCGAACCGGGGTTGGCCTACGTCCCCATAATTCAGCCGATATGGGCTTGTTACCGGCCTGCTGAGTGGGTGATGAGGCGTGCACCCCGGGCAAAGGAGGATCTCGACTGCACGGCCCTTTGGATTATCGGCGTCTTGGCCCACGCGAAACATATTGCAGCACAGGCGCATAACCAAAAACGACGGGTTTTACCGGTAACCCGCCGTATTCAAATCCGTCGTATTCGTCCCGTCATGGGACGAGGGAGCAGCTTGGGGCGGTCGTCGTCATGGTCGGCACCGTCGGGTGCACCGGCTTCCTGCGCACTGGCCATAGGCGTAGTTTACGAAGTGTTGGATTTCTGCGCGGAAGGGAGTTGTGATGGATGTGCGACTCCGCGGGTTCGGGTCGATCGAGGTCGAGGGACAAGCGTACGAGCACGACGTCGTCATCGACCGAGGTACCGTGCGCAAA
>DASPOT010000020.1:0-20135 GCA_035625875.1 Mycobacterium sp. | reverse complement strand
GAGGGGAAGCCTCACACAATCAGCAGGCTCGGATTATGTGGAGCCCATCATGCCGCCCGCTGGCCCTGAACTGCGCCACCACAACCACATTCGCGTCGGCTCCACATAATCCGGCGCTCTCCATAATGGATCTTATGCGGAGTTCTGCATAAGATCCATCGCTGCCGCAACGTGCTCGCCAAGGTGCCCAAGTCGGCCGAGGCCGAGTCAAGGCGGCGTTCTGGTCGATCTTCGACAACGTCGAGCAGGCTCCCGGCGAACGGGCCGTCGCGCCGTGCCGGCGGCTTCGCCGCCCGCTACCGCAAGCTCTACCCCACGGCGGTCGCCTGCCTGCAAGACGACTTCGCCTCGCTCACCGTGCACTTGCGCTTCCCACGCGAGCACTGGAAACGCATCCGCCACTCCAACGATCGAACGCACCTTCGGGGAATCCCGCCGTCGCGTCAAGGTCATCGGCCGGCTCCCCGGCGAGACCACCTGCCTGTCGCTGGTCTGGGCCGTGCTCGACCGGGCCAGCCGCGGTTGGCGCGGCGTCACCCAGACATCGGCGACCATCCGCCAGCTCCAAGACCTCCGCCACCAGCTCCTTGAACCACCCCGTCAACTGCGCCCCCGCACCACCAAGACGGCCAAGACCAAGACCGTCACACCGGCCGCGTAACATCACCCACTGGGAGCCTTGCGTCCCGAGTCGTTTACACCACTCGTGAAACGCCACCGACCCGCCCGAGCAATGGGTTAGCCGACGTACTCCGCCAGCGCGCGACGTCGTGGCCGACATGTGCACCACGGAAGCGCATTCATCGGATGAAAACGGAGTAGTTTAGTTGACGCAACGGCTGTCCTTGGTCAACATATCTGTCGTCCGGAGATGGCGCTGACCGGCGGTGCCGCAGATAGGCTGACTGACTCTGCCGGGGTTTTCGTCACTCAACTGTCCTAATTGGAACAACTGGACGTTCCTGAGCAATTATGCGTGCAAGGATGTCGGACCATTCCGCAGTCGGACCGGCCGGTCATCCAACTTCCGATGCTGGACCTGGTGGTCCACGCGCCAACCGGCGCGATGCTCCACCAGTTCTGGGAAATGGTGCTGCGCACCAGCGCGTCAACCGCGTTGTCTACTTCGAACAGCCGGTGTGGGCCTGGCGCTGATTCCCTGGTGAACTACCAGGCGACGGCGCCGTGCCGGTCGGTGAAGGTGCCGGTCGGGCCGTCTGCGCCGATGGTCGCCATGGCCACGATGGCGTCGGTGCCCTCGGTGACGGTCCGAATGCCCCGACGTTGGCCGGTGCGAGTGGTACTGGGGAACGGCCCAAGCTATCCGCAGCGGAGTTCGTCGAAGCGGCCAACCTCGTGGGCCCTTGTCATTTCACGCAGGGGATGTTATCGGCGCTCATGCGCGTGAGGTTGGTGGGTGACGGTTCTTGCGTGCCGGTGGCGGTGGCCGGCACCGTGGTGACGGGCGCCGCGGCGGTTGTCGTCGGCGATACTGATTGATTGAGGTAGTCAAAGCTGGCGAAATCGGTCCCGACGGTCAGTCGCACCGTGTTGGGAGCGACGCTGTCGGATGCGGTGGCAACTATGTCTAATTCATCGGCGAGCTCGGCGGCGGCTGCCTTTGCGCCGGGCCCGTAGGCGATGGTGCTTGTCTGTCTGGTGGAGTCGGCGGTACTGACCGTCCCCTTAGTGAAGTGCCCTGTCGCTAAGGACTTTTCGAGGTTCGCGGCCTCTCCTTGCCTGCCCGAGGCATTGACCACGTTGAGCGCGACGCTGCCTGCGGTCGGCTGCGCGCCGTGGCCTGGTTGCGCTGCTGCGTTGGTGCGGCTTGTCGAGGCAGCTGCCGCGTGCGAATCGGTGCCCAACAGATTGTGCACGATGGAGCGGATGGTGGATGCGTCGATGATATTGACGTCTTCACCGTCTGAGATTTCGCTGAAATCGGTGACCGGCAGCGTGTAAAGCACGACCGGTCTGTTGGGGAACGCCGACGCGTTACGCATGAAGTCTTCCACGTTGAAACCAGCGTCAACGGCGACGTTTTGTTTGGCGAGGTCCAGGAGGCTGCGCAGCCGGGTGGGGCTCGACAACGTCCCGCGATGGCGCAGCGCACTTACCAGCGAGGCGATGAAGGCCTGCTGGCGGCGGGTTCGATCGAGGTCGTTGAACCACGCGTCATCGGCGTCGCGGCGTTGCCGCACGAACGCCATCGCCTGGGCCGCACTGATCTGCTGGATGCCTCGATGAAAGTTCGCCCCCGAGTAGTAGCGATCCGAGGTGTCCTCGTTCAGGCACACGGTGATGGGTTCGACCACCCGGGCGATCTGAAAGAACCCAACCAAGGTGACCTCAATGAAGTGGTCGATCGGGGTTTGCAGCAGACGCCTGACCGTGCTGATCTCGGCTTTGCGGCCCGCCTCACGGGCCTTCTGTTCTTTCGCCGCGGAGTCTTGCGCGTCAGCCGAGGCGGTGTCGGACTCCAGGTTGGCGGAGCCGCTGCGGCCCATCACGCGCTGGTAGGCGAAGCGGTAGGCCTTCTTGATCTTGCCCTGGCAATCCGAGGTCGGGCATCCGGCCAGATCGGCATAGTCGTCGCGGGGGATGGAGATCGCCGTGGCCGGAGCGTCCCCGGCGGGCAGGTGCAACAGGATGAGCGCGTCGGCGTCGCCCTCGCCGGAATCTTCATCGCCTGCATGCAGCGCGTCATAGATATCTGGCGGCAGGGGCCGTCCCCGCTGGTCGCGACGGCTGTCCAGCCCCATGATCAGGATGTTTTGATCACTTCCGGTCGATGCGGGTTCACCGGCCAACGCCTCAGATGTGGTGATGCCACCCGATGCAGCGCGGTAGGCGATCCATCCAATGCCCGTGACGACGACCACCACCGCCGATACCAGCGCGGCGAGCACCTTGGCGCCGACCACAATCGAGTGGTTGCGGCGCCGACGATGCCGGGGCCCGCGCGTCGGTGAACGTGCTTCTCCATCGCCTGAGGCGTCCGCTTCATGTGTCATGACAGAACCGAGAATAGCCAAGTCGCCGTGCTTGTGACGAATTACGGGCCCCGGTGGATCGCGCCCTATTCCTTCCATTGTCCTCAGTCAACCTGGTTGCGGCAGAGCAGTAGGTCTACCGGGGGCTCCCTATGCCGACCGGTGTCGACGGTGCGCTGTCGGACACGAGTAGACAGTTTCTATAGCCGGGTCAAATTCAAATCCAAATGGACAGGCGAGGATTGGCAGGACCGCGACGCGGTACCTCCCGCAGAAAGGAAATAGGCGTTTCAAGACCGGCGAGTTTAACGCTAATCGCCGCTGAATCGGCGGTGACGGCGACTATCGTCCCGATGTCGTACCTGTGCTCATCGTCCCACCTAATGGTGGCGGGATGCCCGAGATGGTGCACAGAAAGGTCCTCAGGCGCGACTTCGGTGGGTTGCGCTGGTGGTAACGGCGGTGACCCGGCGTTCAGCCGGTCATGAGGTCGCACCTGTTCAGAATCCGCGGACCATGCGCGGTCATCGCCAAAGTACTGTACGTCGTCGCCGGTGCGCTCAAGTCGATTCAGCATGGACTTCTTTTTCTGCGCGACAGGGGCATCTTCAACCCAGAGCTTCCAACCTGGGGGAGGCGGCGGCCATGACGGGTCCGGCGACCAATCAGGTGGCGGCACCCAACCCTCAGGTGGCTCGGGCCAGTTCGGGGGAGGGTTGTAACGCATCAACAGTCACACTCCAAATAAAGATTCTAATCTGACCAACCATATCTGAGCTCGGGCGCAGCGCCGGTCGACAGCACGCAGCCGGACGAACAGCACCACCGCGGATATTTCTGGTGCCGCGTAGGCCTGCCGCCAGCCCACATCGTCGATCCGGTCAGGTCTCCAAAGCAACAGCGCACCAGCCTTGTCACTGCTAGCTGGCGACAAGGGAGGGAATCCGCCGATCGTGATCCATCTGATGAATACGATGGGTTCACTGGTAACTGAAGCGTAACGGGGCCAGCCCCGAGAACACCGATCACCGGGCCCCGCACATGCTGTTGCATCCGGAGCGGGTCATCCGGGAATCGACCGCCGGCTGACCTCTGCGGGGCGCAACGCCGCCAGGACCAGCCCGACGGCGAATACCAGCGCAGTCACCCACGGAAAGCGCCCCGCCGGAGCGAAGCCGTCATCGGAGAAGAGCCACAGGCCATACGCCGCCATTGCGGCGCCGGCCAGCATGACAGGTTCAGCCCAGCGGCTTGTGAGCGGCGGACCGAGCATGGGTAGCGGGGCCGCGAAAAAGCCTCGCCGCCACCATAACAGCGCCATCTCGACCGCCGTCACGAGGCTCAAAATAACCACCCACTCCAGCCGGACCAGCCACCACTCGGCCGTTCCCTCGATCGGTTGCGGCAACAGTCCGGCCGGGTAGCCGACGAGCGCCACGATCACAACCGGCACCATATGCCACAGGTACAGGGCCATCACATTGCGATTGGCCGTGGACAGCACGCGCTGCACGAGGCCGGGGCGCAGCGCCCGGTTGAGTGCCGGCGCGAATGCAACCACCAGTCCGGCCTGCGTGCATGCGTACGCCAGCATCGCCACAGAGGGCGGCGTCGAGTTCTGCACCGCTTCGCCGGCAACGCCAATCATGCTGACCGGATAGGGTCCCAGCCAGATCAGCAGTGCCAGCGCGACCGCGGACCCGGCGGCGAGCAGCACCGGTCTGCGGCCGGCTAACAGCCCGCCGTGCCAAGCGATTCCGAGCTGGTAGAGCAGCCCCCAGCACAGCAGATAGTTCAGCCCGCCGACGTAGGGCACGTGCCCCGCGACCGTGGCGGCGTCGACCACCACGACCCCCACCGCCAGCACGCCTGGCACCAAAAGACCCCAACGGCGTTGAGCGGCAACCGCAAGGGGCGTCAGCGACACCACCACCACGTAGACGGCAAGGAACCACAGGTGCATCGCCACCGCCCAACCCCCGTACTCCAGCACCGAACCGGGCACGCCGCAGGCCAGCAGAACCACCACAATTACCGACACCAGCCCGACGTACACCGCGGTCGGTCCAAGTACCCGGGCCAGTCGATGCCGAAGCCAGGCCTGACGCGAGAGACCCTCGGCGTCGCGCCGATGCGTCCACGACACTGCACCCGCGTAGCCAGCCACCAGGAAAAACACTGGAACCGCCTGGAAAATCCAGGTCAGCCACTGTGTCCAAGGCTGGTCGAGGAGCGGGTTTTCCCGCCCGAAATGTCCATTGTGGTAGGTCACCGAACCGGCCAGCCAATGGCCCAGCACAATGAGGACCACACCCGATACGCGATAGAAGTCCACCGCCAAATCGCGGACCGGTCGCACGGTGTTCGCGTGGTCCATCAGCGCGTACCGATCAGCACGTCGGTGTTGGCACTCGGGCCGGACACGACTGTCAATGGCCTCATCGCGTCCATCGTGTCGGCGATCTGCTTGGTGAACACGACGCGGACGTGGTGATTGGGAACGAGCGCCGGCGCCAGCCGTCCTGGCGTCGCGCCGACATCCAACACGAGGGTGCCCGTTGCGGCGATCCCGACGGCGCACCAGCTGCGGAGCGGGCGGCGACGTCGGAGCGTATATCGGTGTCGGTGATTAACCGTTCGACCCAGCATGAGACCAGCGCTTCTTCCTACAGCTACAGGGCAAGGTGGAGTCTAAGCGCATCGTCAAGGTCAGCAAGTTCGGCCTGGCAGACCCGGCCAGTGCCACGTGACAGGCGTTGTGTTGCAATCGATCTGACCTGCTCGGCTTGTGCCTTCGACTCGACCGCAAGACCACTTGTCGACGCCGACAACAACACCTGAAACGGATAGATTTTGTCGGCCTTACTTGTCACCGACACGACGGTGACCACGCCACGGCTCGGCCAAGACGCGTCGCCGTGGCATTGGCCCTGTCGTTGCTGACGATGACCGCTGGGCACTGCTTGTTCGCCTCACCCGCCCACAACTTCGGAATCGCTGCCAAAGACTCGATCTCGGCGCAGTATGAAGACAATGAGCGAGTTCATGCAGAACACCGACGCTTTCCTGTGGGCGATGGAGAGCGATCCCGTTTTGCGGTCCACCATCGTCACGATCTCCCTGCTGGACAGCACCCCGGATTGGGGCGAACTGGTTGAGCGGTTCGACAGGCTCAGCCGACGACTGCCGACCTTCCGTCAGCGGATAGTGTCCTCGCCTCGGCCGGCCCCGCCCCGCTGGGAGGACTGCCCGGAATTCGATCTCGGCTTCCACATGCGTCGGGTGACCGCGCCGCAGCCGGGGACTCTCGACGCGCTACTGGAGATGTGCCGGCTGGCCGCGATGTCGGACTTCGACCGGGCCAGACCGCTGTGGGTGATCACCCTGATCGACGGACTTGCGGACGGCGGCACCGCACTGATGACCAAGATGCACCACTCCCTGGCCGACGGCATCGGCGGCGTCCAGATCGCGATGACACTATTCGATGTCACCGCCCGGCGGCGCGGCCCGCTGCCCATCGCGCCTCCACCACGTATACCGTCGCCGCTGGACGGACTGCGCGACGCACTCCGCTACGACGCCGGGCTGCTCGCCAACGCGGCAACGGCTTCGGTTACGGGCGCTCCCGGCGTGGTGCGAAGCGCCATACTGCGGCCGGTGCAGACAGCCACCTCCGCGGCGGCGGTCACGTCGTCGATCTACCGCATCGTGCGGCCGATCACCAAGTCCGGCTCGTCGCTCATGAAAGACCGCACGACGGACCGTCGCCTCGGGATCCACGAAGTGTCGAGGCTGCGGCTGCGCGACGCCGGACACGCGGGCGGGGGTTCGCTGAACGATGCGTTCCTCGCGGGCGTGACCGGCGCGCTGCGCCGCTACCACGAAAAGCACAGCGTCGCGGTCGGGGACTTTCACGTGGGGATGCCGATCAGTCTCCGCGCCGAAGGCGACGCGATTGGGGGAAACCGGGTCACGATGATGCGGTTCGACGTGCCGGTCGGCCTCGCCGACCCAGCACGACGAATCGAAGAGATCCATCACCGGGCCACGAGGCAACGGGACGAGCGCTCGCTGCCCTACATGCAACTGATCGCCGGTGCGTTGAACGTGTTCCCACGCTGGTACATCGGAGCGGTGTTGCGCCGCGTCGATTTCGTGGCCAGCGACGTGCCCGGCATCCCGATCCCCGTGCGTCTCGGCGGAGCCGCGCTGCGGATGGCGTACGGTTTCGGCCCGACGATCGGTTCGGCGGTGAATGTCACGCTGCTCAGCTACGTCGACACGTGCACGCTGGGAATTAATGTCGATACGGGCGCGATTCCGGACTTCGACGTGTTCCACGACTGCCTCGTCGATGGGTTCGACGAGGTGCTGGCGCTCGCCGACTAGGCGGTCACCGGCTCGTACGATTTGCGTTCCTCAACGTCCACGGCGTCGGTGAACAGGTGGTCCAGCCCGAACGCGCGCCGCAACCCCTCCGAGACACGGCCCGAACGATCCGTCGACACCTGGTGGCCCGAAATCAACGCCTTCATCACCACCGGGATCACGCAGCCACCGAGGGCCACAACCGGCTGGTCAAACAGGAAAAACGCGTCGCCCGCGGATTCCGAAACCCAGACAACGAGGCCCGCCGGATACGATTCCACTGCACCCGCAAACGGCGGGCCCCGCAACCCAGGCTTCACGCTGATTGCCCGGCTAAAGTCAAATGAGCCGTCAAACGCCGCGTGTGGCGGTACGCGGAGAGGGAGGCCCACATGGCGGCCAAGTTCGAGATCACCAAAGACGCAGAGGGCAGATTCCGGTTCTGGCTTAAGGCCAGCAACGGCGCGATCATCGCCACCAGTGGTGAGGACTACGAATCAAAAGCTGGCGTGATGAACGCCGTTGCTTCGGTCCGGAATAACGCCCCCGACGCTCAGGTGGTCGACATGACTGGCCATGCCCACACCGGGGGCTCAGCTTAGAGCCACTGCGGGCGGTGCATCTGAGCATCGTGACGGCGATCCCGGCACGGCTCGTCGGGCTGCCTTTCCTCACGACATCGGCCGCCTTGAAGGGCCTTTGGTGTGCCCATGGTGGTGGCACACCAGCCGGTCCCTCAGCAGCGCATTGAACACCCGGGTTGATTTGATCGCCTCGTACTGTCTTCTCTAGCCACGTGTAGTCGTTGGTAGCGCATAAAAATCTGACCCGTCGCAGGGAACGGGGGCCTGATTTTGTTACCATCGCGCGGTGCACAATTCGCCTGCGCCATGTGGACGCGGCGGACAGCGATCTGTTTCAAGACGCGAAGTCCTCAAATATGCTTTTTCCACACCGGTTCTAGTGAGCGTAGGGACGCTGGCTACCACACTCGCCGGGCAGAGGGCATCAGCCGCAAACATCAGATTGATCGATTTTGCAGAGCGGAGGATCCCGCCGGAAGAGATCAAATCGGCGGGCTATGACGGAGTAGTGAATTACGTGTCCGAGTCGCGGCCGGGCGCGAACTTCGAGGCTAAGCCGATCACCCGCGAGTATGCGGACGCGCTACGCGCAGCGGGTCTTCAAATCGTCAGCAATTACCAGTACGGCAAGCCCGGTTGGTCTGCGCCGTCGGATTTCACCCGCGGGTACGACGGCGGCGTGACAGACGCTCAGACAGCTCTGCGGCTGCACGCCGCGGCCGGGGGTGGGAATTCGGCTCCTATCTTCTTCAGTGTCGATGACGATATCGACCTCAACACCTGGAACAGCCTTGCTGTCAACTGGTTTCGAGGAATCAACTCGGTCCTGGGTGTGGACCGCACCGGCATCTATGGGCACTCCAAGGCGTGTGCGTGGGCGATCAGAGACGGCGTAATAGGGAACTCAACCAGTGCAGGGCACCGGTGGGCATGGCAGACGAAGGCGTGGTCGCATGGGGAGCGCGAGCCCATGGCGGTGCTTTATCAGTCTGTGGTCGACAGCCCGTCGAACCCGGGTCCCCTCCTGGGCGGTATACACGTGGATGTGGACGAGGTGCTTGCAACCGATTTCGGGCAGTGGGACTTTGACCGATGATCTGTCGGGCGCGAGCCTGACACCAACCGTGCCGAAGTAACGCACAGCATCAATAAGGTGGGGTCCTGCGACAGTTCATTCGCTGCATCGTCGCAGTGGCCGGCACGCTCCTCGGCTCGCACCTGACGCCCCTTTTCCAGCGCCGAGCCGCGGAACGAACCAGCCTTGAAGCCCAGCGAGAAAGGCGGCAGGAGTCCGCGGAAGCGGTCGCCCCCTACGGGTCGACTGTCACCGCCCTGCGCCGCGCCGAGTTCGACCCGGTAAGCGGCGCATCAGCCATGCCGCACCGGCAGCCCGCGAAGAAGCTCGCCAGGAGACCTACCGCCGACACGCGGAGACCCGCAGCGCCTACTACCTGGTGAGGATTCTCGCCGATCCGGACGCGGACCGGGATCTCGTCCGCGGCGCGGAGAACGTCATTGAAGCTGTCGAGGCTCATCGGCGCCAGTACGGAGACGGAGCAGGAGATGCACGAACGTAGCCGCACCGCCACAGACGCGCTGGAGATGATCATCGACGCGGCGAACCGGCGGATGGGCTGGCCCGTCGATCAGGAACAGGACAGTACCCTTCCGGCTACGGGCTAAGCAACCCTGATCATGTGTCCTTCGTCGATGACTTTGGCCTCTTATCTGCGGACGCCTGCCAAGGGGACGATGACGACACGGGAGTCCCAGGCTGATCACCATCGTCGGCGGTTCAGCCCTTGACCACAACGATCGTCTAGGAGCAAACCATGATCGAATACGACCTGGATACCGCACATTCCATCCTGCTCGTGCGACCAGAGTCCGCGCTCAGCAAGGACGATTTTGTCCAACTCGCAAAGGCTGTTGACCCTCAGATCGAGGCAAGTGGCGATCTTGCCGGCCTCATCATCAACGCCCGGGCGTTCCCGGGGTGGGACAGTTTCGGGACGATGGTCACGCATTTCCGCTTCGTTCGGGATCATCAGAAACACATCAAGAAAGTCGCGGTCGTCACCGACTCGCACCTCGGGGATATCGCCGAGCATCTGGCATCGCACTTTGTCTCAGCGAAGATCCGGCATTTTCCCGCCGGGCAGATCGAGCAAGCACGACAATGGATCATCAACGGCTCGTAATACATTGAGCCGCAATGGTGATCCAGGGTCAATGTGAAGTGCACGACACATCACCGTGACCGCGGCGGTAGATCCTGCTCGACTCGGCAAGAGCGCCGGTTACCTCAACCTTGAAGAGATGCGCCGCGTCGACGCGGCGCTGCGCATCGTGCTCGACCGCTAGCCAGTTAGCCGAGCAGCCGCTCGGCGCTTGTCGGCCGCCCATCGCCTCGAGACCACTGCGGCTAGTCGCATGGGGCCCAAGGGGGACAACGATCCTGATTATGCGTCCCCGACACGACGCTGTTCAGCAGGAGAGAAAAGCCGCGATCTGGCGCATGTGGTCGGCAGGGAGAATGATTTGCAACGCAGGGCATTACCGTGGATCTGTGCGCTGGATCGTCGACGCCATGAACGTCATTGGGTCCCGCCCCGACGGTTGGTGGAGGGATCGCCGGCGGGCGATGGTTGCGCTGGTCGAACGGCTCGAGCGTTGGGCGGCTGAGGGAGATGACGTCACGGTGGTGTTCGAACGGCCACCGTCGCCGTCAATCCAGTCATCGTCGATCACGGTCGTCCACGCACCCAAGGCTGCCGCGAACTCGGCCGACGATGAGATAGTCCGGCTGGTGCAGGCCGATGCCCGACCGCAGGAGATCCGAGTCGTCACCTCGGATAACGCGCTGATCAAACGTGTCAGTGCCGCAGGCGCATCCGCGTTCCCGGCGGAGAGCTTCCGCAACCTCATCGATGCGCCGTAGGAAGCCGACGCGGAACAGCGAGTCTTCTTGCGCTCCTTGGCGGCCCACCGAGGAAGTTGATTCTTAGAGGAGTAACCGACTATCTCTCAACCCAAAACCGTTGGGAAGTAGTCAATAATAACGATTCTACCGGTAACTCGCCGTATTCGATTTCGCCGTATTCGCCCAGAGTTGTAGGGGAGGGGGGTTGACCTGCAGCCTACGCGCGTTGGGGTTTGCCTAGGCTCGTCGAGCAGGTTGATGGGCTTTCGGGCCGGCAGGTGCATTCAAGCGAGGTGTTCGCTGAAAGAAGGCGGCGACGCCGCCGGGGTCCGCTCTCGTGACCCGGCCGTCGCGATTGGCTGCAAATGGCTGTCGGTAACGCCCGCTGGGAAGAACAAGCACCAATGGCCGAGTCGCGGTTGACTAGAGGTCACCTCCACGGACTCGTCCCACGAGTCCGGTGAGTCTGCCGAGGTGACGAACGTCCTGAAAAGGCGAGACTTCGGTCCCTGTTCCAGGGCTTTGGTCAAATGGTCGGATACCCCATGGGATTGGCGGTCGGTACGACTTTTGCCGGCTACACCACCTTGCGGTTGATTCGGATTTACTCGAAGGAATGCCCATGACCGATCTGAACACCACGTTGCCGCCTCCCGCATTGCGTAGGGCGCTGGAGCTGCTCGCCGATCCGCCGGCGCAACCGGATATCAGCAAGGGCTATCTCGATCTGCTGGGCACTGGACCGGTCGAGGAGGAAGCTGTGCCGAAGAATACCGGTGCGATCCAGGCCTTATGGGCCTCGCCGGTCGGGTCGATGCTCTGGGACCACGCCCAAGCCGTGGCGCGCAGGCTGCTCGCCGCATGGCAGGAGCCCACCGAGTGGTTGAACATCCCGCAAGGCGGAATCGCTCTGGACGTCGGCTGCGGTCCCGGTAATGTGACCGCGTCGCTGGCGCGCGCGGCGGGCCCGGGCGGGCTGGCCTTGGGCGTCGACATTTCCGGGCCCATGCTGGCACGAGCTGTGCGCGCCGAGGCGGGACCACAGGTCGGCTTCCTGCGGGCGGACGCGCAACGGCTTCCCCTACGCAACGAGACAGTCGATGCGGTCGTCTCCATCGCCGTGCTGATGCTGATACCGGATCCGGCGGCGGCGCTGGCGGAGATGGCGCGGGTGCTGCGACCGGGCGGACGACTGGCCGTGATGGTACCCACCGCCGGGCGTGCAGCCCGATATTGGCGGAAACTACTACCGATCACCGGGTCCTCTACGTTCGGCGAGGACGAACTCGGCGACATCCTCGAAGACCGCGGCTTCGTCAGCGTGCGGACCAAGAATTTCGGCACAATTCAGTGGGTGCGTGGCAAACGTCGGTGACACTCGGGTTAATGTCCTGCGGGGAGTCCATGACTGTTTCGGTTCGCCCTCACGCGACCGCAAGTTAGCCCTCATCGGGACCGGGATTCTGCTGGCCAGTCCACGTCTCTCAGTCGCTGCACACCAGCGAAGCGACTACAAAGACAAAGACCGAGATAACACCCCAACTATGGACCACCCGCGACAGTTTCGTTGGCCGTGTCGCCGTGGCGCGAGCACCGCCTGCATGCTCCACCACACCGCGGCCATCCAAAATGGCTGCTCACAACTGGTTTTCCAGCCAAGACCGTCGACTCGCCGCATGTATCGGGCGAAGAGGGAGTTGACCGCATGCAGGATGTAGACGCAGGGGGATATGCGTAGCGTCGAGACGGAAAGCGCGTTCATTTCCATACGGAGGAGGTCGCTGGTATGCCGAATGAGGACCAGCAGGGTCAGGCAGCCCTCGATAGTTTCCTGGACATGTGGGTGACGGGCACGACGGCTGGGCGGCGCGCGCCGGTCTTGCGTCGCCCGGGCGAGGTCGGCCTGGAGTTCGAAGAGGTGTTCTTTCCGTCGATGGATGGCGTTCCACTTGAAGGGTGGTTGATCCCGGCTGATTCCGACAAGTTGATCATCCATAACCATTTCTTGCCCGGAAATCGCTACGGCTATCCAGGGCATCTGCCGGAGTTCGGCGGCTTGGGCGGATTCGAGGTGAACTTCCTCCCCGAGTACAAGGCCTTGCATGACGCCAGCTACAACATCTTGTGCTATGACATCCGCAACCATGGACTGAGCGGATCGGGAAACGGCGCCACGGTGGGTATCGGTCTGCTCGAGTACCGGGACGTGATCGGTTCTGTCCGGTATGCCAAGTCGCGACCCGACACCGCCAAGATGACAACTTTCCTGCTCAGCGTCTGTTTAGGCGCGGACTCAACATGCGTTGCCATGGCCAAGCACCCGGAAGAGTTCGAGCACATCAAATCGCTCATCCTGCTGCAGCCAGTATCGGGCAGCTACATCATCGAGGAGTTCGTGAAGGCCAACAACATTCCCCATGGCACGAGCGATTCGACAAGGCGCTCAGTGAAGGGACCGGCTTCCACCTCGCCGAGCAATCGCCGCTCGAGTACGCCAAGTCGATCCGTATCCCTACCCTCGTCGCTCAAGTTCATGACGACTCGATGACTCGCCCCGAGGACGTGCAGTCGATCTATGACGCCATCCCGGTCGAGGAGAAGAAGCTGGTGTGGATCGAGGGAACGACCCGACGCTTCGACGGCTACAACTACTTCGGCGAGCACCCTGAAGCAGCGATCGACTGGTTCAACTCGCACTCTGCGTAGCGCGCCGTACGTTAACCCGTCGAGTCGGTAGACACTCGATCTCGGATCTGCTCGCATGCGTCCACATGCGCAGATCACTGGTCAGGAGTGACTGCTATTTCAGTAGCGTTGCGTAGCGATGCTCCCAGTGGCCGGACCCCAAGAATTGGTCAGTGGACCTACGACGCTGTCGCGTTCGTCGAAGGCGGCCATTGTGGCCATTGTGTCGGAGACGGTTCGGCTGTCGTCGTGATGGTTAGCGATCACGTTGGCGACCTGTGTCATCGCGCGTAGCGCTGCGCGTTGCAGGTCCGAGGGGACTCTACAGCTACCTCAAGGTGAGGCCGCCCTTGCGTCCGATCCAGGCCCTGCAACTGTTCCTAGGCTCGCCGGGCCTGGCACTGGCGGCAGGGCGGGCGAGACTTCTCCAACGCACTGGGTGGTCCGGCAGAAGGCTCCCCTGGCTGACGCAATGACATGGCGGACTGCGCCTCATCCAGGCTGTCAATCAGATCCGCAATGCGACGACGCTCCAGCGCCATAGCAGCATGGATCCGATCGCGGTCCACCCGCTGAGGATAAGACCGCGGGTGGCCGAGTGAGATCCCTCCAAAGAAAATGCCGTGAGCGTTCACTTCCAACGACAAACGGCGCAATTGACCTAATTGCAAGCGGGTTAGCTAACAGCTGAGCGAGTAAGTCATACCCTGGCCTTCTCAAATATCTGGTGTTGGAAGTGGTGCCGGAGCCGGGCAACTCCGAGGCCGCTACGCTGCCACCTGTATCCACCGACGAACGACTCTCAATCGCGGACCAGTTCACGGGGTCTGGTCACATAGGCTCCCGCGTCAGTTCGCGCAGCGTGACAAGCGGGAACGGCGACGAGTGGATTGAAACCAGGGCCAGATCCATCTGGCCGTCAGCGATCGCGCCCAGATGCCCGGCTGAACCGGTGACGCTTTGCCGCAGGCGCACCGTCACCAGCGGATGGAGGCGGCGGAACCGTTCCAGCGCGGCCGGCAGGTTCACCGTTCCCCACGACATCGGTGTGCCCAGCGTGACCGTACCCGTCAGCTGACCGCGGTAGTCCTCTACCGAGGATTGGGAGCGATAAGCTGGATGGATTGCTTCACGGGCGTGATGAAAGAAGACCTCGCCAGCGGCAGTGAGAACGATCTGACGCACATTGCGAGGTGCGGTGAGATGCACCAGTCTTACTGCCGGATGCTCATCGCCGTGGACGTTCAGTATGCGGAGCTCGCGGTGGTCACCGCCGCCGTGGGCTTCATCGACTGGTCCGACCCCACCTCGACCCTCGAATGCGTCCTCTGCGCCAAGGTGACGCCCGAGCCCTACGAGCCCGGCGAGTTCTACAAGCGGGAGCTGCCCTTCCTCGTTGAGGCGGTGGCGCTGATCGAGCGACGTCGTCCCGTCGAGGCGGTGGTCATCGATGGCCATGTGTGGCTCCGGGAGGGTCAACCCGGGCTGGGCGCGCGGCTGCATGAGGCGCTCGGCGCGCGGAAGGCCGTAATCGGCGTAGCGAAGGCCACGTTCGCGGGAGGGAGCGCAGTCCCCGTGCTCCGCGGTGACAGCAGCCGGCCGCTGTTCGTCACCGCGGCGGGGATGAACGCGCATGGGGCGGCTGAGCTCGTCCGCGGCATGCACGGCCCGCATCGCATGCCCACGCTCCTGAAGCGCGCCGACCAGCTCGCGCGCGGGCACGCGACGCCGGACCCGGTGAAGGCGCTGTCCGGCCAGGTGAGCTAGAGCCGCGGCCATGTGGTCGTCAGACGGCCAAGGTGTCCGGTGTTCGGCTGGCGGGCGATCACATGCGGGTTGTGGACCAGGCCGCACGGCGCAGTCGACCGGATGAGACTGGCTCGATGCCGATTATCCATGAAATATGCCGTAAGTCTATGTGGGACAGCGTGTTTCATCTCCCAGCCGAGAGGGGAGAAATGTCATCGTGACGAATTGGGTCCCTACGCGGCCTGGCCGGTCTGTCGATTCGCGATCCCGTTGCTCCTTGGGGCACGCGCACTGGACCTTCAAGATGCCAACTGTGTTGAGACTTCCGCGGCCATCCGTAGAGTGCCGGATCTATTGCGAAAACTGCCAACAGTATTGAGGCCGAGACCGGACAAGAGTAAATCCTCACCGGCAGTTAATGGGCTTGTCGCCCGGCTCAAACGCCGTCGAGGCGATGGGGCGGTGGGGTTTTCAAGGCAGCCGCATCCCGCCGGCCTTCTCCGGGCAATACGCCTTGATCCCGTCCCATATTACGTTGTACGCCTGATCCTGGGACAGCCCGCGCTCCGTCAGATTGTACTGCTCGGCAAGCAAGGTGTAGCTGCCGTAGTTGTGGCAGGCGGCGCGCCCGGCGGCGATCCACTGCTCGGGCGCACCGGGAATGCCTTGCGCGGACACCAGCGCAACAAACTGATCATCCTGGCTGTCGGCGTGCGCGACGGCTGTAGTCGCCAGCGCGGCTGCCAGCAGTGCGCCCAACACGTAACGCGCCCTCAGTAGGTTCAGGCAATAGAGGCTCATGAGGATATTCCCTGGTTTCTTTCCGTGCGCTCCTCCGACGGTGTAGGTAACCGACGCTAGGCGCACCCGCCATCCGCTCCTAGTGGCCAAAGTCCCGTCATCAAGTGCCGAAAGGCGTCGTTGTTGCGGCCCTCGCCCGGGGCGTCAAGCGGCTTATGCGCGGTGGTCTCTCCGCTACTAGCGGGGTCGCCCCTTTGCCGAGCAGCGGCTCGAAGCTGGTCGGCCGCCGTCACGTCGCGACCGCCGCGGTGTCACATAGTGGGCCTGCAATCGTATGGAGAGATCGCGGTCTTCCGATGGCGGCTGGGAGAGGCTGATCGCTCCGCCGAGAAAGTCGCCAGGCTAACAATGATAGACAGCTGTCCGGGATTCTCGCCGCAGCAAGAGTAAATGTCCGCAGTACCTATATCGCCGAAGTCGACACACGGCTCGCGCCTTACGAAAGGTGTTGGGGCCACGGGATGTGGGGGACCTTTGCCTCGGATCGAAGTTCCGGCTCCGTCGGCGTGACCCGGGGGAGAGGGGCGCACGAGGGCTCCTCGTTATTTGCGGGTTAAGAGATCTGCTGCGGCGGAGCGATTTAGTCGTCTGTGACGGGCCGCTTCTTGGGCGAGTTGCACGCTGTACTGATCGCCCATCCAGGGTGCTAACCTTTGCGGGGCCTGAAAACTAGCGTGTGGCCACGACCTGTCGACCGGGGCGCATGTCGGCATAATTGGTTGTGTGCCGCAAACACACACAGCGAAGGCGCTCGCCAACCCAGCTCAGCCGCATCACGCGCTTTTGCGTGAGTTGGAGCGCTACATCGAGGCCCACAATCCCGACGTGACCGACGTCAACGTGGTGAGTGCGACGGACACGGGTCATGCTGACAGGAGCCATAAGCCGGTCCGCCACTGGTACCACGTCACGTACGAAGCGTGAGAGTGCCACCGGTACCGGTAACACCGCATATTCGATTGCTGCATATTCGGGTCGAGTGGGTCGGCATAGACGCGTCGCGCCGGCCGCTTGCCCGACGTCGGATCCATCGACCTGCGTCAGCCGCCGGACGGGTATCCGCGCGATTGACCAGTCCGCGCCACCAGGAGCCTGACACACCAAACCGTGGTGCTTCGGTCGTTGTGTCGACGGCTTCCGCGGGCGGGTCGGCGGCGTGCTCAAGCGCCGTGGTCGCACCTTGCGCCACAACAGCACTTATCAAGATCAAAACCCACCAAACAAAGTCTCCCGGTTTCAGGGGATTGCCACCCATCACCCTGGCAAGGGCATAACTTTGGTCTTGTTCGCGGAACCGTAAGGGAGCGGCGGTGATGGACTGTTGTCTGTTGGGTATGTCGGTGGTGCTGGGGCTAACTGTCATCGCGGAAAACCCCCTCCCGCTTGCAGCAAAGCATCAGCGGACGTGCGGACAGGCTTGCCCGCAGGCGGTTTAGTTCTATGGCCGTCCTTTGTTGCTATGCCGGTGGCTGTTCGGGCGTTGTCTGCGATGTTCGCATTACTGCTGCTGGGGATTGCTGGTGTTGCTGCGGCAGGGTCAGCGCATGCCGAACCGATTATCACAGGACTCGACGAAAGGGCGGTGGGCTGGGACACCTACCGTCGATTGGATCGGTTGCCGTATCTGAGCGCCGATACACGGACTGTGCAGGTGTCGAGCTTCGAGCGGAGCGGCGGTGATTTCGACATCTCCACCGGTAACCAGAACGGCAGCGGTGGCTGTCTGGCGTCGGGTGGTGCCGGCTGTGTCATCGCGCAGGATCGCGGTGCCGGCGAGGTTGATTCGATCTGGTTCACCCGCGACGGCGGCAATGTGCGCGCGATCGGAACGATCCGCATCGACCTGGATGGACAAACGGTAATAGACGCACCATTGCAATCCTTGGTCAATGGTGTGCTGGGTGCACCATTCGTGTGGCCTCTTGTGGCCAACGCTGCGCAGTCGCCGGGCGGAGTTTACATCAAGGTACCGATGCCGTACCGGCAGTCGATGCGGATCAGCGTCGCAACGAATTTGCAGTACTACCATGTCGACTATCGCCAGTTTTCGACCGCCGACGGCGTGACCACTTTCTCGCCCTCCGACCCCGCGCTCGACGTGCTCGCCACCCTCCGCGCCGCGGGCACCATCGACCCCAAACCGGCAGCACCAACAGCAACGCATAACAATCGCGTTGTCGACCTCCCCGCCGACACAAGGCTGACAATCGCGGAATCGACCGGGTCGGGCATCATCTCGGCGCTGCGCCTGCAGCTACCAGAACGGACGGATCAACTCCTGACCGGGTTGCGGCTCCAGATCGAGTTCGACGGCCGAACCATGGTCGACTCGCCACTTGGGGAATTCTTCGGCGCCGGACTGGGCACCGACAACGTGCGATCGCTGATGTTCGCCACGATCCCACAACCCGGGGGGTCATTGTCTTTGTCGGAGTGGTGGCCGATGCCTTTCGCCCGCACAGCCCACATCACCCTCGTCAACACAACCAGCAATCCCGTACCCGGGATCGACAGCGAAGTCGTGACCACACCCGACCCCGAGTGGGCACCCGCGCTAGCCAGCGGCCGCGCTGGCTACTTCACCGCACGCTCGCACGCCGGACCGACGACCTTCGGTCAGGACTGGTTGTTCGCCGATGAACATGGCCACGGCAAATTCGTCGGCGTCAGCCACACGATTCGCGGTTCTCGGATCAAAACGTCGTTTAGTGACGACGCCCCATACTTCCTCGAAGGTGCCGAACGCGTGTACACCGACGGTTCCGCGTCACCCCAGTGGTATGGCACCGGCACCGAGGACTTCTACGAGGGCGGCTGGTACTTCAAAAACGGCACCCGCTTTAGCGACCCGCTCACCGGCCAACCCGATCAACGCACGGCCACTGGCGGATGTGCTGACTACTGTGTCGCCGCCTATCGGCTCATGCTCGCCGACGCTATCGGCTACCACTCCGCACTCCGATTCGGCATTGAGCACGGCAAACGCAACATGGTCCAACCCGACTACAGCTCAACCGCATTCCTCTACACACAACCGAACGAAACCATGACAACCAGCGACGAAGTCAACCCCACCGATCCGGCCAATCGACTCCTGCACGGCTACACCGACGCCGCCCCCACCGATCAAATGCTGATCAGCGAGTATGAGGGCAACGATGACATCCGCCCAATCGTCGGGTTAGTCCGGACCACCCAAGCTGCGATTACGTTCCATGTCCAAATCGGCCCGGACAACCACGGCATCCTGGTGCGCCGCACGTCGGACCAAGCATCCGGCTATCAATCGGTAGACGTTGCTATTGACGGCACACCCGCCGGGCTTTGGTTACAGCCACGCAGCAACAACTCGCACCGTTGGCTTGATGACACATACCTCATACCGGAATCACTCACCGCAGGCAAAGCCCAAATAACGGTCACACTCACACCCAACCCCAGCTCCCCGCCATGGACTGCCAGCCGCTACCACATAGACACAATGACGGGGCTGTCCGATTAATGAGCAGTGATCAAATCAAAACCCCTGGATGGCGAGCAATGATATACGGAAAACGGCGGGTTTAGTTGACCATAAGAACTGTTATCGGTTAGTAGCAGCCGCTAAGTAGCTAGAAGACGGCCAGCAGAGCGGCATCCGCAGCATTGGGACGGAAATGTCCCTTCTCAATCTATCTGCGCTTGATCGCGCTCGCTGGCGTGGCGTCCATCCGCTGGTGTAAATGGTCACGGGCGTAAGTTCCTTCGAAACCTGCCAAAGCTACGAAGGAGGATCTACACCCGTGACCAAGCGAGTATCGCCGATCGACCGTGTGCGCGCTGAGATTGACCAGCCGTTCGCCGCCGCGGAGCGACCCCTGACCGAGATTCTGGAGGATGTCGGGCGTCTGTCGGTGCGCCTGCTGTTCCAGACCGCCGTGGAGGCCGAGGTGGAGTCGTTCTTGTGCCGGGCCCGCCATGAACGGCGGGACGAGGACGGCCCGGCCGGGTATCGCAATGGCTACCAACCGCCGTCGACGGTGAAGACGA
>DASPOT010000019.1:0-4310 GCA_035625875.1 Mycobacterium sp. | reverse complement strand
ACCACGCCCCATGGCTCGACGGTGCGCATAGTGTACGGCTCGGCGCGCGACGGCCGGTGCGGGAACTGCACGGCCTGCCCGGAATCGATGGCCGCCAACAGGGTTCCGAGAATGTCCTCCGACCCGCGCAGACCGGGAGGCCCGGCCGTGGAGGTGATGGCCACCGGGGCGTCGGGATCCACGTCCACTCCGGCGGCCCGCAGCTTGAGCAGCGCACCCTGGGTCGCGGTGATCAGTTCAGGCGACTCCCACAGTTGGGTGGCGATCGCTACAGCGGCGGCCTCTTCCAGGGTCAGCTCGACGTCGGGCAGTGCGTAGGCGTCTCGGTTGATGCGGTAGCCCTCGGTGGGGTCGAACGACGACACCTTGCCGGTCTCCAAGGGGATGCCGAGGTCGCGCAGCTCGTTTTTGTCGCGCTCGAACATCCGGGAGAACGCCTCGTCGCTGGGGCTTTCGGCATAACCGGCCACGGTGGACCTGATCTTGTCGGCGGTGATATAGCCGCGGGTGGACAGCAAGGCGATGACGAGGTTCATCAACCGTTCGACTTTCGAGGTCGCCACCCGTAACAGGGTAGATCTGATTGGCCAACTCGCCCCCACGCCGCTCCGCAGCTGGGGGTGTCCCTACCCCCTCGTAAGCTCCGCTGCGCGCGTCGTAGTCAGCTCGATTGCCCGGCTCCTCCCAAGGCCGTTCCGGCCCGCATCGTCGCTGGGCGAAGGCTACATGCTGGCGATCAGCCGTTTGACCCGCTCGTCGACCGACCGGAACGGGTCTTTGCACAGCACGGTGCGCTGGGCCTGATCGTTGAGTTTGAGATGCACCCAATCGACGGTGAAGTCGCGCCCCGCCGCCTGCGCGGCGCTGATGAACTCACCGCGCAGCCTGGCACGGGTGGTCTGCGGTGGGGTGTCGACGGCGTCCTCGATTTCCTCGTCGGTGGTGATGCGGGCCGCCAGACCCCTCCGCTGCAGCAGATCGAAGACACCCCGGCCGCGCTTGATGTCGTGGTAGGCCAGGTCCAGCTGGGCGATCTTGGGGTCGGACAGCTCGATGTTGTAGCGGTCCTGGTAGCGCTGGAACAGCTTGCGTTTGATCACCCAGTCGACCTCGGTGTCGACCTTGGCGAAGTCCTGGCTCTCGACGGCGTCGAGCTGGCGGCTCCACAGGTCGACGACCTGCTCGATCTGCCCGTTTGGCTCGCGGGTCTGCAGGTGCTCGACGGCGCGCGCGTAGTACTCCCGCTGGATGTCCAGCGCGTTGGCCTGACGCCCGCCGGCCAGCCGCACCGGGCGACGCCCGGTGATGTCGTGACTGACCTCGCGGATCGCGCGGATGGGGTTATCCAGCGAGAAGTCGCGGAACCCCACCCCCGCTTCGATCATCTCCAGCACCAGTGCCGCGGTGCCCACCTTGAGCATGGTGGTGGTCTCGCACATGTTGGAGTCGCCGACGATGACGTGCAGCCGCCGGTACTTTTCGGCGTCGGCGTGCGGCTCGTCGCGGGTGTTGATGATCGGGCGGCTGCGGGTGGTGGCCGACGAGACGCCCTCCCAGATGTGCTCGGCGCGTTGGCTCAGGCAAAACGTGGCGGCCTTGGGGGTTTGCAGCACCTTGCCGGCCCCGCAGATCAGCTGGCGGGTGACCAGGAAGGGCAGCAGCACATCGGAAATCCGGGAGAACTCGCCGGCCCGCACGATCAGGTAGTTCTCGTGGCAGCCGTAGGAGTTGCCCGCAGAGTCGGTGTTGTTCTTGAACAGGTAGATGTCGCCGCCGATGCCCTCGTCGGCGAGCCGCTGCTCGGCGTCGACGAGCAGGTCTTCCAGCACTCGTTCACCCGCACGGTCGTGGGTGACCAGCTGGACCAGGCTGTCGCATTCGGCGGTGGCGTACTCAGGGTGACTGCCCACGTCGAGGTAGAGCCGGGCGCCATTGCGCAGGAAAACGTTGGAACTGCGGCCCCAGGACACCACCCGGCGGAACAGGTAGCGGGCCACCTCGTCCGGGCTCAGCCGGCGATGCCCGTGAAATGTGCAGGTGACACCGAATTCGGTCTCGATGCCCATGATCCGCCGCTGCACGATTCGAGCGTACTGGTTGTGTGCGGAACTGGTGCAAACGCGGCAGCGTTTGGCCCCTATGGATAGCTTCGGCCGCGCCGTCGCAACCCATGCCAGCATGACGCATGGCCGGAACGCGGGAAATTGAGCGGCTGGCGCGCGCTCAAGCGACAGGCTTCGATCAATTGGCCACCAAGCTCGAGGACACGCGGCGCACCCATGCGGCCTCCGATACCGAGATGATGCGCCGGCTGATCGAAGACTGCCGTCTGTGGTCGCAAAAGTTGCGCGGCGCGTCGTCTTATCTGGAGTGCGTGGCCTGGTGGTATCGCCGATGGACCAGCAGTGAGTCGGAATATGGCGGCCGCCGACGCGCCTGACTTGTGGATCAATGCGCCTCTGTGGATAACGCCCGCTGGCTGGCCGTCAATCACATTGGCCCTGTGGGGCCGGCTATATGCCACCCGACGCCGCCCTGCTGGATCGGCGGCTGATATGGCGCACGCGGTGTGCGAGGACGATCCGCGGACCATTGCTCAGCGCCGCGCCGACGCGCTGGGTGCACTGGCCGCCGGTGCCGAGCGGCTGGCGTGCGGGTGCGGGAACCCCGACTGCCCGGCCGGTGCCGATGCTGGTGAGCGGGCAACCCGTGTCGTTGTGCACGTGGTCGCCGAGGCTTCGGCGTTGACTGGCCGGCCCGATTCGCAGATGTCTGGTGAGCCCGCGCCGCAGCCATCACGTGCGACACACCGCTGATCGAGGCGCTGGCGCCGGATCCCGAGCCCGATGCACCGTCGGTGAAGCCGCCCGCGGCCCTGATTAGCGGCGGAGGTGTCGTGCCGGCGCCGTTATTGGCCGAGTTGGTTCGGGGTGGTGCGCAGGTTCGGCCCGTCCACCATCCCGGCGATGCGCCGCCGGAGCCCCGGTACCGGCCGTCGGCCGCGCTGGAAGAGTTCATCAGAACCCCGGGATTTAACGTGTCGGTTCCCGGGCTGCGATCGCCCCGCCGAGTTTGCGAACATCGATCACACCGTCCCGTGGCCGCTGGGCCGGACTTATCCGTCGAAGCTGAGGTGTTGCTAAACTACCCCCATGACGGCGAAGAAAACGGCGCGTCAGGTTGTGCGGTCGGCGGCGATTTATGCCCGGATCTCAGCGGATGTGGAGGGGAAATCGCTTGGGGTGCAACGTCAGTTGGAGGATTGCCGGAAGCTGGCCGCCGATCGCGGTTGGCCGGTGGGTGCGGAGTATGTCGATAACGATGTGTCGGCGTTCTCGGGTAAGCCGCGCCGGCAGTACGCCCGGATGCTGGCCGAGTTGGAGTCGGGTGCCCGGGATGCGGTGATCGTCTACAACCTGGACCGATTGCACCGGCGCCCGGCTGAGTTGGAGGAGTTCGTCGGGCTCTGCGAGAGGGTCGGGGTGTCGCAGGTGGCAACGGTGACCGCCGACATCGACCTGGGCAACGACAACGGGCTATTCATGGCGCGCATCTTCGCCGCCTTTGCCGCCAAAGAATCCGGGCGTAAGTCCGCCCGGGTGCGGCGCAAACTGTTGCAAAACGCCGAACAAGGGTTGCCACACGGGTCGGTGCGCCCATTCGGCTATGAGCCCGACAAAATCACGATCCGTCCGGATGAAGCCGCGGTGGTGCGCGAGATGGTGGACCGCTACCTGGCGGGCCAATCCATCAAGTCAGTTACCGTATGGCTCAACGAGTCCGGGATCGCCCCGGCGGTAGCCACGTCGTGGCAAACCTCGGCGGTGCGCCAAATCCTGTGCTCGGGTCGTATCGCGGGCTTGCGCGAGCATCGCGGCCAGGTGATCGGTCCGGCAAAGTGGGCGCCGATCATCACCCCAGCGGAGCGGGATCGGGTGTTGGCCCGCATGGCGGCGCGTTCGGTGACCAAGACGCGGGCCGCGCGCACGTATTTGCTCTCCGGGATGCTGCGCTGCGGACGCTGCGGCAACCGGCTGTATTCCCAAGCCCGCCATGTCAATCCGAATAATCGGGTGCGCCGTTACGTGTGTCTGAAAGGCCCCGACCACGGCGGGTGTGGCCGGTTGACGGTGGTGGCTGAGCCGGTCGAGCAGTTGTTGACCGATGCAGTGTTGGCTCGGCTGGACTCGCCGCACTTGGCCCAGGTGTTGGCCGGCAAATCCAGCCCCGACGCTGATGTTGCCGCCCTGGCCGCCCAGGTGGAGGCCGATCAATCGCGGCTGGATGAGCTGGCCGGATTGTATGCCGAG
>DASPOT010000018.1:0-6127 GCA_035625875.1 Mycobacterium sp. | reverse complement strand
ACCACGGCCCACCAACCGTCACGACGGTTCATACACCGGACCGGGCCTCCCGGTCACGGTCTCACCCCGCTCGACCGGAGCCCCCCAATCACAGCCGACCAACGGCATGCCTCGTCGGGCTGGGGCGAAGCCCCGGTTAGTCGTAAGCCCGCACGCTGACCGCGGTTGGGCCGCCAATCTCGTATGCGGACCGGGCAGACTCAGGCTCGTGGCGGAGTTGTTGATCGCAGTCAATCCGGACGAGGATTCCCGGCTGCCGTTCCTGCTGCGGGTCCCGCAGCCCGGTGGTGACCTGCTGTTTCGGACCTCGGGGACGTGGCCGCGCGTCAAAGCGTTGTATTGCTACCCGGTCGACCTCGACGAGTGGCCGACCGATGCGGTGATCGTCGAACGCGTGCCGTTGCGGTCCTGCCGGCGCCGCGGGGCGGCCATCGACGTGATCGCCGACCGGTCCCGGGAGAACCGCTCCCAGCTCGTGTTCACCACGGCGCGGGGTCGCGATGCGGTGTTCTGGCAGTCGGCGCGCACCCGCAAGCAGGCCCGCCCGAACGTGCGCACTCCGACCGCCCGCGCACATGGCATCGACGACCTGCAGATCGTCGTCGATGCGCACGAGCAGTACGCCTACCGATTCCCCACCCAGCAAGTGACAACCGTTCGGCGGGCGTTGCCGTGCGGCGACTACGGTCTGATCGTCGGCGGGCAGCTCGTCGCGTCGGTGGAGCGCAAGTCGCTGGTAGACCTCATTGCCAGCCTCACCAGCGGCAAGCTGCGCTACCAGGTGGCCGACCTCGCCGCGCTCCCACGGGCTGCGGTCGTGGTCGAGGACCGGTACTCGCAGATGTTCAAACTCGACCGGGTGCGTCCGGCTGTCGTGGCCGACGGCCTGGCCGAACTGCAGATCCGGTGGCCCAATGTGCCGGTAGTGTTCTGTGAGACCCGCCAGCTCGCCGAGGAATGGACCTACCGGTTCCTAGCCGCCGCCCGTGCCTGGGCTAGCACCGAACACGCTGCGCTGCAGCACATCTCACCAACACGCATCGACCTCACCGAGCTTCATCGCGCACCTGCCGCGCCGCAACCAAGCACCGCAGAGGTCCGCGCCTGGGCCCGCACCGTCGGCCTGCCGGTGCCCGACCGCGGCCGCCTCCGCCCCGAAATCTGGCAGGCCTGGCACGACACCAACGGCCCGAACTGACCTGCAAAGCCTCACCAAGTACTACGCTCGCAATGAGATCGGGAAGCACACCGGTCACACGAAACGAGGTGTGCATAAAACCGGGGATGCTTCACTACTATCTGGTGGAATCCGCGCGGGTGCAGGGCAAGCCGCGGATCGTGTCCCAGCGGTATTTGGGCAGCGCGGAGGAGGTGCTCGCCAAGCTGTCCGAGACCGGTGCGGGGCGGCCGCAGCGCAGCGCGCACAAGCGGTTGGGGGATCTGGCGGCGGTGTGGTCGACGCTGCGGCGACTGGACGTGGTCGGGATCGTCGATGAGGTGGTGCCCCGGTACCCGAACGCGGCCGCGTCGGTGGGCACCTATCTGGCGTTGGCGTGCGCGAACCGGGTGGTCGACCCGTGCTCCAAGCGGGGCTTCGCCGACTGGTGGGAGACCACGGCGGGAAAGCGGTGGGTGCGGCTGGACCGGGCGGCGCTGGATCATCGCCGGTTCTGGGATGCGATGGACCGCCTCGGCGAGGTGGCGCTGCGCGAGATCGAGACCCGGCTTTCCCGCCGCATGGTCACCGAGTTCGGGCTCGACCTGACCGGGCTGGCGCTGGACATGACCAACTTCGCCACGTTCATCGACACCGGCACCGCGAAGGCGCCGATCGCGCAGCGCGGCAAGGCGAAACAGAAACGCACCGATCTGCGGCTGGTCGGGTTGGCGTTGGTCATCACCCGCGACGGCGGGGTGCCGGTGATCTCGCACGCCTATCCCGGTGAGCGGCCCGATGTCACCCCGTTCACCACGGTCGTCGACGAGCTGGTGGCCCGCTACCGGGGCCTGGTCGCCGGTGTCGAGTCGCTGACCGTGGTCTACGACGCCGGGCAGAATAGCGGCGACAACCACGCCGTGGTCGAGGCGCACGGCATCGGGTTGGTCGGGTCGCTGCCGCCCTCGGATCACCCTGGGCTGCTGGCGATCCCGGCGCGCGACTACCGCGTCGTTGACGAAGACCGCTATCCCGGGCTGACTTTCGTCGACACCACCGTCACCGCGCTCGGCGTGACCCGCCGCGCGGTGCTCACCCATTCAGCGAACCTGCACGCCAAGCAGGCCCGTGGCCTGGACCAGACCCTGGCCAAGGCGCGCCGCCGCCTGGCCGAGCTGCAGGCGCGTCTGGCCCGCGGGCGCACCCGCCGCGACCGGGCCGCGGTCGAGGCCGAGATCGCCACCATCTGCAAACCCCGCTGGGTGGCCGACATCATCACCATCACCCTGACCGGCGACAAACCCACCGACCTGCGGCTGGCCTGGCGCAGCGACGCCCGCGCCCGCGCCCGACTCGAGGCGCCTGTTCGGCAAGCGGATCCTGTTCACCAACCGCGACTGGCCGGTGCCTGACATCGTCGCCGCCTACCGCTCCCAATCCGACGCCGAATTCGGCTTCCGGCAGCTCAAAGACCCGCACGTGGTCTGGTTTAGCCCGATGCACCACTGGACCGACGCCAAGATCCGGGTCCACGTGTTCTACTGCGTGCTCGCCCTCGCCACCGCCCACCTGATGCGCCGCCACGCCGTCCACAACGGCCTGCACATGTCCGTCCGCGAGCTGCTCTACCACGACGGCGGCAAAGGACGCCCCCGCGTGCAACGCATGCTCACCGACATGACCCCCACCCAACAGCGCCTGGCCGACCTGTTCGGCATCCACCAATACGCACCGACCCGCTAAACACCCGCGATCAACACAGCCAGTTGGGTAATACACCCACCTACCCTGAAAACCCGCCCCCACCAGGCGAAACCACATCCACGTTCAACAAAGGCCGGAAACTCCCGCTAGGCCGGGAACTCCCGAAGCTGCCTCGAGCCGCAAAGTAGTGCGGGTGGTTCGAAGGGCCGCCTCAAAGGCCGCCAATCCAAGCTGACCCTCAAGCAGCAGAAGGAACTGCGCCGGATGCACGGCACCGGCGACTACACCATCAGAGCGACCTCGCCGAACTGTTCAAAGTGTCCAGGCCCACCGTCTATCGCGCCCTCAGTCGCAAAAGCCCACGCCGCCAACGCAATAGACACACCTGCCCAATTTTCGGCGAGTTGCTGCTCTGACAACCGAACCCACGCTTGTGACCCTCGCTGTGCACTTCCGGTCAGAAACGTGCCGTCCCACAGCGTTAATCCGGCTCTTTCGGCTGAGAACCCACAGAGGCGCAGATTGAAGCTGGCAATGACGATGCGCTCGTCGGTCTAGTTCTTCATAAGCGCCGCGGAGTCGCTGACCCGATGCGCCAATGGGTGACGTGGGCACGGGCCGCCCAGACTGCTGGGGTCTCCGGTCCATCCGTTGCAAAAACAACGCTTGCCTCCCGTGATCGGCGTCGACTGATCGATCGTGGTTAGGCTCGCCCGGTCGTGTGACGATGTTCCGTGGCGGGCCGAACCGCCCGTCCCGGGATTGCTCGGCAAGTTGCATTCGGGCGAACGCAACCGACGACTCGACGAGATCGTCGGGCAGGTCCACGGGTTGGCCTGTGGCGTGTGCTAAATCCCAGCCATGCGCGAGGAGATCGTAAAGGCGGATCTGTAACCGCTCCGCGCCGCTGGCTGTCCCCAGTGGCCCTTTGTACTGCCGGTCGAGGGCTCCAGACTGCCCGAAGGCAACCAGCAACGCGGCCGAGGTCTCGCGGTAGGCGGTCACCGGATCTTCCTCGACCTGGTCGCCGGCCGCCATGCGTGGAACCGGCGCATCGGCCAGCAGTGCCGTGAACACCCGGTTCATTCCGATCAGGTGATCGACAAGCCGACGCACACTCCAGTCGGCACACGGTGTCGGAGCGGACCACTGATCCGGCTACGCTTCGACCTGCAACCCCACTGAATGAACGACTCTCACCGAGCCTGGACCGATTCTCGGGGTCCGGACGCCACTAATCGCACCGGGCCAAAATGACGAACAATCCCTGGTACGGCCTGGTTCTTGTGGACATCCCCAACTCGGGGCCGCGCGGTGGCGCTCTGCCGAAGTAGTTTGGTTCGACGGTCAACCTGATCGGCATGACTGGAGGTTCTGTGTCGGAAACCGAACGGCCGGGCGATGCAGCCCGACGGGGTCGGTCTGGCGGTGGCCGCCCGTTGGACTCGTCGCGCCACGCCGCGATCATGGAGGCGGCGCTGGAGGGGCTGGCTGAGCGGGGCTACGACCTGCTCACGATGGACGAGATCGCCGCTCGGGCACATGCCGGCAAGGGCGCGTTATACCGCCGCTGGCCCTCAAAAGCCGCGTTGGTCGCCGACGCGGTGCTTGCCTGGCGGGATGAACTGGGTCCGGTGACGATCCCGGATACGGGGTCTCTGCGCGGAGACATCGAGGCGCTGCTGGACGCCGTGCCCGATTTCGGCCCCGCCGAACAACGGCAGGTGGCGGTCCTGTTCGGCCTGGTCACCGCGGCCCGCCGCGATCCCGAACTAAGTGCGCTGCTATCCAGCCTGATCGTGGAACGGCCCCGCCAGGCGATAGCGCAGATGCTCAAACGCGCGGCCGCGCGCGGGGAGATCCCCCGCGGGCGGGATCTGAGCCTGGTCCCCGACCTAGTCATTGCGATGAGCTCGCTGCGGTTGCTGCTCGGCGAGACGCCCTACCGAGACTTTATGCGCCGTGTCTTCGAGGAGGTGGTCTACCCGCTGGTGACCGCTCCGGTTGCCGGCCCGACACCACGCAGCCCCCGCGCGCGGCGCGCCCGCTGAGTTGGTGGACACGCGAGGAGGTCATGCCGTAACGTTCCGGTACGGATTCGGTCCGTACCGGAACTTAGGTTGGCTTACGGGCAGCCTGATGATCAGGGCTCTCGAACCGTTTCAGACCAGGGTCCCGCCCGGCTCGCCGGCGGACCGACCGGCGAAGACCGGCCACAACCACCATGTTAGGAGATGCCCCGATGCCACCCACCGCCAACGAGCAGCTCATTGAGGCTTATTTCCACATAGTCGAACAGGACGACTACGCGGGGGTGGGAGCCATCCTGACCGACGAACGCGACATGGACCATCATGCCGATCGGCCACACGTGGACCGGTCGCCGCGCGGTCGAATCCATGGCCATGGCGGCCGGCCGCAGCCGGCGGCACGACGAGCAGATAGAGGGAGGTGGCATGTTCGGCCTCGCAGAGCTTGAGCAAAGGCTGCAGATCAAGCCCCGCCAAAGTGTGGCGGTGGTCAATGCGCCACCCGAATCGGGGTTGAGGCTGCTCACGACTGGTGGCCCGGACCCGGATCAGGCTGATGTGGTCATCGGCTTTGCGGTCCGGCCGGTGGATCTGGCATGGCTGAGGTCCGTATATGCGGCTGCCCGCGCTGGTCGCCTGGCCTGGGTCAGCTACCCCAGACCCGGTTCCCCGGGGACCGATCTTCGCCGGGACTGGCTTATCCGAGCCCTTCGCCAATACGGCGTTGAAGCGGTCCAGAACGTATCGATCAACGGCACCTGGTCAGCACTGCGGTTGCGCCGCGCCGACTATGACCACCAATCCGACACTTCCACGGCCAACAAGGACAGCACATGAGCCACAAGGACAACGACCAGACGTCCCATGAGGGCACCGGGGACACCACCATCTCCCGTTTCCGCGCCGACTTCCTCGGCGAGCCCGATGCCTCCGCCGCCGCCACGCCCGAAGGAGGTAGCGATGTCGGCTGAGGACGATCAGAATGTCATCCCCATCTATTGGGACACACTCCAACGCTCCAGCTCGGCCTCGCTGCAGCCCGTTCTATTGAGCTCTGGGGTTGACCCCTGATGGTGGACACCTGACTGGTGGGACTGACTGCTGGTCCCGCGGGAAGGATGTCCGTATGTCGGGCAAGCGCAGAAAGTACACCCCCGAGTTTCGGGATCGGGCTGCCCGCCTGGTGATTGAGACCGGCCGCCCAGTGGCTCACGTGGCCGCCGAGATCGGTGTCGGT
>DASPOT010000017.1:0-4705 GCA_035625875.1 Mycobacterium sp. | reverse complement strand
CGGCGCGCCACCCCTGCAGAAAGCTTCCCGTGCCTACAACGCAACTCTCGAAAAGCTCAGCCGCACAACACGACTCGCCGCCTAACGAATCACCCGACCCAGTACGTCAAGCTTGACCCAAAAATCCGGCTTCGCCGGCCCCTAGCTTCGCTAGCTTCGTTATAGCGGCCTCCAGGAGTGCCACTGCTTGCAGAACGCCACTTCTGCGGTCCTGCTCCTTCGACGCTTCAGTCGATGAGTAGGGCGACTCATAGCTCACGTTCGCGAACTTGTAGACCAGGGCCGGTCGCGGAACGAAAACCTGCGTAGTGCACTACTCGAATACGATTTCCCTGCAGCTGCTTAGGCTAGGTCTGCCGGGATCGACAAGTTGGGGTTCGGCCACGGTAGCGCCGGTGGCGGGTTCGACAACCGGCAGGGCCCCGTGGTCGACCACGATGGCCACGCTAGCTCCGTTGGGTCAGCCCTGGTTGTACTGCACCGATGCGGGCTGCTGTGCTCGTACCGGTTAGCGGTGCGGCTCTCATCGGCTCTGTGCGGGCCGAAACGATACGTACGTGTCGGCGGGGCGTCGAAAGAAAACGCGTAGTGGACTACTCAATACACCGTGGCTTCAGCGCGCTCCAATGATTGCCGTGAATGTCGACCAGACCTAACGGTCGGACCAACACATCGCGACATCGAGAGGCAGCGGCGGAGTGGTCATGAAAGAGACGACAACCCAGCGGAAGACCCCGTTTGCCATGATGGGTTCGATTTCGGTTGTGGTCGCCGAGGACTGCTTGCTGGTGCGCGACAGCGTATGCCGGGCCCTGTCAACCGATCCGGGTGTAACCGTGGTGGGTGTCGGCGTGGATTTCGACTCCACGGTCGAACTCCTCGACCGACATGATCCGACATTGCTGGTGACCGACGTGCGGATGCCACCAACATCGACCGATGAGGGAATCCGGCTGGCCCATTGGTTGCGCAGCGCGCATCCGGACATCGGCGTGATGGTGTTGTCGCAATACGTGCAGCCCGAGTACGCGCTGGGGTTACTTGAGGGGGGCAGCACGGCGCGCGGGTATCTGTTGAAGGAACGGGTCGCGAACTTCGACCAGCTCAGCGACGCGGTGCGCCAAGTCGCGGCCGGCGGCACGGTGCTCGATGCGCTGGTGGTGGAGGCGTTGTTGGCCCAGCCGGACTCGGCTCGAACACTCGACAGGTTGACCCGGCGGGAATCCGAGGTATTGGCCGGGCTGGCCAGCGGCAGCAGCAACCGCGCACTGGCGCAGCAACTGGTGTTGTCCCAAAAGGCGGTGGAAAAGCACATCAATTCCATCTTCGCCAAGCTCGGGCTGACCGCAGATGACACGGTGGATCGGCGCGTCAAAGCGGTGCTGATGTTTCTTGATGGCTGCGTGGGGGTTTAAAAGTGTGGTGTGTACGCCCTGGTGGTTCGCGAAGCCGCGGCGCATCATGTCGAGCATGACGGTCGACCGGGTGCGGATGTGGGTGGTCGACGACCAGGCCTGCTTCCGGCGAGCCGCCGCAGAAATGCTCTCTGCGGCAAAAGGATTCGTGTTGGCAGGCGAATGCGAGACCGGTGAATCCGCGATCGACCTCATTCGGGACGGCGGTGCCGGGATCGTGTTGATGGATATCCACATGCCCGGCATGGGTGGCATCGAAGCCACGCGGCGAATCCGCGCCACACACCCCGATGTGATGGTCCTGCTGATGTCAACCTATGATCTCGACGACCTTCCCGCTGGGGCCGCGGATTGCGGCGCCGCGGCCTACGTGCGCAAAGAAAAACTGAGCCCGGACCTGCTGACCCGGCTATGGCGAGCAGCTGACTAAGGCCAGTCCGGTGTTATTAGGCCACGACGTCATTTACACCTTTGCGAAGGAACGCTTTCAGCTGTTCCTCACTGGTCACCTGTGCCTGTATTCCGGTTGTGGCGTCTTGCTGCCGCTGGGACTGTATAAGTGGGTGCTGCGATCCCCCTGGCTGCTGGCCATAGCCCTGATCTGCGCCGCCCAGTGCGTCGTGCTGGGCGCCGCGCTGCGCCTGGCGCGACGCCGTAGACATCAGCAAGCGATCACGCTGGTCTGTATCGGCAACTGGGCCACCCTTTTGTTCGTTACGTTCGTCGTGCCGGCCCTGTTGCCGGTTTGGGTGCTGTTGGCGTTGGTGCCCGTCGCTTTCGCCGAGCCCTACATCCGCTCGCAGCGAGGGCTGATCTTCGCCATGATTACCGCCGGCTGCGTACTGGCTCTGGGTGCGCTAGCGCGGTTTCAGAATATTTCACACCTGGCCGCACATGCGCCTCGCTGGATCCAGAGCGCGATCATCATCCCAGCACTAGCGGTTCTTGCCCTTCACCTCCTGGTGATCGTGTGGAATAACGCCGTGGCGCTGCGGACGTCGGAGAACCTGCTCGCCGAGCGCGCCGGTCAACTCGCGGCCTCGCGTACCCGGCTGATCACCGCCGCCGACGAGGAACGGCGCCGCCTCGAACGTGACCTACACGACGGCGCCCAACAACACCTCGTTGCTCTGGCGGTGCTCATCCAACTCGCCCGCACCGCCGAACACGACCGACACCAGCCGCTGCTCATTGAGGCCTCCGGGCTGCTGGAGACCGCGATCGCCGAGATCCGGCGACTCGCCCACGGTATTTACCCACCGCTGCTCGCCAGCGGCGGTCTGGCCCGGGCCTTACCGGCGGCCGCCGCGAACGCCTCGGTCCCCGTGCAGCTTCACCTGCACGGCCTCGGCCGCTACCCCGCTTCGATCGAGGCCGCCCTGTATTACTGCTGCCGCGAAGCCCTGCAGAACGCCGCCAAACACGGCGGCCCCGACACCACGGCCACGATCACGGCCCATGCCGACGAGCAAATGCTTACCCTCACGATTAGCGACACCGGCCGCGGATTCGACCCCGCGACCATCGGCGCCGGGCTGACCAATATGACCGACCGTCTGTCAGCCATCGGCGGACACCTCGTTATCAACACCGCGCCCGGACGTGGCACCCGGATCACCGCCGCCATCGCCACCCCGGTGCACCCAGACTGCTCGGAACTGCCCGGAAACGGCCGACCTCGTCGTGGTCTGACACGCCCTCGGCGTTGAGCCTGGCGGGAAGCACAGAGGACGTCAGAAAGACTCGAGTCCATGTCTAGCCCTAAACGGTACCGATACACCACCGGTGCGCCGAAGCCTGAACCGGTCAGGTGTCGTGGGCGCGCCGAGACTGGGACGCAGATAACGACACCATGCAGTCACTTGCGCGTCCACGTCGGCCACGTCGAGCGGCGTCGACCAGTGCTTGACCTCGTAGCCTTTGAAGGCGTAGACCCCACCGGGACGTGACCGCGGACAGCAGCTGGCGGAGGTCAGCGACGTGTTCCTACGCCACGGACACAACGTCTGCGATTTACCGATCGTCAACGTGTACTTGGCACGTGAGAGGGCTCGGCGTGGAGATCCCGATGAAGGCCATACCGCTCATGCGCGCCGCCGTCGAACATCTGTTCCGGGAGGGACACCTGCTGGTTCCAGTGACTGGTGTTCTGGTGGAGACACTGCTCGACCGCGGGGCCGAGAGCGACGTGGTCGAAGCCGAGGCCGCAATCGAGCGGTTAGCTGCCGCGCCAGCCGATGAGGGACTGGTAATACGTGAGATCTGGCTGTTGCGGCTGCGGGCTCTACTGGCGCGGGCTCACGGCGATGCCGCGACTTATGCGCATCTCCGGGATCGCTACCAGGACATGGCGAGAACGCTTGAGCTTGACGGGCGTATAGCTTGGGCCGGGGCGATGCCATGACGGCGCGTGAAGGCGGGCGCAATTCGCCAAGGTGTTCAGCCTGGCCGCACCCGGCGAAAAGACCGAATGCCTCCCGGCTGCGGGCGCATCAGGCTGACCACTGCGAGTGACGACCCGGCAGCGCTCACCCACTCGGCGGCTTCAGGGGATCGCCGGGTGGTCGGACGACCAGGGGTGGGCGGATTCCAGTTGGGAGGCGACGCGGATGAGGACGTCTTCCCGACCGTAGCCGGCGGCGAGCTGGATGCCGATGGGGAGGCCCTCGGCGTTGCGGTGCAGGGGAAGACTGATCGCCGGCTGCCCGCTCATGTTGAACGGCGGCGTGAATACGGCGAACCGTCCGGCCCGCCGCATCGGTGCTGTCGGGTGCTCGGTGTCGTTCTCGAATTCCGTCAGTGGCGGCGGCGGCTCGGCCAGCGTCGGCGTGAGCAGCAGGTCCCAGCCGTCCGCCCACCACTGCTGTAGCGCCCGTCGGAAGGCCCAACCCGCCGCCTGCGCAGCGGCGTAGTCGATAGCGTTCAACCGCTGCGCCTGCTCGACGAGCACCCAGTTCACCGGCTCGATGTCGTCCGCGGTCACCTCGCGCCCGAGCGTCTTGCCGAAGTCGCGCGCCGCCATCGCCATCTGCGTTGCCCACAGAGCCATGAACTTCTCGAGAAATGTCGTGTCGGCGAGGCACGACGGCCATGTCGGCTCGACTGTGTGCCCGAGGCCCTCGAGCATCGACGCTGCGGCGCGTGCTGCCGTTACGCAGTCCTCGTGCACGAAGTCGCCGCGCGGGTGGACGTCGAGCAGGCCGATGCGCAGCCGGCCCGGGTCGGCGCCGACCTCGTCGATGTATGGCCGCTCGGGTGCCGGTGCGATCACGGTGTCGCCGATGCCCGGG
>DASPOT010000016.1:0-2280 GCA_035625875.1 Mycobacterium sp. | reverse complement strand
CCCCCGAACACCTACCCCTGATGCGCGACCAGCTCTCCGACATCCGCCAGCTTCGCGCCGACGCCGAGCAACGCCGCTGGACTGACGAGATCAAGCGACACGACCGTGTCATCAACGCTCTGGAACACCACTGCAGCCGCCCTCGAAAACGCGCCCACTACTACAAGATCACCTTGACAGCATCACGATGGCCGGTTCATCGAACGCACCTTCGGCGAGACCCGCCGCCGGGTCAAGGTGATCGGCCGACTGCCCGGCGAGCACACCTGCATCTCGCTGGTGTGGGCGGTGCTGGATCGCGCCTCGGCCGGGTGGCGTGGGTTCACCATGACACCGGCCGGGCTGCGGCTGCTGCAAGACCTGCGCCGCAGCCTGCATGACCCGCCAACACAACTGCCGCAACGGAATTCGAGAAAATACGCCAAAACAGGCGTAGCGCCAACCGATTCCACAGCCATCGCATAGAATCACACGTGCAAGCGAGCGGGGCCTACGTCAGGCCACTTTTACACCGCACCTGGGACGCCACCCCACTCGCGTGGCTATGCAGCGCACACAGCAGTAAGCGCTGCTCGGCATGAACGCGACAACGTCGCCGAGCCAGCGCCGATCAGCGCGCAGGCGACGCAGGCGCCAGATGCGGCTCCCACACCTGACTTCGCAACAGTCTCCAAGCTAATGAACGATGCGATTGCGCAGTTGGATTCGTGTCGACCTGTCTGACATCCCTGGCTGTGTGGGGCCGCAGTGCCAGAAGCAAGACCCGGCGAGCGACGTTGACCCGCCGCGCGTGACGGGCAGCTGATGATTGAGACCATCCCCAACATTCGGGATGAACATCCGACAGAACGTGCCTGCAAGCGCGATCGGTGACGGTCTGGAAAGTGGCCCGGTAATAACCCGCTTAGTTGAGGGCCTGGCCGCCGACGCCGCGCGGGGCGCTGTGGCCGGCTTTTCGGGGACGGCACCGCCTCGCCGGTGGCCGTGATGTGCGGTCCCTGTGTTTGACAAGAACGGGTGACGGGGCTGTTTGCCGCGCACGACGATCGCGGCGCGTGCCGTGTCATCTTTGGCCGGGGATGCGACAAATGACCCGCGCAGCCCAGGGACTTTCGACCCTACTGTCCCGCAGGCGCACGGTGGTCAGATCGAACGATCGGTCTGTTAAACCACCTAACAGCAAGGAGCGTCATGAGTAAGGTTCCCGCAAAGCACGAGCGGCGATCGTCGCTGCCCGATTTGTCTGAGCTGTTCCCTGGTTTCCCGTTGCGGGCCGGTTTTCATCCGATCTTCGACACCCATCTCATCCGGCTGGAAGACGAGATCGAAGACGGCCGTTACGTGCTGCGCGCTGAGCTTCCCGGAATTGACCCGGCCAAAGATGTCGACATCACCGTGCGCAACGGCCAGTTGACGATTAGGGCCGAGCGCAGCGACAAGAAGGAGTCCAAGGGCCGATCGGAGTTTTCCTACGGCTCATTTCTCCGCTCTGTCACCCTGCCGGCCAGCGCCAACGAAGACGACATCAAAGCCAGCTATGACAAGCGCGGCATGATTCCGCGAATCCTGGGCCGCTCCTGGGCCATTGAGGCGCAGCTACGCGTGCCCGAGAGCGGTGCTGAGGGTGTGCTGGTCGCCAACGCCGATTTCATCGGCGGTTTGCGCTATCGGTCGACGGGCAGAGCCTGTTGCACCATACCTACTCATTCCTCGGCGTCGAGACCTACAAGCAGGTGTCCGCCAAGCCGATTCCGACCAGTAATGTCACGGTGAGAAAGATCCAGCCTCGCGTCTGCCAGACCGGCGGCGGGAGGCTGCGGCCAGCACACCCAACCGGGGCGTACGGTTATTCGTGTCTTTGTTCGGGCGGGCTTCGAGCAGCTGGAGGCCCAGTGGGCTCGCCGCCGCTGAAGGACCGCTGACGTGCACGGGTTTGGCTTTCACACGCTGGCGCTGCTGACCGTCGTAGGTTTGGCCGGTCCGCTGCTGGCGTCGCTGCCGCGCGTGCGGGTTCCGGTAATCATCGGTGAGCTGATCGCGGGGCTTGTCGTCGGCAAGACCGGTTTCGGCGTCATCGATGACGCCAACCCAACGTTTCAGTTGTTCGCGAATATCGGCTTCGCGCTGGTGATGTTTGTTGTGGGCAGCCATGTTCCGGTCCGCGGCTCTGAGATCCGCTGGGCGGTGCCGGTGGCGTTAGCGCGGGCGGTTGTGGTCGGTGCCGTCGCGGCGGCTCTCGGTGTCGGGCTGGCGGCGCAGTTCGGCACCGGCCACGCGGCG
>DASPOT010000015.1:0-7445 GCA_035625875.1 Mycobacterium sp. | reverse complement strand
GGACGACCCGGCCATCACCGCGCTCAACGCATCCATGCCATCCGAGGACATCCACGTCATCTACCGCAGCGACGCCTCCGGCACTACTGACAACTTCCAGGCCTACCTGCAGGCCGCATCGGGCGGGGCCTGGAATAAGGGTGCGGGTATGACGTTCAACGGCGGCGTCGGCACCGGTGCCCGAGGCAACGAAGGCACCTCGGCGGCCGTGAAGAACACCGAGGGCGCGATCAGCTACAACGAATGGTCATTCGCGATCCAGCAGGGGCTTTTCGCCGCCGAGATCAAAACCCTGGCAAGCCGCAAGCCGGTACGCATCGGGACCGACTCGGTCGGCAAGACCGTCACCGGCGTTAAAGTCACCGGCCAAGGCAACGACCTCCTGCTCGACCTCTCGGCGTTCTACAACCCCATCCAAGCCGATGTCTACCCGATCATTTTGGCCAGCTACGAGATCGTCTGCTCCAAATACCCCAGACCCGACGTCGGCAAGGCCGTCAAGGCGTTCCTGCAGGCGACCCTTGGCCCGGCCAGGTCGACCTCGACAAAAACGGCTACATCCCGCTGGCGCCCGACCTCCAATCAAGGGTCTCAAGCGCCGTCGACGCCATCACCTGACCCAGCCTGTGGCGGCAACGAATTCGGCGAACTGCGCGTTGGTCCCCGGATGCCGCTCCATCCAGAAGGAACTCACGGTCACGGTATGGATCGGCGCCTCTTCGCGGTGAAAGCTCGTTGAGCCGATACGGAATGATCCGCCGGGCACGCCAACCAGCTTGCTGCGCACAACTTCAGGGGATGACGACCGCGAAATCCCGCATCAGCCGCGTTTTCGAAGCGCTTTAGTCCCCTTGCCGAACCCAGGCGAAGATGTACAAGCTCATCGCAGCCGCCAGCGCGATCAGCACCCACTGCACGATGGCTTGGTCGATCCACGAACCGGGCGGTGGGGCGCCGGGAAGGATGTTGCGCAGCGGGACAATGGCGAACAGGTTCGCGGCATACCACGTTGCGAACGGCGGCAAAAACTTCCTCCTGCCCAACGCCATCGGAACGGCCACCAACAGCGCCAAGGTGGGCAGGCAGATGAGGACCAGGCAGATTCCCAGGTCGAAGATCAGCGGGCCCTTGGCCCTGTGCAAGGCGATGATCACGCTCCCGTTGTCGTTGTCATGGACACGTGAGCTTCGTGTTTCGCTGGTGTCTTGAACGCGCCTGAGGCTGGCGTCCCAGCCGTCCAACGACCCGGTTGCTTCGACACGGGCGGGCACCCTTTTGCGGTTATCGCCAGACCCGACGAACACATCGGCCGAGAGTTCCTCGGTGGTGTAGGCGTCGAATGGCCAGTTACCGGGATTGCCGTGCGCCTCGATCGTGGTGCTGACTTGGGCTGGCGCTTTTCCTTTCGGGTATTGCAGGTCTCCCAGGTCGTTCGGTGGATACAGGCGCACGGCAATGTCGGTGGTCAGCACATCGGAGCGTTTGTCGTACAGTGACTCCCCGGGATAGACGAGCACATTCACGGTGAGGCGATTTGTGACGGGCTTCAGCTCCTCGAGGCGCACCTGCACAATGGTGTCCTCGGGCCCGGCCGCGCTCAGGTCCAGTGGGGGGAGCGGAGCCGCTGATTTTTCCAGCAAGTGGACGCCGAGCAGCCATAGTGCGTAGGCAGCGACGATAGCCACCAGAATGCCCACACCGATCGCGACGCGCAGTTTGTGCGGCTTGTCCGCCGGCGGCCGCGGAGGCGATGTCGGCGGAGCCTCAGCGATCATTGGTCGCCGCCGCGGACAGCCGGAATCCGCCGCCTAGCGGGCCCACACGAGCAATAGCCTGCTGCGGACTCTGCACTGCTCGCCGGAACTGGACTAGAACTCGCTGGTGAAACAGAGCTCGTCGAGGCAACACGGGCTCAGATGGTAGCGAACTCGGGCCGATCGCGCTCGGCGACATCGCCATTCCCCACCCGGCCAAGAGCTTTCGTCACGCGCCGGCCATCCAGCGTTAACGCGCCGAACGAGGGACCCACGAGGACAGCAGATGGCGATGCGCTGTAGCGGTGATACGGCCTACAGCATCGTACGGTGTAGGCAATTCGGTGTCGCCGGTCATCCTGAACTGGACGCGCCACCTCCGGCATCTGGTGGCGGCAGCGGGCTTGGTGGCAATGGCGACGCTGGCGGCCGGTTACGCGGTCGTGGCAGGCAACGGGCGCTGCTTGCCGCGGTGTTTCTCTCGCCCGTAGCGTCGCCGCAGGTCACAGGGTTAGCTGGCTTACACGTCGAAGTACAGCGCGAATTCGTAAGGATGCGGCCGGATGTTGATCGGGTCGATCTCGTTCTCGCGCTTGTAGCTGATCCACGTCTCGATCAGATCAGACGTGAATACGCCGCCCTCGGTGAGGTACTCGTGGTCCTCCTCGAGCCGGTCGATCACCGCCGACAGCGAGGTGGGCGCCTGTGGGATGTTCGCGGCCTCTTCCGGCGGCAGCTCGTAGAGGTCCTTGTCCACCGGCGCCTGCGGCTCGATCTTCTTCTTGATGCCATCGAGGCCCGCCATCATCTCGGCCGCGAACGCCAAATACGGGTTGCCCGACGCGTCGGGGCAGCGGAACTCCGCCCGCTTGGCCTTCGGGTTGGTGCCGGTGACCGGGATGCGCACACATGCCGAGCGGTTGCGCTGGCTGTAGACGAGGTTGATCGGTGCTTCGTACCCGGGCACCAGCCGCTTGTACGAGTTGACCGTCGGGTTGGTCAACGCCAGCAGCGACGGTGCGTGGTGCAGCAGGCCGCCGATGTAGTGGCGGGCCAGATCCGATAGCCCCGCATAGCCGGTCTCGTCGTAGAACAACGCTCTGCCGTCCTTAAACAGCGACTGGTGGGTGTGCATACCCGATCCGTTGTCGCCGAAGAGAGGCTTGGGCATGAACGTCACGGTCTTGCCGGCCTGCCACGCGGTGTTCTTGATGATGTACTTGTACAGTTGCGCGTCGTCGGCCGCGTGCAGCAGCGTGTTGTAGAGGTAGTTGATTTCGGCCTGCCCGCCGCTGCCCACCTCGTGGTGGCCTTTCTCCAGGGTGAAGCCGGCGTTGATCAGGTTGGTCAGCATCCGGTCACGCAGGTCGACGTACTGGTCGTTGGGGGCCACCGGGAAGTAGCCGCCCTTAGGGCGCACCTTGTAGCCGAGGTTGCGGCTGCCGTCGGCTTCGGTCGGTTTGCCCGTGTTCCACCAGCCGGAAATCGCGTCCACTTCGTAAAATGCGCTGTTGGTTCGTGAATCGAAGGTCACCGAGTCGAAGATGTAGAACTCGGCCTCGGCGCCGAAGGATGCGGTGTCGGCGATGCCGGTGCTGACCAAGTAGTTTTCGGCTTTGCGGGCGATGTTGCGCGGGTCGCGCGAGTACGGCTCCAGGGTGAACGGGTCGTGCACGAAGAAGTTCAGGTTCAGCGTCTTGGCGGCACGAAACGGGTCGACGCACGCGGTGTCCGCATCGGGCAGCAGCAGCATGTCGGACTCGTGGATCGCCTGGAACCCGCGAATCGACGAACCGTCGAACGCGATCCCGCTATCGAACATGTTTTCGTCGAAGCTCGAGGCCGGGATCGTGAAGTGTTGCATGACCCCGGGTAAGTCGCAGAACCGGACATCGACGTACTTGATGTCCTCGTCCTTGAGTAGCTTGAAGACGTCGTCGGGCGTCATTTCCGTCACTGAGTGCTCCTCTACTGGTAACCGCCGGACTGACGCTATGGAGCCGATATTGCCGAGTGATCAACCCCATGTTGCGCAGACGTTACACGGTGTGCGCCGGCCAGCGAAGCCGGGTCGCACAACACCTATTGTGGGGCCATGGCCCGCACGATCGCATCTTGGCTGTCCGGTCCGGGGCCTTTGGAATCGGGTCGTGAGTCCCAATACCCCGGCGAGGCGCTCGGCTTGCCGGAGCGCGGCACAGGCTCGCTGGCCCGGATGGGGCGCCGGCTGGCGGCGCTGGCCGTCGACTGGCTGGTGGCCTACGGCCTGGCGGCGCTGGGATTGACGTTCGGTCTGGTCACGCCGGCACTGCTGGCGACGGCGGTGATGGTCGTCTGGTTCGTACTCGGCACGGTTGCTGTCCGGTTGTTCGGTTTCACACCGGGTCAGTTCATGCTGGGCTTGATGGTGGTGCCCATCGAGACTGGCGACGGGCGGCCGCATGTCGGGCTCGGTCGCGCCGCGGTGCGGGGGGTGATGATCGCGCTGGTCATTCCGGCGCTGTTTGTCGACGTCGACGGGCGCGGTCTGCACGACAGGTTGACCGGCACCGCTGTGGTGCGGCGCTGAAACTTGACTGCCCGCTGAGCAGCTACCTGCGGCGCACGGTGCGCTGAACGCCGCGCATCTTGGCGGCGGTGGGCAGCGGTCCCTTCGGCGTGGCGGTCGCACCGGCCCGCGAACCGAGCGCGGCCAGCCGCGACTCCAGCGAGTCCATCTGCTTGGCGGTGATGTTGGCCGGCAGGCGGGCGAGGTGGCGCTCCAGCTTGGCCAGCGGAACCTCGCCGTCGCCATTGCCGACGACGATGTCGTAGATCGGCACGTCGCCGACCAGCCGTGCGGTGCGCTTTTTCTCCTGGACGAGCAGCGGTTTGACCCGGGCCGCGGATCCCTCCGCGACGAGGATGACGCCGGGCCGGCCGATCACCCGGTGCACCGCGTCGAAGTGACCAGTGGCGGCCACACCGGGGGTGACGCGCCAATTGCCGCGCAGGTTGTCCAGCGCCCACGCTGCCGCGCCGGTTTGCCCTTCGGCTTTGCGGTAGACCGTTCGTTGAGCGCGCCGGCCGAAGATGACGAACGCCACCAGCGCGCCCAGCACCACACCGAGCGGGATCATCATGACCATGGTGAAGCCGCCGGCGGCCACACCGGCCGCCACCGATGCGCCCACGATCAGGACGAAGGCGCCGATCATGTAGGGCAGCAGACGCTTGTCCTCCTTGCGCTGCATGGTGAACGCCTGCCACAGGTGGCTGCGGCGCTGCTTGGCAGCGGCCTTGCGGGCGGCCTTGGCCTCGGCTCGGGCGGCCTTGGTGACAGCGGCATTGCGGGGTTTCGCCATGATCACCAAGGATACGGAAACGTCGTGAGCGCTATGTCAATGCGGGGCCGGTGAGGAGGCGCCGCCGCTGCGATGCCTGCTCGTAGAGCCAGCCGGCTCGGTACGACGATCGCACCAACGGCCCAGCCAGCACCCCGGCGAACCCCAGCCGTTGGGCGTATTGCGAGTATTCGACGAACTCCTCGGGCTTAACCCAGCGCTCGACCGGGTGGTGGCGCACCGACGGGCGCAGGTATTGCGTGATGGTGACGATGTCGCAGCCGGCGTCATAGAGATCGGCCAGGGCGGTGCGCATCTCGTCGGGGGTCTCGCCCAGGCCAAGGATGAGGTTGCTCTTGGTGACCAGGCCGAACTCGCGCGCCGCGGTGAGCACGTCGAGGCTGCGCTGATACCGGAACGCGGGCCGGATCCGTTTGAAGATGCGCGGCACAGTCTCGACGTTGTGGGCCAACACTTCCGGGCGGGACTCGAAGACCTGCTGAAGCCGGCCGGGATCGCCGTTGAAGTCCGGGATCAACAGCTCGACCCCGGTCGACGGATTGAGGCGCTTGATCGCGCGCGCCGTCTCCGCGTACAGCCAGGCCCCGCCGTCGGGCAGATCATCGCGGGCGACGCCGGTGACGGTGGAATACCGCAACCCCATCGCGCGCACACTCTCGGCGACTCGTCGCGGCTCATCGCGGTCCAAGGGCGCAGGTTTGCCGGTGGCGATCTGGCAGAAGTCGCAGCGACGTGTGCACACCTCCCCGCCGATCAGGAAGGTGGCCTCCCGGTCCTCCCAGCATTCGAAGATGTTGGGGCAGCCGGCCTCCTCGCAGACGGTGTGCAGACCCTCACGCCGGACCAGGCTCTTCAGCTCGGTGTACTTCAGCCCCATCCGGGCCCGGGTCTTGATCCACGCCGGCTTGCACTCGATCGGCGTCTGCGCGTTACGGACCTCTAGGCGCAGCAGCCTCCGGCCTTCGGGCGCGACGGTCACAAAGGCGATGCTACGCGGGCGTCGGTGTGGTCGCGGACCGGTAACACACCATCCAGGGCGTCGCACACGGCGTCGGCGACCGACGACCGGACGTCGTCGACACCGACCCGGCGCCCGAGTTCGGCGGACAACGAAGTCATCCCGGCATCCGTGATGCCGCACGGCACGATCCGCGCGAACGCATCCAGGTCACAGTCGCAGTTGAACGCGAACCCGTGCAGCGTCGTGGCGTGCGACACCCGCACGCCGATGGCGGCTACCTTACGCGCTGGCCGGCCGCCACCGGCAGGCAGCCACACCCCGGACCGGCCGTCGACGCGCACCGTCTCCAGACCCAGATCGTTACACACTTTGATCAGCGATTCCTCAAGGCGCCGAACGTAATTGACCACGTCGAGCGGTTCGGTCAACCCGATGATGGGGTAGCCGACCAGTTGGCCGGGGCCATGCCAGGTGATCTTTCCGCCACGGTCGGTGTCCACGACGGGCGTTCCATCCACCGGCCGTTCGTGCGGCTGGGTGCGCCGTCCGGCGGTGTAGACCGACGGGTGTTCCAGCAGCAGCAGCGTGTCGGGGCCGCCGGCGACCCGGGTGTCGGCGAGTTCGCGCTGCAGCTGCCACGCGGTGAGGTAATCGATGCTGCCTAGCTGGCGGACGTTGATCGGGGCCAGGCTCGAGCGGATGGAACTGAACACGGGGGCGAGGGTACTCGGCCATGCTGTGCAGTTGTGCCCGGGTGGGCGAGCCGGGTAATCAGATCTCCGGTTAGGAAGCTGTCGCGATCGCCGTGCTAGGCCGGTGGCCAGCGAGTCGCGCCTCTAGGGTTCCTCTAGGGCCGGATATCCACAGTTGCCGGTTCATCCACAGCCGGCGTTCTCGTCGGTGTCTGTGTGGCAGCGGCCCAGTAGAACCAAACATATGTTCGACGGATTGTCGATAGCCTCGCCTCAGCGGAGGACGCTTGAGGTACCTGCGCCACGGGGGGCGTGGATGGAGACCACGTCGGCGCGAGCGAGCGATGCGGCGGGATGGCGTGCAAACCCTCGACTTTGTGACGATAATATGCGCATGAAACTTACCTCAGTTCTGCTAATCGTTCCGGCCGCGATCAGCCTGGCCGTGCCGGCGCACGCCGATCCCAGCGGCGGCGACACAGACTTCTTCGCCGCGCTCAAGCAGGCGGGCATCAGCTACAGCGATCCAGATAAAGTCGTAGCGGCCGGCAAGGGAATCTGCGACCAAGTGGACCACGGCCAGTCGGCGACGGACGTCGTCAACAACCTGACGGACGCCAACCCGGGATTCACGACGAACGGCGCCGTCAAGTTCGCAGTGATCGCCGCCACCGCTTACTGCCCACATCAGCTC
>DASPOT010000014.1:0-4636 GCA_035625875.1 Mycobacterium sp. | reverse complement strand
GATCTGCACATAGCCCTCGTCCGGTGGTGGCACTTCCGCCTCGGTCAGACGCAGGTTGTCGATCGCGCCGCGTTCAGTGGGCGCCAGGACGTAATCGGTTGCCCGCGGTACCGCGAGATGACCGCTGCGCGCCCATGGCAGTAACCGGGACGCCAAGAACTTTCCTTGCCGCAGTGCGAGTTCGGGCTCCTCGATCGGTGCGCCGAGAAGGCCGGCCAGCGAGTGTACGGCCTCCTCTGATCCGTCGTAATCGACCAGCCTGCAGTGCAGGGCCGGTTCCTCGTTGATGATATTGCGGCCGAGTCCCCAGAGCGCTGCCTGCACCGGGTCGACCGGCTCGCCGGATTCGGTCGCCACGGCCCGTTCAGTGATGATCCACAGACCACCGGGAAGTTTGACCGCCTCATCGGCCTGCAGGGTGTGCACGGCACTGAGCAGGTGGGCGATCTCGGTCTCCAGCCGCACGGTAGATTCAGCGCTCGACTCTTCTCCACTCGGTCCGGTGCTGCGCCAGACGATGCCGGAGAACGGCACACCGCGCTCTCGAGCCTGCGCCAACAGCTGCCCCAAGGGCTCCGGATCCGTAGTCCGGTCAAAAGAGATGCAGCCCGGCAGGTCGGCCGCCAGTTCGTCGAATCCGGCAACCAGCCAGGTGCCGTTCACGTTTCCGGCGCCCCCGATATCACTGCTCGACGGCGGAGGCGGCACCTCGTGCCAGCCGAGGGTATACAGCAGCCGGGTGGCATCGCCGCCGAGCCCGCGCAATAACGCCTCTCGGGGCGCGCGTTTGACCGTGAACTCGCGAATCCCGCCCAAGTGGCGGCCATCCCGATCGACGAAATCGAGATCGAAGACTTGGGTTTCGCTGTCGAGGGCGCTGGTATGCCACCTCGCGCGGCAATAAAACCGCCGAGGCATCTTCTCCCGCAGCTCTACCCGCCCGTACCGCAACGGCAAGAACAGATCGGCTACCCCTTGTTCGGCCGCGATAAGCGCCGGGAAAGCCGGGAACGCGACTCCGGTGCACAGATCGAGCAGCACCGGATGGATCGGCTCGCTTCCGAGCTGTTCGGCGAGTTCGTCGCCGACGGTGACATCCCCGATCGCCTCACCCTCGCGGACCCACAGCGATTTGACTGACGTGGACCAGGTAGGACCCATGCCAGCTCCATGTCGGCGAAGGTCTCGAACAGCTGCTGCGGACGAGTGCGGTCCAACCGCTCGATTGCCGCGTCGATGGAGTCCGCCGGATCGGGTGCCGGCTCGTCATCGACACCGGTGACGACGGTGCCATCGGCATTCAACGACCATTCAGCATCACGGACGCCGTATGGGCGGCTGTGCACACGGAAGCTCCAGCCGCCGCCGTCCTGCAGCGGATGCAAAGTCAGCTGCACCTCGCGAGAAGTCTTCTCGACCAGGATGATCGGCTCATAGAAAAAGACGTCTTGCACCCGCCCCGGCGGCCCAACGGCGGCCAGGGCCATCGCCGCATACGTCGCCCCCGGAACGACAACGGTGCCATAGATGACGTGATCGGAAAGCCACGGCTGCGACTTGACCGACAGCCGACTGGTGTAGACGGAGTCGCCGGAGGCGAGATCTTTTGCACTACCCAGGATTCCGGATACGGCAGCGCCGTCGACGGCGATGCCGGAAGTCTTGGGCCAGAAGCGACGGCGCTGGAACGGATAGGTGGGCAGTTCGAGTCTGCGGCGAGGTTGACGATGCAGCGCAGCGAACTTGGGCCGATGGCCGCTGACGTAGGCGGCGGCCAGCGCTTCGGCGATCTGGCGCCGGTCGCCGACGCCCTTGCGCAGGGAAACGATCGCACGCGGCGCGGCCAGATGTTCCGGCCAGACCTGCACCGCAGCCCCGGTCAGAACCGGTTGCGGACCGATCTCCATCAACACCGAGCATCCCAGCGCCGCCACGGTGCGCACGCTTTCGGCGAACTGCACCGGCTGGCGGGAATGCCGCCGCCAATATTGGGCGTCTAGCGGGGTTTTCGCCGTGAGCACGGCGCCGGTGCGGTTGCAGACCAGCGGCAACGTCGGCACAGCGAACTGCAACCGCGCTGCGCACGACTCGAATTCACCGAGCACCGGCTCCAGCAACTCCGAATGGAAGGCGTGGCTGGTTTCCAGCCAGCTGCACCGGATCCCGTCATTGCCACCCCTGGCGACGATCTGTTCCAGATCCGCGCCGGGACCCGACAGCACCGTGTTGGGGCCGTTGTAGGCGGCGACCGACACTCGGGGGAACTCGTTGGCGATCTCCTCGACGTACTTGGCGTCGGCGAACACCGCCACCATTCGCCCACCGTCGGGCAGACTGCCAAACAGCCGGCCGCGCTCGGCCATTAGCCGTGCCCCGTCCTCGAGGCTGAAAACTCCGGCCACACACGCCGCCGGGTACTGGCCCACGCTGTGGCCCAGCACCACGTCGGGCTCGACGCCCCACGACTGCCACAGCCGGGCCAGGCCCATCGCGACGGCGAAAAGCGCCGGCTGCGCAAACGACTTGTGCCGCAGTGTTTCTCCGGCTTCACCGCCGGTGTAGCGGTCGGTGGCGAACAGCACCTCCAGCAACGGGCGCGGCAGGATCCCGTTGACCGCGTCCGCGCAGCGTGTCACTGTGTCTGCGAAAACCGGTTCAGCGTCGAACAACTCGCGCGCCATCCCCGGGTACTGGCTGCCTTGCCCGGTGAACAACCACGCCGTCGTCGGCGGGTCCGTGCACTCGCCGCGTACCACTCCCGGTCGCAGACGGTTCTCGGCCAACTCGGCCAGCACCTCGCAGGCGCTCTGAACCGAATCCACGACCAGCGCGGCCCGGTGTTCGAAATGCGAACGCCCGACCCCGGCCGTGAAGCACACATCGGCGATGTCGACCTTTGGGTGGGTGTTCAACCATTCCCCATATCGCTGCGCCAACGCCACCAGCGCCTGCGGTGACCGCGCGGACAGCGGCAGCACGTCGACCGGCTCATCTTGAGCGTCCGACTCCGATGCCACCGCGATGTCGCCTGTCGAGAATTCGTCGGCGGTCGCCGATTGTGGTGGCGCCTCCTCGATCAGCACGTGTGCGTTCGTGCCGGTGAACCCGAAGGAACTTATGCCGGCGCGTCGCGGCCTGCCGTTGGCCTGCCACGGAATCGCCTTGTCCACGACCCGCACCGGCAACGAGTCCCACGGGATATGCGGCGACGGTGTCTCAAAGTGCAGGCTCTGCGGCAGCACTTCGTGCTGCAGCGACAACACGACCTTGATCAGACCGGCGACCCCCGATGCCGGCTCGAGGTGGCCGATGTTGGTCTTCACCGATCCGATCAGCAACGGCCGGTCCGCGTCACGAGCGACACCATAGACGGCCCCGGCCGCCCGCACCTCGATCGGATCACCCAGCGCGGTGCCCGTCCCGTGCGCCTCAAGGTAGTCAACATCCCCGCCGGCGAGACCGGCGCGAGCCAGCGCCGCGGTGATAAGCCGTTGCTGTGCGCCCCCATTGGGCACCGTCAAAACACTGGAAGCGCCGTCTTGATTGACCGCGCTGCCCGGGATGACCGCGCAAACCCGATCGCCGTCGCGCACCGCATCGCTCATCCTCTTGAGCACCAGAATCCCGCAGCCTTCACTGCGCACATAGCCGTCGGCGGAGGCGTCGAAGGTCTTGCATCGCCCGACGGGGGAAAGCATCCTGGCGCGCGAGGCGGCGATGATGGATACCGGACTCAGCAACACGTTCACACCACCGGCCAACGCCAAATCGCAGTCACCGGAGTGCAATGCCTGGCAGGCTTGATGGACGGCCACCAACGACGAGCTGCACGCGGTATCGACCGCCACCGCCGGTCCTTCTAGTCCGAGTGCGAAGGCAACCCGACCCGAAATGGCATTGAGCGCATTGCCGGTGATGAAGTGGGGCTCGATCTTCTCGACCGAGTCGGCGGACAGCAGATGCGAATACTCGTTGGCAGCCGCCCCCATGAAGATGCCGCTTCGGCTGCCGCGCAACGCCCCCGGAGAATACCCGGCACGTTCCAAGCCCTCCCACGCAGTTTCCAGCATCAGCCGCTGCTGCGGATCGATCCAAACAGCCTCGCGCGGGGAAATACCGAAGAACTCCGGATCGAATCCGTCGATTCCGTCGAGGAATCCACCGAAGCGGCTGTAGATCTTGCCCGGAGTCTCTGGATCCGGGTCGTAAAATTCGTCGATGTCGAATCGGTCATCCGGGACTTCCCGGATCGCATCGACACCGCCGGACAACACCTCCCAGAAAGCTTCGGGATCGGGTGCGCCGGGAAAACGGCACGCCACCGCGACGATCGCGATCGGCTCATCCGTGCGCGTCGTCACTACCGAGGCCGACTGGGGCCCAGTTTTGGCGGATGCCTGCTCGCTGAGCCCGAGCACGTCGCCGAGCAGGTAATCCGCCACGTCGGACAGACGTGGGTAGTCCATCGCGGCATCGTCAAGTTATTTGGGAATGCTTGTGGCGCAGTAGATGTGAGTGGACGTGGTGGCGAAAGATGGTGGCTGACTGCGTCTTTCAAGCCACTGCCGCGGTAATGATCTGGTTCCAGACCGCGAAGCGGTTGGTCATCTCGGTTCGCCATTCGGGCGCGCTGATC
>DASPOT010000013.1:0-7269 GCA_035625875.1 Mycobacterium sp. | reverse complement strand
GCCATCGGTTACAAGCTCTGACAGGCGCCCGAAGGGTGGCCATAGGGTGGCGTGCTCAAGATCTTCGCGCCCAGCAACCGGCGAGTTCATTGGACTAGGGGGCCGGACAAGATCCTGATCAGCGCGCCGCCGCGAGACCGGGTCCCGGTCGGTCGGCCGCTTGCCGTGGCCTTTAGTCCCGACGGGGCTGAGCACTGCACAAGGACGACGGGCAGCGGTGAGTGTCGTCATAGGGCGCGGTGTAGCGCCAGCGTTCCTCATTAGAGCTGTTACCTGCGAAAACTACACCGGCTGGGAGATCGACGTCGGCCAGCGGGGAATGTGGTCCGGGTTGGAGTCCGACTGCCGGCGGCGGTGGCGGCGCGGCTGTCGGGTGCGGAGGCGTCGGCTGGGACATAGGTGCCGATGTCGTCATGGCGGGGTGGGTGTTCGACCCCGGTGCCAAGAGCCTCAGGATGAGGACTACGGCCAATACGATCGCCGCCAGCCCGGCCCGATTGCGATCGACCATGTCGTCCTGTGGCTCATGTACGCCATTCTCAGGTGGGCGCGACGAGGACACCAATGAATTTCGGATCTAACCGATTCACGTCGTGGCCAGACCGCCCCGACCGGTGCGACACCGTCGGTAGATCCCTAAGCCCTGGAATGACGGTCTCTTTGCTAAGCGACTTACGACCTCCTGAGAGGGGCCGTAATGCCCTGGTCGGGGGCGTTATCCGGAGAGAAACTCTCCGGCAGGGTTCGGAGTATTTGAGCGGCCGGCCCCGACAGAGACAACCTCGCTAAAGGAGTACACCGATGTTAAACAGCGTAATGGTCCACAACAACCGGGTCCCTCAGCAGCGCGCGCAGGATGCCGAGCTACTAAAGGAAGCAGGTGTGCATAAGCTCGTCATCGCAGACCGCGACGGCAACTGCTTAGCGTTCGTATTGGCTTGGGACAGCTTCGACTATGACGCTGAGACCGACACCTATGTGTGCGTTGCCGACAGTGATGGCAGAGAACTCATGACCATGTACACCGCCGGTGAAATTAAGTCAGCACCTGGTGCGAACATGTATGTCGTGACTGCACCGGATGGGTTCGGTGGTTGCGGGGCGTTGCAGGTCCCATTGACCTACCGGACACCAGGCAACCTCCAACCTTGAGGCGTTCCTCAGTTTCCGGTCTCGTGGGAACACTGTTCCCGCAGTTGATGCTCTCACGCGACCCTTTGCGGTCGGCGTGGGGGCGCGGAGCTGGTACTGCAATTGGTCCTCTCTCCAGCCCGCTCGCCCAACCGGGGCGTGGACGATAATCTGCAGTCCTTTAGCCGCATCATCAGCCCACCAGGTGACTTGACCCCCAATCGTCGGTCCAGGCTTTGTGAAGGCCGGGCTCGCCCGCAAAGTTGCCCGCCTTATGCCTCTCGGAGTGGTGAAGGGCTAAGCACTCCGGCGGTCCGGGACCGCCAGGGGTTGTAAGCTGCTCGGCATGGAAAGGAACGCGACATGGGTACCCTTGAAGGCCTTCTGGCCGAGCATCCATTCTTTAGTGACTTGGATCCGCGTTATATTCAATTGGCAGCCGCGTGGGCGTCGGATGTCCACTATAACGAGGGCGACGTTCTCTTCCGCCAAGGTGACGACGCAGACAGCTTCTATCTCATTTGCGAAGGAAAGGTCGCGCTCCAGATCTTCGTTCCCGGCCGCGGCAGCTTGACGGTTCAAACGCTAGAAGACGGTGAGATCGTCGCATATTCGTGGTTGATACCACCGCATTACTATCGATTCGATGGGCGCGCGGTGAAGGCGACCCACGCGATCGTCCTGGATGGCACGCGCCTGCGTGCTATATGCGAAGAGGATTACGAGCTCGGATACGAGCTGGTGTCTCGAATCGCTTCAATTCTGGGCCGCAGCCTTGATGCGACAAGACTCCGACTCTTGGATGTCTATGGCAGTGGTGCCTGACTCGGCCGATCACTCCGCCGCTGAACATGGCTGCCCGGTCACCGCGACAAATGGCCCCCTGCCGATGGGACTTCGTTCCCTACCGGCCGCCCGCGCAGAACTTGGAGGATCGAAACGATAAGTCCCACAACATCTCAACAACCGAAGGAGGATCATGATCCTCCTGTGCGACGGCAACCCTGGTCGTGGCTGCTGGATCTGTGGTCCGACCTGTGGACTGGCTTCCCGTTATTGGCGGTCCTGCGTCCGAGCCATCCAACTCCGCATTTCTCGGACCGGGTTTAGGTCGCATCCGCTGCTCAGCCGGTGTAGATGCGGTGCGGGATTCCGAGCAGGTCGAGCACGAGCTGCTGTAGTTCGTTGAGCTGGGGGGCGAAGCTCTGGACGAGGCGACCGTGGTGGTCGAGGAGGTGGCGGCGGGCGAGGCTGGTGAAGATGTCCAGGATGCGGGCGGCGGTGGGCACGGGGTAGCCGCGGTCTTCGGGGTAGAGCGAGAGTTGTTTGATCCCTTGCTTTCATTGCTTGCCGGATTTGGCGTTCGATGAGCGCCTGGATGAGCATGGCGATGAACTGGCAGCACAGCAGGGCTTCGATGCGGGCGGGGTCGTGCAGAAACACGGGTGCGACCAGCTGGGTGCCTTTGAGCTGCGCGTGGCGCTTTTCCAGGTTGGGCTGGTATTTGTAGGCGGCGAGCAGCTGCGCGCCGGTCAGGTCGCGGTCGTTGCTGATCAGCGGGTACCAGCCGTCGGAGGCGGCGTCGCGAGCCGTTGGGCCTGGTCGACGTCGCTGGTGTTGCCGTCGAGCACCCGGTGCGCGATCGGCACCGCCCGGTCGGCGGTCACGGTCAAGATCCACACCAGCTGCTTGAGATCCGGGCGGTGATCCTTGACACCAGTAACGAAACTCCTCACACCGCATATCGGCAATATCGGCAATATCGGCGAGCGAATCAGGTGTCGGCGACGTCGCGAGGCGGCCTGACAGTTTAAGGACCGGAAATGTCCCGACATAGCCGCTTAAACCCCGCTATGCTGCGGTCTATTCTCCGAGAACAACTCTCATGAGCGACTGACTGGACCAGTTAATGGGGTCCCACCACAGGGGTCCGCCGGTGAACGCGACGTGTCGTTTCCCTTGTGGGTTCGCCGACGTGTGCGGAGACAGGGGGTTAAGCACATCAGAACTTCTTCGATACGCGAACAAACGGCGGCGAACACCACCACTGAAGTCCAGCGGGTTGGTGCATAAGAGTGACGTCCGGGTCAATCGCCTTGGTAAACCAAGCGGCGGGTTGCGCCCGCATTTCACCGTGGAGCCAGCCGATCGTCTGGTTCATCCTGTCGTAAACGCTTCCGTGGGCGCGGATTCCGGCCGAGCGTGTCCATCGGTGCCGGCGGCGCTTCTCGGGGTAGGTAGCCCAGTCAAGGTGGTGGTGGTGGTGGTGAGATTTCCACTTTGATTGATGCCGCGGATGTCGGTGTGAAAGTTCCGTCTACCGCTGCCTCCCCGGTCAAGCAGACGCGAGCCGCCACCAGTCGCGAGCAGGCTCTCCGGCAGCTGATGGCCGCCGCCGAACGGCTAGTTGAGCGGGGCGAGCGAGCGTTCTTCGAGATTCCCATCGGGCGCCTCACGACCGAGGCCGGCAGCACCCGGCCGACAATGTACGCACCGGACGCACGCGACCGGCCCGTCGACCTGCTCGCAGCGGTTTCTGGCACGCCATTTCCATGCCATCTTGAAGGATCCGGCGACCCGACCGCCACAGGTGGCAAACGGCAGGGCGGATTCGGCGAGCTGGCGGCACAACAGTACCAACTCTGCGGCCCCAGCCGGCACAACCGGTAGGGGATACCCACGTCGCGAAGGTATAATAGACCGTTCGTACGGTTAGTTTACTCCGAAGGGTCGAGATGCCCAGATCGCCCGGCAGACGTAGCGAGATTCTCGACGCGTTTGTCCGCTATGTCGCCGAACGTGGCTACGACAGAACGAATATCGGCGACATCGCCGACGAGCTCGGCATGTCTAAGGGCACCATCGTTCATCACTTCGGAACCAAAGCGCAGATGTTGCGGGAGCTTGAAGAAACCCACCTGGCCCGCCAGCTCGATGTGCTACGTATGGTATGGGATCGCCTGCCCGCGTCGCACGAACGCATCGCCGCGATTATTTACGCCTCCGCACTGCTACAGGTGATCGCCCGCAACGCGACGGTGGCAAGCCAGCGGGAGGTGGTTCAGTTGTCCGATGACCCGGCGATGCAGCAAGTGCGTAAGTTGCGTCATCAATTGCAAACGCTCACGATTGACGAGATCCGCAACGGGGTAGAGAGCGGTGTGTTCCGAAGCGTGGACGTCGAACTGGCGGCACTGCAGCTGTGGGGATCGCTGCAGTGGATGTGGGTGTGGTTCGACCCCGCCGATTCCCGGACACCCGAACAAGTCGGGGCCGCTTTCGTCGACGTCTTCCTCGGCGGACTGCTGCTCGACCGCTTGGGGCTTAGCAAGTGGGCGAACCCTTCCACGGACGTCGTCTCGGTGGTGCGCGAATGCCTTGCCGCGGTAACGGGTGCAACAGATTGACCGCGTAGCGACAGAATGCTTTGCGCGGGCCGGTAGTTAGCCGTAACCGATTCCCACTTGAAGTGCTGAGCCGTCCTATGGCAAGGATTGTCGTGGTCGTGTGTCCGCCAGCGCGGAGGTTGGCAGGCACATCGTCAATGGGGCGAAGCAGTCCATAAGGGATGCATTGATCACGCCGATGCCGCCGCCGTTGACGTGCTCGGTTGGCGCGAATGGTAAACCCCACCGTCCGCCGCGACGGCGCGCCGGGGCGTCGAGCGGGACGAGACCGGAATACCGTGACTGTACGTATAGTCGGTTTATTCGCTCGAAAACCGCGCCTCTCACGTACCCGCGCGACCGAATGAACGCGCGCCAGCCACGCTGAGGAAGCGCAAAAGGCTTGGTAATGGCTAGGTGGATCGTGGAGCAGCATGAGATGTCGGGGTGGTCTGTAGTGAAACTTAGGCGGCGGTCTTTACATGATTGACTGAACGTACGGTCTAATGCGATAGTTACTCGTGGCGCAAACGAGGGCGACATGGAGCCAGAGGGCGGGGACCGAGACTGCCGGCCGGGAGGATCACGTGGTCGACTGGCGCCGGGAACGAGGTGACGCGCTACGCCGCGGGTCACACCAAGAACCGTTGCGCCGGAGCTTGGGGCGAAGAAGTCGGAAATCGGCCTCGTCCACGCAAAGCTCGAAATGCTTTGTAGCGAATCACTTTTCGCAGCGCTGCCAGCCTGCGAGCGAGCTTGCGAATCCGAATCGTGACTACCGTCGCCATCTCGATCCCACGACAATGCGTGGCCCACTCGAGCAAGCAGTCGAAACGTTGCGATTCGGTGCTCCAGTCGATTACCGGGCCGACCCGGATCCGTGTCGTCGGCCGATCAACGCGGCAAACCCATGCGCTACGTCGGTGCCGGCACCGCGGTCACCCAACCGTGTTTTTGGCTAGGAGGAGGCGTGCGACACGTGCTGCGGTTGCGACGCGCCGAGCGTGGTGACGTCGGGGTGCCACGCCGATGACTACCTCGATCCTGATTGCCGGCAAAGTACGCGACCAGATCCGACCAGGGGCGGAAGTGGCCGGTGGGTTCTTCCGGATGTGCGTGCTGACCGGCAAAGCCCTGTTCAAGCCATTCGAATGGCGCGAGTTCATCTGGAATGGCTGGTTCCTCATGCGTGTGTCGTTGCTGCCCACTATCGCGGTGTCCATCCCGGAAACCGTGCTGCTCATCTTCGTGCTCAACATCCTGCTGGCTGAGATCGGCGCGTCGGACGCCTCGGGGGCGGTCGCGGCGATCGGCGCGGTCACCCAGCTCGGCCCGATCGTGACGGTGCTGGTGGTCGCCGGCGCCGGGGGCACCGCGATCTGCGCCGACCTCGGCGCCCGCACCATCCGCGAGGAGATCGATGCGCTCGAGGTGCTCGGCATCGACCCGATCCACCGGCTGGTGGTGCCCCGCGTCGTCGCCTCGACAGCCGTCGCGGTGCTGCTCAACGGCCTCGTGGTCGCCGTCGGCCTGGTGGGCGGCTACCTCTGCAGCGTGTACCTGCAGAACGTGTCGAGCGGTGCCTACCTCTCCACGCTGACAGTGCTCACCGGCCTGCCCGAGGTGGTGATCGCGATTGTCAAGGCCGCGACGTTCGGGCTGATCGCCGGGCTGGTCGGCTGTTACCGCGGGCTGATCGTCCGCGGCGGCTCCAAGGGTCTGGGCACTGCCGTCAACGAGACGGTGGTGCTGTGTTTCGTCGCGCTGTTCGCGGTCAATGTGGCGATGACGACCATCGGTGTCCGGTTCGGAACGGGGCGCTGACATGTCGACGGCCTCCGCAGCGCGTGTCCGCTTCCCGCGGGCAGCCGCCACCCTCGGTCGATACCGCGGCGCCGCGGCCCGGCTACTGATCGAGGTCGGGCAGATGATCTGGTTCGCGCTGACCGCAGTCGGGCAGATCCCCTTCGCTCTGCAGCACTACCGAAGAGAGCTGCTGAAGCTGATTGCCCAGATCGGGATGGGCACCGGCGCGATGGCCGTGGTCGGTGGCACCGTCGCCATCGTCGGCTTCATCACCCTGTCCACGGGCTCACTGGTCGCCATCCAGGGCTACGCGTCGCTGGGCAACATCGGTGTTGAGGCATTCACCGGATTTTTGGCCGCAATGATCAATGTGCGGTTTGTGGCGCCGGTGGCCTCCGGTCAGGCGCTGGCCGCCACCGTCGGCGCCGGCGCCACCGCCGAACTGGGCGCCATGCGCATCAGCGAGGAGATCGACGCGCTGGAGGTGATGGGTATCAAGTCGATCGCCTATCTGGTGTCCACCCGGATGGTGGCGAGCTTCGTCGTCATCATCCCGCTCTACGCGTTGGGAATCACCTTGGCCTTCCTGTCCCAGCAGGCCACCACGGTGTTCCTCTACGGGCAGTCCATGGGCACGTACGACCACTACTTCCACACATTTCTGCGCCTCAACGACGTCTTTTGGTCGTTCGCGGAGGTGATCATGATCGCGGTGGTCGTGATGGCCACCCACTGCTACTACGGCTACACCGCCAGCGGCGGGCCGGTCGGCGTCGGTGAAGCGGTCGGCCGGTCGATGCGGCTGTCGTTGGTCACCATCGTTGTCGTGGTCGTACTGACCGCGATGGCGGTCTACGGCAAAAGCCCGAACTTCAACCTCACGTTGTAGCTGTCATGACGACCCCGGTGAAGGAGAACCCGCTAAGTATCCCGCCGTACAAGACGG
>DASPOT010000012.1:0-14916 GCA_035625875.1 Mycobacterium sp. | reverse complement strand
CTCCAGCTGATTGATGGCGTTCGACGGGATGTAGTTCGCGCCGACCGGCCAACCCTGGGCTTGATACCAACGGTTGGCACGGTCAGGCGACCACCGGCTTGATTCCGCCCGGCTTGGTATGGCAGAGGCGCGGGGTGCTTGGACCAGTGCTTTGCCTCCTACCAGCAGCAGCGGTAACTTCAGGACCGTTCGACGGCGCACGAAGTGACCATAAGTTGCCCGGGGCGAAGTCCCCGGTATTTGCTTGTCGGTCGCGCTAGTTTGTTGTGGGAATTGTTACCCCGCCGTCACCGGGCAGGATTCAGCGGACTCGCTCGGCGGCGCGCCCATCGTGGGCGGGCAGCTATTTTAGTGCCTGATCGAGATCCGCGATCAGGTCCTCGGTGCTTTCCAGGCCGACGGAAATGCGGACCACGTTGTCGCCCAGCCCGATCGCGGCGCGCCCCTCCGGGCCCATCGCCCGGTGTGTCGTGGTCGCGGGGTGGGTGATGAGCGATTTGGCGTCCCCGAGGTTGTTGGAGATATCGATCAGCCGCAGCCTGTCCAGCACCTCGAACGCCCGTTGCTTGGCGGCGCTTTCCGGCGCCTCGAGCGCGAAAGTGACGACCGTCCCGCCCCCGGACATCTGACGCTTGGCCAGGTCATACTGCGGGTGCGACACCAGGTACGGGTAGCGCACCCAGCGCACCGCCGGGTGCCCCTCCAGGAACTCGGCCACCCGCTGCGCCGAGCAGCTGCTGTGCTCGACCCGAATCGCCAGCGTTTCAAGGCCTTTGAGCAGGATCCAGGCGTTGAAGGCGCTGATCGCCGGGCCGGTGTGCCGCATCAGCTTCTGCACCGGACCGTCGATGTACTCCTTGTCGCCGAGGATGGCCCCGCCCAGCACTCGTCCCTGTCCGTCAAGGTGCTTGGTGCCGGAGTACACCACCACGTCGACGCCGAGCGGAAAGCCCTGCTGTAGCAGTGGTGTGGCAAAGACGTTGTCCAACACCACTTTTGCGCCAGCGGCATGCGCCAGCTCGGTCACCGCGGCGATGTCGACCAGCGACTGCATCGGATTCGACGGCGTCTCGAAGAACACCCCCTGGGTGGGCACCGAGAGCGCCTTTTCCCATTGGCCAAGGTCGTCGCCGTCGACGAAGACGGTCTCCACTCCCCAGCGCGGCAGGATCTCGTTGCATACCACGAAGCACGACCCGAACAGGCTGCGCGCCGAGACCAGCCGGTCACCGGCGCCGAGCAGCGCCCCCAGCGAGACGAACACCGCCGCCATCCCGCTCGCGGTGGCGAATGCCGCCGGGGCGCCCTCCATGAGCCGCAATCGTTCCTCGAACATGGTGATGGTCGGGTTGCCGTAGCGCGAGTACACGTAGCGGTCCACCTCGCCAGCGAACGCCTGCTCCGCGTCGGCCGCGGACTCGTAGACATAGCCGGACGTCAGATACATCGCCTCGGCGGTCTCTTCGAAGCCGGACCGCATTAACCCGCCGCGCACCCCGATAGTGGCCGGGCTCACGCCGTCGGGCAGCGGCGTCGGCGTGCGGATCGAACGCTCGTCGGTCATGACTGCTTCCAGGGCAGCCCGACCGCCCGCCACCCGGTTGCGCCGCGATGACCGGCGGCGTCGAGATGTCCCTCGAAACCGTCCAGCACGTTGTAGGCCGGACTGACACCGGCCTCGGTGGCGGCCTCGGCGGCGCCGATCGAGCGGTTACCCGAGCGGCAGATGAAGACCACCGGCCGGTCTTCACCCGCCGCAACCCAGTCCAACAACTCGGCGACGAAGTTTTCGTTGCGCTTGCCGTCGACCGTGTTCCACTCGATGTACACGACGTCACGGCCAAGGCCGGACAGGTCGGGCACGCCGACGAAGCGCCATTCGGCGTCGGTGCGCACGTCGACCAGCACCGCCTGGGGGTTGTCGCTGAGCAGCTTCCAGGCCTGCTGCGGGGTGATATCGCCTGCGTAACTCATTCGCCTGAGTCTCGCATATGTCGCTGGCCCCCTCGCTCACGGCCGCCACAGCCGGCGCAGCGCGGCCGCGACCTGCCGGGCGCGGTCGCGTGCGGCCTTCAAATCGGGTGCGGTCGCCAGCGCGACGCCCAGCCTGCGCGGCCGGTCGGGCTCGAGATGTCTGAACACCCGGACGTCGCTTTCGGGCACACCGAGCGCATCAACCAAGGCGCTGGCGGCACCCGGCTTGGTGCCGAGTGCCGCGTCAGCCGCTTCACCACCGGGACAGATCACCTGCGCGGCGCCCGGCGAGATCATGATGGTGTCCACCGCCAGGCCGAGAACCGCCCGGGCCGCCAGCTCGAACTCAGAAAGCCGCTGGGTGCGCAACGTCACCAGGCCGCTCTCGTACGGGCGTGCGGTGACATCGGAGAAGTACACCTCGTCACCGCGGACCATCAATTCGACACCGAAGACGCCCCGCCCGCCGAGCGCCTTGACGATACGCGCGGCGATCGACTTGGCTGCGTCCAGCGCGGCCGCGCTCATCTGTTGCGGCTGCCAGGATTCCAGCGTGTCACCGCCGACGTCGCCGTGCCCGATGGGTGCACAGAACTCGATCACTGACCCTGCCGGACCATAGCTGCGCACGGTGAGCAGTGTGACGTGAAAGTCGATCTCGACCACGGTCTCGGCCAGCACCCGGGTGGGTGCGCCCGGGCCACTGGCGGCCACCGCGCGCTGCCAGGCCGGCTCGATGTCGTTGGGCCGCACCATCACCGACTGTCCCTGACCGGCTGTCACCGCAACCGGCTGTACCCGCAGCGGGAACCCGGCGTGGGCGGCCACCGCCCTGAGTTCGTCGAGCGATCCGGCGAACCAGAACGGCGCGGTCGGCAGCCCGAGCTCGTCGGCGGCCAGCCGCCGCAGGCCCTCGCGGTCAGCGGTGAGCCGGACGCTGCGGGCGCCGGGAACCAGCTCGGCGAATCCGGTTTCGGCAGCGGCGTTCAGAGCATCGGCGGCAACCGCGTCGGTCACGGTCACCACGAAATTCGGTTGCAGGCGCCCGATCATCGCCGCCAACTCGTCTCTGTTGGTCATGTCGACCACCACCGCCTGGTCGGCTATCCCGTGCGCGGGTGCGTCCGCAGACCGCTCGACGGCGATCACTTCGGCACCGAGGCGCTGAAAGGCGATCACCAGCTCGCGGCTCAACTCTCCCGACCCGAGCAGCATCACCCGGGTCCGGTGCCCGGCTTCCTCGTCGTTCGGCTCATCCGGAGGCTGCTGACTTGCGGCTATTTTCGTCGTTTCAGTCTTGTCGCGATCTGGCGGGCGCTCGTGCTTGCGCGGGTGCTCGTGCTCTTCTTCGATCGGGCCCTCAGTCACGGGCTCACCCTCCCGTTCATTCATTGCTGTGCGTGCGGAGCCGTTTCATGCCCGCAGCTGGACATCGACATAGCACCACCGCCAGCTCTCGCCGGGTTCGATCGATCGCATCACCGGATGGCCGGATTCGTGAAATGCGCCGCGGTGGCGCCAGCGATTCGCATCACCGTAGGCACCCCCAGTACGGCCCGCATTGTCGCCGCGCGTCCTGCATGCTGCTCAGGATAGGGGGCGGTATCGGCACGAACGGCGAACGGAGGTCTGACCGACCTGGATGCCTCGCTCCGAGACTTAAGCCATTCCCAACCGCGCCGGCGCGTCGTTGTAACGTCTTATGTGTCGCGAACACGCAGCCGGGCTCACGGCTGGCCGGGAAGTAGCCGCACCAGCAGAGCGTGCACCTCGGCCAGCACGGTGCCGTCGTCGTCGACAAGCTCCCCAGAGACGAATGCCTTGCGGCCCTCGGTCGTGTCGACCCGCCCGCGCGCGACCAGCGGGGTGTCGACCGGGGTGACCTTGCGGTAGTCGACCTTGAGGAACGCGGTCCGGCTGATCGGGCGCTCCGCGGCGTGTACCACCATTCCGCACAGCCAGTCGAACACCAGCGGTATCACACCGCCGTGTACCGCCGAGTTGCCGCCCACATAGAAGCGGCTGAACTCCCCGCGCATTTCGACACCGTCGGGGTCGAACTTCGTCATGGTCCACGGCGGCATCAACAGGCTGCCCATGCCAGGCATCGACGGAACCCGTCCGGCGGGAGCACCCCCCTCCGGCACCTGGAACGGGTCGAGCAGCTTCACCAGCTCCTCGGCCCGCTCCGCGGCCTCGTCCCATACGCCGGCTCCTCCCCGGGCCGCTGCACGCCCCGCATCGTCGCCGTCGGCGTCCCAGGTATCGTCACCAGGGTCGGTCGACACCGCCAGATCCTGCAGGCGCCGCATCGCGGCGATGAACTTGGCGAAACCCGGACCCGGTTCGGCGGGCTCGTAACGCGGGAACCCGCCGTGATGCTCGTAATCGGGGTCCAGCGACTCCGGCTGATCTGTCATCGGCGCGCCGCCAGGACGTCGCGGCGCACGATGGTCTGATCTCGGCCCGGACCGACGCCGATACACGAAACCTGCGCTCCGGCAAGCTCTTCCAGCCGCAACACGTAGTCACGCGCTTTGGCGGGTAAGTCGTCGAAATACCGCGCACCGGAGATGTCTTCCGACCAGCCGGGCAGGTCCTCGTACACCGGCTCGGCGCGGGCGAGATCGCTTTGCGTCATCGGCATGTCCCTGGTTCGTTTACCGTCGATCGTGTAGCCGACGCACACCGGGACGGTCTGCAGGCTGGAGAGCACGTCGAGCTTGGTCAGGAAGTAGTCGGTGATGCCGTTGACCCGGGTGGCGTAGCGAGCGACAACCGCATCGAACCAGCCGCAGCGCCGACGCCGGCCGGTGGTCACGCCGAACTCACCGCCCGTCTTCGACAGGTATTCCCCGTTCTCGTCGAACAGCTCGGTGGGGAACGGGCCGGAGCCCACCCGCGTGGTGTAGGCCTTGAGGATGCCCAGCACGGTGGTGAACCGGGTCGGACCGATGCCGGAACCGACGGCTGCGCCGCCCGCCGTCGGATTCGACGACGTCACATACGGGTAGGTGCCGTGGTCGACATCGAGCAGGGTGCCCTGCGAGCCCTCCAGCAACACCGTTTCGCCGGCGTCCAGCGCCGCGTTGAGCAGAAGCCCGGTATCGGCGATGCGATGCTTAAATCCCTCGGCCTGCTCCAGCAGTGTCTGGACCACGCGCGCGGGCTCCAGCGCCTTGCGGTTGTAGATCTTGACCAGCACCTGATTCTTGAATTCCAGTGCGGCCTCGATCTTGTGGGTGAGCAGATCGAGGTCGAACACATCGGCGACGCGGATTCCCATGCGGGCGATCTTGTCCTGGTAGCACGGCCCGATGCCGCGGCCGGTGGTGCCGATCTTCTTGTTGCCCATGTAGCGCTCGGTGACCTTGTCGATGGCGACGTGATACGGCATCAGCAGGTGCGCGTCGGCGGAGATCAGCAGCCGGGAGGTGTCGACGCCACGGTCCTGTAAGCCTTGCAGCTCGTCGAGCAGCACGCCCGGGTCGACGACCACGCCGTTGCCGATGACGTTGGTGACTCCCGGCGTCAGCACGCCCGACGGGATGAGATGCAGCGCGAAGTTCTCACCGGTGGGCAAGACGACGGTGTGCCCGGCATTGTTGCCGCCCTGATAGCGCACCACCCACTGCACGCGTCCGCCGAGCAGGTCGGTGGCCTTACCTTTGCCCTCGTCGCCCCATTGGGCGCCGATCAGGACGATTGCCGGCATGGTGTTTCTCCCGTTTATTGTGGTCCAGCCGGTGACCCACAATATCCCAGCGGTTTGGGAGGACCGTCGTGAATGCCGCCGAGAACACGGCCAGCATTGCTGTGCTGCTGTTCGGTGACAAGCACCCCCGCCGACGATGCGGGCCGCGGAGCGGCCCGAGGAAGAGGCGGGCCATCAGGCACCTGCCCCGCCCGTTGACCCGCGTGCCCGTCGTGCGCATCAATACCACGGCCGACATCGACGCCACGATCGGACAGCGCCGGCGGCTGGTGGTGGTCGGCGCCGACGCCGACTTGGCGGCGGTGCTGACCCGGCTGTTGCGCGCCGACCGGCTCGACGTCGAAATCGGCTACGCGCCGCGCCGGCGCACCGCGGCCACCCGGATCTACCGGTTGCCGACCGGGCGCCGAGCGGTGCGGCGGGCACGGCGCGGATTGGCTCGGCGGGTGCCGCTTATCCGTGACGAGACCGGGTCGGCGATCGTCGGGGCGGCCGGCTGGCTGCCGACCGACGACCGACAGCTGCTGCACGGCGAGGCGGTGGTCGACGACGCCGTGCTCTTCGACGGCGATGTCGCAAGCGTGCGCATCGAACCCACCGCCGCGCTGCCAGGGCTGCGGGCCCGGGTGGTGCGAGGCTGGCCGCGCCGCTGGCTCTTCGGGCGGGCGGTGCAGCTGGGCACCACCGGCGCCGTGGTGGTCCGCGACGGTGTGCGCGCCACCCGGCCGGTGCGACGCTCGACCTTCTACCGCAATGTCGAGGGCTGGCTGCTGGTCCGATAGGTTCGTGAGGTGAGCACACATGAGCATTAGGGGCCTGCACGAATCGGTGCGGCCCAGCCCGATCTTTTTGGCAATCGTCGGGTTGACTGCGTTCGGCGGCGTGCTGGCCTGGCTGGCGGGGGCGAGCGTCCGGCCGCTGTCGTATGTCGGAGTGTTCATCTTCGTGATCGCCGGCTGGCTGGTGTCGCTGTGCCTGCACGAGTTCGGCCACGCCGTCACCGCCTGGCGGTTCGGTGACCACGACGTCGCGGTGCGCGGCTACTTGACGCTGGATCCGCGCAAATACAGCCATCCCTTGCTGTCGCTGGGTCTGCCGATGCTGTTCATCGCGCTGGGCGGGATCGGCCTGCCCGGTGCCGCAGTGTATGTGCGGACGTCGTTCATGACGACTGCGCGGCGCACCCTTGTCAGCCTGGCGGGCCCGGCGGCCAACCTGCTGCTGGCGGTACTGCTGCTGACATTGACCCGGTTCTTCCGCGACCCGGCGCACGCGGTGTTGTGGGCCGGGATGGCGTTCCTGGGTTTCCTTCAGGTCACCGCGGTGGTGCTGAACCTCCTTCCGATCCCGGGCCTGGACGGTTATGGCGCGCTGGAGCCGCACCTCAGTCCGGAGACCCAGCGTGCGCTGGAACCGGCCAAGCAGTTCGGCCTGCTGTTTCTGTTGGTGTTGCTCATCGCTCCGGCACTCAATCGGTGGTTCTTCGGTGTCGTGTTCTGGTTCTTCGAGCTGTCCGGGGTGCCCGCGGCGCTGGCGGTTGCCGGCATGCAACTGACCCGGTTCTGGAGCGCCTGGTCTTGACGCTTGCAATACATGCGTCAACACGCATATATTGCACCCTATGGGCGCGGGTCACCGTCACGTCGACGCCGACGCCCGGGTGTCTCCGGTGATCTCGAAGATGATCACTGCGGCGGCGATCCTGACCGGCTTTTTCGCCGTGGAATTGACCACCGCGTTGCTGATCGGCTCGATCGCGCTGCTGGCGGATGCCGGGCACATGCTGACCGACGTCGTTGCCACGTTCATGGGGCTGGCCGCCGTGGCGCTGGCTCGGCGCGGCAGCTCGTCGCCGGGCCGCACCTACGGCTGGCACCGCGCCGAAGTGTTCACCGCGGTGGCCAACGCGGTGCTGCTGATCGGAGTCGCGGCGTTCATCCTCTACGAAGCGTTCGACCGGCTCACTGACGCTCCGGATGTCCCTGGGATACCGATGATCGTCGTGGCGCTGGTCGGGCTGGCCGCCAACGCCGCCGCGGCGCTGCTGCTGCGGTCACACTCGACGCAGAGCCTGGCCGTCAAAGGCGCCTACATGGAGGTTGTCGCCGACACGGTCGGCACCATCGGCGTCCTGGCGGCCGGGGTGGTCACCGTGACGACGCACTGGCCCTACGCCGACGTCGTCGTCGCCGTTTTCGTCGCGCTGTGGGTGCTGCCGCGCGCATTCTCACTGGCCCGGAGCGCGCTGCGGATCTTGTCCGAATCGTCGCCCAGCCACATCGACGTCGAGGAGCTGCGGTCAGCGCTGCGCGCCGTCGACGGCGTGACCGACGTGCACGACCTGCACGTGTGGACGTTGGCGCCCGGTAAGGACATGGTCACCGCGCACCTCGCCAGCCGATGCGACTCGGCGCGGGTGCTCGACGACGCACGCGCGGTGCTGGCCGCGCGCGGGTTGGACCACGCCACCGTCCAGGTCGAGCCACCCGAGGGCGCTGGCGCCTGCGCGGCCAGCTGCTAGCCGCGCTAGAGCCCCAGCTTGGCCCGAGCCTCGGGATCGCAATCGTCGAGCAGATCCAGGCAGCGTACGTGCTCGTCGGTCTCGCCGATGGCGTCGGCGGCCCGCGCCAGCGCCGCCACACACCGCAGGAAGCCCCGATTGGGCTCATGCGAATACGGCACTGGCCCGAAACCCTTCCAACCATTGCGGCGCAGCTGGTCCAGGCCGCGGTGGTAGCCGGTGCGGGCATATGCATAGGCGGTGATGGCCTTGTCGTCAGCCAGCGCCTCTTCGGCCAACGCCGCCCAGGCAACCGACGCCGCCGGATGCGCGGCGGCGACGATCGCCGGATTCTCGTTGGCGAGCAGCTTGGCCTCGGCCTCGCTATCGCCGGGCAGCAGGATAGGACCCGGTCCCAGAAGGTCACCCATCGGCGTCATGGCGTCCATTCTCCCAATGCCGTCTTGGCGATCACACCATCCTCGAGACTGGGTGACTAAGCTGCCAAATACCGACTCGATAGCGGGAGGACTGCAGCGCTCATGCCCAACCCATCAGGGCCCGACCGCGACGCCACGCCAAACCAGTCCGAGGTCGATCCGGACGCCACCGTGACCGAACCAGCCGAGACCGAAGCCGAACCGGTCGAGGAGCAGACCGCAGGCCCCGACGAAGAAGTCACCGAGATCTACCCGGTGGCCCCCACCGACGCCGAGCCCGCGACCGAGGTGTTCGCTAAGCCTGGGCCGGAGACCAAGCCCGACACCGCGAAGCCGCAGCGCAAGCCGCGAGAACGTCGCTTCACCGCCCCGGGTTTCGACGCCAAGGAGACAGCGGTCATCAAGACCGCCCCGGAACTGGCCACCGAGGTCTTCCACACTCGCCTACCACACTTCCCTCCAAAACCTGCGATGCCGCAATTGATCCCGCCTCGTCTCGGGGCGAAACTGCGCCCGTCGAGTCAACGCAACTGGGGCTGGGTGCTGGCGCTGATCCTGGTCATACTGGCGTTGACCGCGATCGCGGTGCTGGGCACCGTGCTGCTGACCCGCAGCAAAGCGCCGAAGGCATCCGCGGAAGAGCAGGTCCGCACCACCATCCGGAACTTCGACGTCGCCGTGCAAACCGGCGACCTGGCGGCGCTGCGCAGCCTGACGTGCGGCAGCACCCGCGACGACTACGTGAACTACGACGAGCACGCGTGGGCGGACACCTACCGCCGGGTTTCGGCGGCCAAGCAGTACCCGGTGGTTGCCAGCATCGATCAGGTCGTCGTCAACGGCGACCATGCCGAGGCCAACGTCACCACGTTCATGGCCTACGACCCGCAGGTCCGCTCGACACGCAGCTTCGATCTGCAGTTCCGCGACGATCAGTGGAAGATCTGCCAGTCCGCCGGCAGTTAGCGCGTAATCAGCTGGCGCTCAACGACTTTCCGGCGCACTTGAGGTCGTTGCAGGCCTCGATAATCCGCTCGGTCATCGACACTTCGGCCTTCTTGAGGTAGCTGCGCGGGTCGTAGACCTTCTTGACGCCCACGTCGCCGTCGACCTTGAGCACGCCGTCGTAGTTGGTGAACATGTGACCGGCGATCGGGCGGGTGAACGCGTACTGGGTGTCGGTATCGACGTTCATCTTCACCACGCCGTAGCGGAGGGCCTCCTCGATCTCCGACTTCTCCGACCCGGAGCCGCCGTGGAATACGAAGTTGAACGGCTTGGCGTCCTCGGGCAGGCCCAGCTTGGCCGCGGCTACCTTCTGGCCCTGGGCGAGGATGTCGGGGCGCAGCTTGACGTTGCCCGGCTTGTAGACGCCGTGCACGTTGCCGAACGTGGCGGCCAGCAGGTACTTGCCGTGCTCACCGGCGCCGAGCGCGTCGACGGTCTTCTCGAAGTCTTCCGGCGTGGAGTACAGCTTCTCGTTGATCTCGCCGACGACGCCGTCCTCTTCACCACCGACCACGCCGATCTCCACCTCGAGGATGATCTTGGCGCTCGCCGCTGCTTTGAGCAGCTCCTGGGCGATAGCGAGGTTTTCTTCGATCGGCACCGCCGAACCGTCCCACATGTGCGACTGGAACAGCGGATCCTTGCCGGCTGCTACTCGTCTAGCCGAGATCGCCAGCAGCGGCCGCACGTAGGTGTCGAGCTTGTCCTTGGGGCAGTGGTCGGTGTGCAGCGCGACGTGGATTGGGTACTTGGCGGCGATGGTGCGGGTGAACTTGGCGAGCGCTACCGCGCCGGTCACCATGTCCTTGACCCCGAGGCCGGACGCGAACTCCGCGCCACCGGTGGAGAACTGGATGATGCCGTCGCTGCCCGCGTCGGCGAACCCTTTGATCGCCGCGTTGACGGTCTCCGAGGACGTGCAGTTGATGGCCGGAAAGGCATACGAGTTCTCTTTGGCGCGGCCCAGCATCTCGGCGTAGACCTCGGGCGTTGCGATAGGCATGAAACTTCCCTCCTGGCTGCTTCGGCAGGGCACGTGACGATCACGTGAAGACTGTGTCCTCTCAGTATCGCAACAACACCGTGGCGTTGGCAGCCCGCCTGGGCCCCCCCTTATCAAAGCCGGCTACTAGCACAGGTATGTTGGGACGTCATGGACACCACCGTGTTGGCCCTACCCGACCTGCTCGACCCGATGTACTGGTTGGGCGCCCACGGCGTGTTCGGGCACGCGGTGCTGCCCGGCATCCTGCTCATCGTCTTCATCGAGACCGGGCTGCTGTTTCCGCTGCTGCCGGGCGAGTCGCTGTTGTTCACCGGCGGCTTGCTGGCCGCGAGCGCGCATCCCCCGGTCAGTATCGAGGTATTGGCGACCTGTGTCGCGGTGGTCGCGGTGCTCGGCGACCAGACTGGGTATTTCATCGGCCGGCGGATCGGGCCGGCGTTGTTCAAGAAGGAAGACTCCCGCTTCTTCAAGAAGCACTACGTCACCGAATCGCACGCGTTCTTCGAGAAGTACGGGCCGAAGGCGATCATCCTGGCCCGCTTCGCGCCGATCGTGCGGACGTTCGTGCCGGTTGTCGCCGGGGTGTCGTACATGCGGTATCCGGTGTTCCTCGGGTTCGACATCATCGGCGGTATCGCCTGGGGTGCGGGCGCGACGCTGCTGGGCTACTTCCTGGGCAATAACGACTTCGTCCATCAGAACCTGGAACTAATCGTCTTGGGCATTCTGTTCGTGTCGCTGATGCCGGCCCTGATGCCGGCCGGCCGGGCGTTCGTCAACCGCCGCCGCGCACCCAGGCCCACGCGCGAGCGGCTTCCGGTGCCCGAGTAGGGGGGCTCAGCCCGGCGACGATGCGGGCAGGAACGGTCCGACGAGGAGCCGGGCAATCGAGCCCTGCGGGCGTAGCTGGAAGGAACCCGCGCCACCGCGCTGGGTCAAACAGCGACCATGAAATCGCAGCCCGTCTTGGCGCGCACGTCCTCGACCGTCACCCCGGGATGCAATTCCTTGAGCGTGAGTCCCTGTCCCGGCTCGACGTCGAAGACGCACAGGTCTGTGATGATCATGTCCACCACGCCCTTGCCGGTGAGTGGCAGCGTGCATTGCTTGAGGATCTTCGGGCTGCCGTCTTTCGCGGTGTGATCCATGACAACGATCACTCGCTTCACGCCCGACACCAGATCCATGGCGCCGCCTGGCCCCTTGACCATCTTGCCCGGCACCATCCAGTTGGCCAGGTCGCCGTTCTCCGCCACCTCCAGGCCGCCCAGGATGGAAAGATCGATGTGGCCACCGCGGATCATGGCGAAGGAATCGGCGCTGTTGAAAAAGCTCGACCCGGGGAGACTGGTGATGGTCTGCTTGCCGGCGTTGATGAGATCGGGGTCTACCGTGTCTTCGGTCGGGTAGGAACCGATGCCGAGCAGGCCGTTCTCCGACTGCAGCGTCACATTGATGTTATTCGGAATGAAGCTGGCTACCAGCGTCGGAATGCCGATGCCCAGGTTGACATAGTAGCCGTCGCGCAGTTCCTGGGCGGCGCGCTTGGCCATCCACTCGCGAATCGGGCTGTTGTGCTTTAGCGCACCGCTGCTGATGGTGCGGAACTCGATGCGCTTCTCGTAGTTGGCTCCCTGGATGATGCGGTCCACATAGATGCCTGGGGTATGGATCCGGTCGGGATCTAGGTCGCCGACCTCGACCAGCTCTTCCACCTCGGCCACCGTCACCGTGGCGCAGGTGGCGATCATGGGATTGAAGTTGCGCGCCGTCTTGCGATACACGAGATTCCCCGCCCTGTCACCCTTCCACGCCTTGACGAGGGCCACGTCGGCGCGGATGCCTTCTTCCAGTACGTACTCGGTGCCGTCGAAGACCCGGGTGTCCTTGCCTTCGGCGAGATGGGTGGCGTAGCCAGTGCGCGTGTAGAAGCCGGGAATGCCTGCGCCGCCGGCGCGCAACTTCTCCGCCAGCGTCCCCTGGGGGGTGAGCGTAAGGTCTAGCTCGCCGGCCAGCACCTGGCGCTCGAACTCTTTGTTCTCGCCCACGTAGGAGGCGATCACCTTCTTCACCTGCCGCCCCTTAAGCAGCAGGCCCATGCCGAAATCGTCCACGCCGGCGTTGTTTCCGACAATCGTGAGGCCCTTCACGCCGCTGTCCACAAGGGCCTGAATCAGATTCTCCGGGATGCCGCAGAGGCCGAAGCCGCCGGCAGCGATGGTGATGCCGTCCTTCAGCAGGCCTTGCACAGCGGACTCCGCGTCGGGGTGGACTTTATTCATGGAATGCTCCCTCTCATTGATGGCTTCGCCGGCGCGCTGATGGTTTGACGCGGCGCGCCGCAAAGTTCAATTCCCGCCGGCGTCCCCGCTTCCACCAGATAAGCCACACACGACGACGGTGTCACCCGCCAGCTGCTCTTCACCCCTCGCGGTCCACCGCTGCCGCGCTCACGGCGTAGGCGGCCTCCATCAGCATCCAACCGGAGAGCTGCACCGACAAATCGCGTTCGGCCACCTCGGAGCCGGTCACCGCGCCCTCGACGAACTCCGCCTGCTTGCCGCCCATCGTGGGCAGCTCGGCGGTGCGGTCCCAAAACGCCCCGAACAACGGCAACCCGTCCACCGTCTGCCGGTAATCCCAGGCCGACTGCGCCGAGGACAACACCAGTGAGCGAGCGGTGTCGCGCGCCGCGACGTCCTCGGCGGAATCACCCGGCAGCGTGGTGGCCGCCAGCGCAAGATAGCGGGCGGTGATGCCGGAGAACAGGCCGCCGTCCCCGCCGCCGGCGCCCCGGATCACCCCTGACGGCGCCATGTGCTCGCTGACGGCGGCGACCAGCCGATGCACCCGCGGCGCGTGCCGTTCGTCGCCGGTGCGCGCCGCCAACTCGGTTTCCAGCCCGAGCACCACGCCCTGACAGTAGGTGTACTGCGCGCGCACCAGCGAACCCGCCTTGATGCCGTCGAACACCAAATGCGTCTCCGGGTCGATCAGCGTCTTGTCGATCCAGTCGGCCATCTGCTGGGCCCGCCGCAGCCGGTCGCCGTAGCGGGCCAGGAAGATCCCCGCCGGGCCGTTGGCTGAAGCGTTGAAGAACTGGTCCTGCTTGCGCCACGGGATGCCGCCGCCGTCCTCGGGCACCCAGGCGCGCACGAACTGATTGGTCAGCTTGTCCAGCGCGCGATGCCGGTCGATGCCGACCACCCGGCAGGCGCGTTCGATCGCCAGCGCCAGCCACGCCATGTCGTCGTAGTAGTTGTTCACCCACGACCCGGCGTTGCGCAGCCGGTGCGAGCGGATCTGCCGACGGATCTTGGTGCGACGGGCCGGCTGGGGGTCGCGCTGCTGCGCGTCGACCAGACAGTCCAGCAGATGCGCTTGCCACCAGTAGTGCCAGCTGCCGAACATCCGCTCGCGCCGCGCCGGCGGCCAGGCCACCACGCCGAGCTGGGTACCTGGCAACGCCCAGAGCCGTTTCAGATGTCGCCCGGCGACGGCGGCTTCGGCGCTGGCCGCCCGGTTCGCCCATAGCTGCTCCACATCTGCAAATCCTGCCTTACCCGGCGCGTGCGTTAACCCCCTGCCGTCCTTGGGACGCCAACGCGAGGAACAGCTCGCGCAGACCGGCCAGCGAGTGCGCCGGCAGGAACAGGTCGCAGTGCGGCAGGGCCGCTGCCATCGATGCGGCTAACGGCCGGAATCCGGGCTGTCCGGCGCGTGGGTTGAGCCAGACCGGCAACGCCGCGCGTCGGCGCACTCGGGTGAGCGCTGTTCGAGTACGGCGGGAGGATCGCTGTCCCAGCCGTCGGAGGCGATGATCACCACCGCGCCGCGCAGCACGTTGCCGTACGGCGGGGCCAGCAGGGCGCCGATGCTGCGGTCGAGCCGGGTCCCGCCGTAGCGGTCGGTGACCTTCGCATTGGCACGGTGCAATGCGACCTCTGGCGAGTGGTGTGACAGCACCGCCGTGAGCCGGGTCAGCGACGTCGAGAACGCGAAGACTTCCGGGCGGATCCCCGCCCGGCGTTGCACCGCGGCGCGCATCAGGTGCAGGTAAATCATCGCGTAGGGCTGCATCGACCGGCTCACGTCACAGACCAACACGACGCGCTTGGGGCGCTGGCGGGGGCGGGTCCGCGCAAAGATCACCGCCTCCCAGCCGGTCGTGCGGGAGGCGTTCATCGTGCGGCGCAGGTCGATCCGCTTTCCGTGCCGGCTGAGCTCAGGGATCGGCGCAGCCCGGATGGATCGAGATCCGTTGCGGCGTGGG
>DASPOT010000011.1:0-18378 GCA_035625875.1 Mycobacterium sp. | reverse complement strand
GTGAATCGTCGTGACCACAGCAGCCGAAGGCGCCCGGCGTAGCGCAGCGGAGCCGGGTCAGTTTGTGACGGTGTGTGTTTCGAGGGTCAGGCGGCGGGTTCGAGGGTGACGGTGTATCCCTGGGCCTCGAGCTTGGCGACGAGGCGGTTCTTCTCCTTCTCAGGGTCGATGCGGGTGGTGAAGTAGTCGGCGCCGAGGTCCTCATACTGGCGGCCGGTGGTGAGCACGTGCCAGATGATCACGGCGAGTTTGTGAGCGACCGCGACGATCGCTTTCTTTTTCGCGGTCGGGCTGCGGAACCCGCCGGGCACGCGGACCTGTCTTCGGTAGAACTCGCGCAGGTAGCCGTCGGTGCGCACGGCCGCCCACGCGCACTCGACCAGCCAGGGCTGCAGGTGCTGGTTGCCCTTGCGGCGTTTGCCGCGATACCGCTTGCCTGCCGATTCGTGGTTGCCTGGGCACAGCCCGGTCCAGGACGCCAGCTGTTCGGCGGTGGGGAAATAGGCGGCGACATCGTCCCCGATCTCGGAGATGACCACCGCCGAGGACATCTGACCGATGCCGGGGATCGTGATCAGCAGCTCCCGTTGGGGGCGAAAGGGCTCCATCATCTCCTCGACCTGGGCGTCGAGCTTGGCGATCATCTCGTCGAGGTGATCGAGGTGATCCAGGTGCAGCCGACACATCAGCGCATGATGGTCGCCGAAGCGGCCTTCCAGCGCCCGCGCCAGATCCGGGATCTTCGCGCGCATCCTGCCCTTGGCCAGATCGGCTAGCGTCTTCGGGCGACGTTCCCCGTCGATGAGCGCCTCCACCATCGCCCGCGCCGACATGGTGGTGATCGTGGATGCCACGGAATCGATCTTGATCCCGGCGTCTTGCAGCACGTTGCCCAGCCGCTGCAATTCGCTGGTGCGCGACTCGGTCAGCTTGGTGCGGTACCGGATCACATCGCGGGCCGCCTTGATCTCGACGGGCGGGATGAACGAGCCACGCAGCAGCCCGCACTCCAGCAGATGCACCAGCCACTCGGCGTCGGACAAATCCGTTTTGCGGCCCGGCACATTCTTCACATGACCGGCGTTACACACCACTACCTGCTCGAAATCACCGTGCTCGACCAGCGCGTGATACACCGGCATCGAATAGATCCCGGTGGCCTCCATCGCCACGTGCGTCACCCGCTGATCGGTCAGCCACCGGGCGGCCTCACGTAGCACCCCGTAGAACGTCCTGAAGGTGCGCTTGACCGTTTTCCGACCGTCCGGCCCGTCACCCGGTACCCTCACCGCCACCGCGACCACGTCCTTACCGACATCGACCGCCGCGCACCGCTCGTACAGAACTTGCATAACCCACCAGCCCTTTCGCACTCGAACAACAACGGCGCGCGCGCCGCCTGCGAAGCCCCGAATATGAACTGAGAGACTGGTACTCGCGCTCGTAGCAGCAACCGGGGGACACCCGAAGGTCGAGGCTCCAGCGTCAATCTCTTCTACGGCCTGCCAGGGCCAAGCCGTAACGACGTCGGCAGGCGACGCGCGCACCCGATTCTCATCCGGGTGAGCACCCGGCTGAGCTACGAGCCCGGCTCCAGCGGCCCGATCGATGGAGCGGTGGACACCCTGCTCGCCGGTGCCGGTGTGTGCCGCGACTTCGCGCACCTGGTGGTGGCGCTACTCCTGGCGGTCAACGTGCCGGCCCGTGTTGTTTCCGTGTACGCGCCAGGCCTGCACCGATGGACTTCCCCGCGGTCGCCGAGGCGTTCGTCGAGGGACAATGGCGAGTAGTCGACGGGAACCTCCTGGCGCCGCGCCAGACCTTGGTGCGCATCGCCACCGGACGCGATGCTGCCGACATCGCTTTCCTTGACAACCACAACGGTGCGATCACATTGAACAGGTTGATGGTGACGGCCGTCGCCGAGGGCAACCTTCCCCGGGACTCGATCAACCAGCTAGTGTCGATCCGCTAAAAGCGCTACGGGCGCCGCCCTGCGCCGCGCGCCATCTGTCTTTTAAGCGGCAATGGTATTCAACCGCAGAGGGGATGATCACGATCCGCATTGCCCGGGGCGACATAGGGTGGGTCCCCACATCAGCAACGCCTTACGACCGATGAATTCCCAGATTGCCGACACTGCGTAGGTGAGACAGGAATTGATCGGTGGTATCAGATTCGAGACTTTCGTCGAGCACGCAAGCGAAAACTTGCCAATATGAGGGCTGCGGTCAACCGGGGGCCGGGCGGTCAAGCCTCCGGTTGCCCGAACTCCTTAACCGGCGGTTTCTCCGATGGGTGTGGCGATACCCCATCGGCAGCAAGACCGCGGCTAGACGCCTCCTTGGCCCGATTTTCCGACAGGGGTCAAGACCTGCTACCCGCTGCTTGTACCGTCGTTGGGTGATCAACCTGGCTTACGACGACCGCGGCGCCGGTGAGTCCGTTGTCTTCATCGCCGGTCAAGGCGGTGCCGGACGCACCTGGCAGCTACATCAAGTCCCGGCGTTCCTGGCAGCCGGATATCGCTGCATCACCTTCGACAATCGTGGAATCGGAGCCACCGAAAACGCCGAGGGCTTCACGACAGAAACCATGGTCGCCGACACCGCGGCGCTGATCGAATCCCTGAACATCGCCCCGACCCGCATCGTCGCGGTGTCGATGGGCTCATTTATTGCGCAGGAACTCATGGTGGCACGGCCCGAACTGGTCAGCGCCGCCGTGCTGATGGCCACCCGCGGCCGCCTGGACCGCGCCCGCCAGTTCTTCTACCAGGCCGAGGCCGAACTCTATGCTGGCGGGGTCGAGCTGCCACCCGCATACGATGCGAAAATCCGCTTGCTGGAAAACTTTTCACGCAAAACCCTCAACGACGACGCGGCCATCGACGACTGGATCGCAATGTTCAGCATGTGGCCGACCAAGCCAACCCCGGGAAATCGATGCCAGCTGGACGTCTCGCCGCAGAGCAACCGCTTGCCGGCCTACCGCAACATCGCCGCCCCGGCACTAGTGATCGGCTTCGCCGACGACGTGGTAACGCCGCCGTACCTGGGACGCGAGGTCGCCGACGCCCTGCCTAATGGCAGCTATCTGCAGATCCCGGACGCCGGTCATTCCGGGTTCTTCGAGCGGCCTGAAGCCGTCAACGCAGCAGCCCTGAAGTTCTTCGCCGCACAATGACAAAATCTCTCCCCTCGGCGCTGTTCCTGATGCAATCCAACGCTTTCGAGAGAGAGTCTCAACAATCCGGACCGAAGTTGGCTCGATGTCACCGTCGCCACCCGCCGCGATTGGTCTTTAGGTTCTCAAGCTGCGTGGCGGAGGCCGACCCTTCTACCTGGAGGTTTGCAGGATTCTCATCAAAATGGCGGACCGCTTTTTCTCATCTTTGTGGCGGTTCCTACAACTGTACAGTTGTGCAGCTCTCCCTCGGAGAGGACGGCGGTCAGCACTCGGGCGTCATACGTGCTCGTGAGTGATAGACACTGTTGCGCGGTTAGAGCAAGCATCTTCCTAGCTCAGAAGAACGGCCGCGCTGCGCTCGGCGTCATTCTTGTGGTCGGTCAAAAGATGTGCGTGTGACAGCATCACCGTACGGAGCAGTTCGACAGAGATCGGTACGGCGCGCTGAGCTGCACCGTTAAGCTGAGCAGGGGATAGCTTCTCCGACTTGGGGTTTCCGTGCGCGATGTCGCTGCGCAAAGTGTAGATCGACTTGGAATCATTCCAGCGGTCGCGCCGTTCCTCTGCTGTTTCCGCGAGTATGCGTGCCATCGAGAACGTTATTCGCATCGTCGATTCTTGTGGAGTGCCAAAAAGGTTCTTCCACACCACAATTGCATCAATCAGGGTGTCCTCGGGCCGCGGCTTGACCTCGGACACTGCGTGTAAAAGCCGCGTGATCGCTATCGGGATGCTGTCATAGAACTCCCACAAACGTTCGATCCATTCAATCCAGCGGTCGACTTCGTCTTCGGACAGCTGGTGGGGAAAGATCCGCGATCTGCGGCTGTCTGACCAGCTGATGCTGTATCCGAATCCTTCTAGCGGGTCGACTTCGCATCGCCAGGTGGCGACGAGCTTCCGTAGGTCGTGATCTCGGCCAAGGTGAAGGCGGCCCGTATACAGTCGACGGGTTTGATCCCGGTGCGGCGTTCGTCAGCCGTTGCGTCGAGTTGAGTGGGCCACGAATCCTGTCCTGCTTGTCCGGCTCCGAAGTAATGATCCGCTGTGCAGATCGCGTAGGGCAGATCGAGCTCGGCCACCAGGTCGCGGCTATAGCTGACTGTAACTGTGTTCCCGCCACCGTCGGTAGTCTGAACTTCGCCAGCGTTCTTCAGATACCTCATCGCCTCGGCATCGCGCTCATCGGCAGCTCTGATCCGACACCATGGCAGCAGGATCTCGCTGCGGCTCAGGATCTCGCTGCGGCTCGGAGGCAGTTTGGCGCCGGCAAGGCCGACCCGGACGGGCATCGTGACCTCCTCGCCGACGGCAGCCCTTCGCAGACGATCGAGGGTCTCGCAGACCTTCGCAACGAATTGGTCCTCGGTGGGTAGCACGTTAGATCCTTCGGTTGTTGAGATGTTGTGGGACTTATCATTTCGATCCTCCAAGTTCTGCGCGGGCGGCCGGTAGGGAACGAAGTCCCATCGGCAGGGAGCCATTTGTCGCCGTGACCGGGCAGCCATGTTTAACGGCGGAGTAATCGGCCGAGTCAGGTACCACTGCCATAGACATCCAAGAGTCTGCTATAGACATCCAAGAGTCGGTGTCTTGTCGCATCAAAGCTGCGGCCCAGAATTGAAGCGATTCGAGACACTAGCTGGTATCCGAGCTTGTAATCCTCTTCGCATATAGGACGCAGGCGCGTGCCATCCAGGACGATCGCGTGGGTCGCCTTCACCGCGCGCCCATCGAATCGATAGTAATGCGGTGGTATCAACCACGAATATCCGAGGATCTCACCGTCTTCTAGCGTTTGAACCGTCAAGCTGCCGCGGCCGGGAGCGTGGATCTGGAGCGCGATTTTTCCTTCGCAAATGAGATAGAAGTTGTTTGCTTTCTCATCTTGGCGGAAGAGAACGTCGCCCTCGTTATAGTGGACCTCCGACGCGCACGCGGCTACCAATTGAATATAACGCGGATCCAAGTCACTAAAGAGTGGATGCTCGGCCAGAATGTCTTCAAGGGTACTCATGTCGCGTTCCTTTCCTTGCCGAGCAGCTTACAACCCCTGGCGGTCCCGGACCGCCGGGGTGCTTAGCCCTTCACCACTCCGAGAGGGATAAGGCGGGCAACTTTGCGGGCGAGCCCGGCCTGCTCCAACACGCCGCGGTTCGGCAGTCGCCACACACCCTTGGTGCGAACCCCGCGTGGTATCGCAACGTCGAGGCGATCCATCACCGCGCGGATCCGTGGTTGTAGCCGATCGCGGTCAAGCTCACGACTCACCGGCAGCCGCACCCCGCACGAAATGTCGAAAGCCGACCCCGTGCGACCAACTAGTGGACGCCGACCCGCTACCTAACCCCCGGCGACTACCTGCGCTGGCTGGCCGACAACGGCTTCACCCTGTCCGCCGCAGAAGAAGTGATCACCGGAGCGCGCACATCTGATTCGCAACGAATTGGTCCTCGGTGGGTGGCACGTTAGATATCTGTTGCCAGGCGACCCAGGCCGCGTCGCATATCGTGCCGGCCACATTGTTTGGCGATACGGGCCCGATTCCGCCGACAGACCGATACACAAACCGGTCCTTGGTGTTGTCGCTCGGCGTGAACAGTTTCGAAAGGGCGGCGTCACCAGCGACAAGTTGACCGAGTTGATCCCACTTCGGGAACTGAATATAGCCGAGCCTAATTTGACCCCGATTTTCCGCAATCACGGAGCTCCCATGGATCCATTTGCCGTTCGCTCGTTGGTGCGCGAGTTTGCGCTGGGACTTCCGGGAGCATACGAGGAGTTCCCGTCGGGCGAGTCCGTCGCCAAAGTCAACAAGAAGGTGTTCGTGTTCCTCGGCCACAACGACGCGGAAACGGCAGGATACAGCGTCAAACTCAAAACCCCTCAGCCCACGCCCACGCCATGGCCGTACCGCGCGCAGGCCCGAACGGGTACGGGTTGGGCAAGGCAGGCTGGGTGTCGGTCCCGTTCGGGGAGGGGCGCCGTCACCCGAACTGCTCTGCGAATGGGTAGAGGAGAGCTACCGTGTGGTAGCACCGAAGCGGCGAGTCGCCGAACTCAAGTGCCCGCGGATAACAATGAACAGGAGAGTGCAGCGATGACCGTATTGATGACCGGGTTTCCCGGCTTTCTCGGCAGCGCGTTGCTGCCGGGCATCCTGAAACGCACCGACGATGCGGCGATGTGCCTGGTGCAGTCCAAGTTCGCGGCTCTGGCAAAGCAACGTGTGACCGAGCTCAGCACCGCCGAGCCGGCCCTGCAGGGGCGGATTCAGGTGGTTGAGGGTGATATCACCGAGCCTGGGCTGGGCCTTGGCGCAGATACCTTCAACGAGGTCACCGAGGCGTGGCACCTGGCGGCGGTGTACGACCTGGCGGTGGCCCGTGAGGTGGGGGTTCGGGTCAACGTCGAGGGCACACGCAACGTCCTGGATGCCCTTGAGCGCTGCCCGGGGTTGACCCGCCTGCACTATTTCAGCACGTGCTATGTCAGCGGCCGCTACGCCGGCCCGTTCAGCGAGGACGACCTGGAAGTCGGCGCGCCGTTCAACAACTATTACGAGGAGACCAAGCATCTCGCCGAGGCGGAGGTGCGCCGCCGGATGTCGGCGGGGATGCCGGCCACCATCTACCGCCCCTCCATCGTCGTCGGTGACAGTCGCACAGGTGAGACGCAAAAGTTCGACGGGCCCTACTTCCTCGTGCAGTGGCTGTTGCGGCAGCCGCGGCGCGCGATCATGCCGGTGGCGGGAGATCCCACGATGACGCGGGTGAACGTGGTCCCGCGCGACTTCATCGTCAACGCGATCGAGTATTTGAGCGGGCGATCGGTTTCCGAGGGCCGGACCTATCAGCTGGCCGATCCCCGGCCGCTCACCGTCGACGAGATGGTGGATGCGCTCGCCCGGGCGACCGGCCGGGAGCTCATCAAGGTTCCGTTGCCGCGGAAGCTCGCGAAGGCGTCGCTTGCGCGCGTTCCGGGGCTCTACCGGCTGATGCGCATCCCTCCCGAAGTGGTCGACTACTTCGGGCATCCCACTTTCTATTTGACCGACCATTGTCGTGCTGACCTTGCCGGCAGCGGGATCGAGCCGCCTGCGTTCCCCAGCTATGTCGATCGGCTCGTGGAGTACATGCGCAGCCATCCCGAAGTCAGCTCGGCGGCGATGTTCTGAAACCATTCCACATAAAACGCCGCTGGCGCGAAGGATTCCAGGCGACTTAGTTGCAGTCGCTGGGAGTTAGCGCCAATCAAACGGCTCGGAGCCATCGGCTGAAGGACGACGTACGGCCACGTCAGGTCGGGATCGATCGCGACCAAGAACGTTCCGCCTCAGACATTGGGTCAGCATGAAACTTGTAATAAAAGATGGCTCTTGTGACGTTTCCGTGGGTCACGAATCAGGCACTGTCCTGCGGATTCCACTGTCATGGAGGTTGTCTGGGCCGCGCCGCCTACGGGCGCACCCCTCGCGCGGCCCAGACGGAAGGTCTCGAGAGGGCCAGGATCCGACCCACGGAAATGTCAGTAGATCCCTGATCCGAAGTTTCCCCAGGGGGTGGTGACGTGTTTGGGGGGTGAGCAGCGGTTTTGTGGTCTTGCTGGTTGGGTGTATTGACTACGCGTAGCCGAGGCGGTGGGAGAGGCCGAGCAGTTCGAAGGCCCGTCGCTGCAGTGAGGTAGGCGCGGTGATCATGGTGAATGCTGGCGTGTCGTTGGCGGGCTGGATGTGGTTGGCGCAGATGGTGGCCAGGTCTGCCAGCAGGCTGGTGAAGCTGTGCACCGGGTAGTCGTCGTGGGTGCGTTTGCGCGCTGCCTTGGATAGCGCGGCATCGGAGCGTTGGGCCGCGGTGACGGGGTTGGTGCGTTTGGCGTGGGCGGCGGGTTTGTCGTTGTCGGCAAACAGGATCGGGGCGAGAGCGGCTTTCATGTGCCAGCTGATGTAGTAGGACAGCATCCGCAAAAACACGTGCGGGCGCACCCGGTCGGCGAGCCGGTGGCGGATGGCCGCACATCGAGCTCACCGTTGATGGTGTGGAAGAACCGCTCGACGTCGGCCAGTGCCTTGTAGCGCGCCACCACATCGGTGTCGGGAAGGGTGTGGTTGGGCAGGCTGGTGCGCAGCACGTAGATGCCATCCAAGGCAGCCTCGGCAGCGATCCGATCGGTGTTGCGCAAGAACGTAAATGAGTCGTCGGTGATCTCGATGTGAAAGTGCTTGGCCACTTTGTAGTGGTTGATCACCTTGCCCACCCGCAGGGCGATTTTGTCTTTGCCGCGCAGCGCCCGGGTGTCTCGGCGGGTGGCCGCGGCGATCTGGTTCAGCTCTTTTTCGGTGGCCGCCAGCAGATCGTCGCGGTTGCGGGCCCGCTTTCCGGCCAGGCCCGGGTTGTGGCAGCACACCAGCCGTTCGCCGGGATAATCCGGGCGGGTGATCTCAACCAGGTTCTGTTGGTCAAACAGCGAGAGCTGCAGCGCCCCGCCCTCGACGAGGGCCTTGATCTGCGGGGCACGCAACGCGCTGATCCAATCCAGGGCTGCTGGACGTAGTTGGTCGTCGATGCGCGCGGAGGTGAGCATGCCGCGATCACCCACCACAGCCACCCGGCTTAACCCGAACCGGTCCTTAAGCTTGGTGATCTGGGCGGTCAAAGTTTTCGGGTCGGCGGTGTTGCCCTCGAACACCTCGATGGCGATCGGTATCCCGGTCACCGAGCACAGCAGCCCATAGACGATCTGCAACCGGCCGTGAACCCCGTCGCGGGGATGCCCAATCTTTCCCAGCGGGGGGCGTGCCTCCCGCTTTCCGGACTGCGGACCAAATAGGGTCCGATCCGGAAAGGACGAGAGGAATTGGCGGGGAAATACACGAAATACAAGCCCGAGTTTCGTGACGAGGTTGCGAAGCTCATAGTCGAGTCGAATCGGTCGATCGCCCAGGTAGCCCGCGAATACGGGCTCAACGAGACGACGGTCGGCGGCTGGGTGAAGAAATACCGCGCCGCACACGCCGGTGACGAGCCGCCGCTGGAATTGTCCGAACGCGCCCGGTTGCGGGAACTCGAATGCCGTAATCGGGAACTGGGAATCGAGAACGCTTTCCTGAAAAAAGTAGCAGCGCACTTCGCAAGGGAGCAACGGTGACCGAGAAATTCGAGTTCATCGCTGCGGAGCGCGCCGCCGCCGCGGAGGCGGCACAGCTCCCGACGATTGCGCGGATGTGCGCGCTGCTGGAGGTGTCCAAGTCCGGCTTCTACGAGTGGAGGGGCCGGCCGGTCAGCGCCGCCCAACGGCGCCGTGAGCTGCTCGCCGAGAAGATCCGCGCCCTGTTCGAGTCCTTCGACGCCACCTACGGCTACCGGCGCATCCACGCCGAACTCGTCCGCACCGGCGAACGGGTCGGGCCCAAGCTCGTTCGCAATCTCATGCGTGAGATGGGTCTGGTTCCAGTGCAGCCCAGGCCGTTTCGCACCACCACCGAACCGGACCCGCACGCCCCCGGCACCGTCGACCTGCTCAAGCGCGACTTCACCGCCCAGCAACCGGGAACCAAGGTCGTCGGCGACATCACCTACATCAGAACATGGCAGGGCTGGTTGTATTTATGGCTTCGCTGATCGACTGCGCCACCTGCGAGGTGATCGGGTATGCGATGGCCGACCACATGCGCACCGAACTCTTCGTCGACGCGTTGGAGATGGCGATGCGCAACGGGCGGCTCCACGCGGATTGCATTATGCATTCCGACCGCGGCACGCAATACACGTCGACCGAATACCGGGAAAAATTGCTCGAGCTCGGGTTGCGGCATTCGGTCGGGCGGGACCGGTCAATGTTGGGATAACGCGCTCGCGGAATCGTTTTTCGCGAGCCTGAAGAACGAGCGGGTGCACCAGATGGTGTACCCGACACGGAAGAAAGCGAAGGAGGATATTGCGCGATACATCGAACTGTTCTACAATCACCGACGAATTCATTCCGCACTCGGCTACCGGACACCACACGAAGTCCGCACCGAGTACCTGAATTCACAGCTCGCCGCGTAAATGGACGCGAAACCCGCAGTCCGGAAAACGCGGGGCAGCCCAGGGCCCTCTGCGCCATCTCCACCAGCCCCGGCGCACGGGCTTTCCTGACCAACACCGCGCCGCCGGCGACACCCACCACCAAGCCCTGCGCGCCCTCGGCAACCGTCTCATGGGCATCCTGCACGGCTGCCTACGCCACCATAGCCCCTACAACGAACACACCGCCTGGGCACATCGCATGCCAGCGGCAGCTTGACAACCTACGAACCTGGGATGTCTACAAATCTTCTGTAGTTTCGCAAGTTTGACCGCACTTTCTCGCGAATGACTGCACTTGCACTGCACTTGTGCAGTGAACTTGAGACACGCCGGGCGGAGTGCGTGGGCTCCCCCCTCTGGCCGGGGCCGGTTCCGATGGGTGACAGCGATAGTGTCTCGTCGTGGAATCTGTGACGTTCGAGCAGTTCGCAGCCCTTGATATCAGAGTGGGGCGTGTGATCGAAGTCGACGACTTCCCGGAAGCCCGACGTCCCGCGTGGAAGCTGCGTATCGATTTCGGCCCCGAGATCGGGCTTAAGCGATCTTCGGCCCAGATCACGAACTACTCGCGCGATGAACTGCTCAATCGAATGGTCCTTGGCGTCGTGAACTTTCCGCCGCGCCAAATAGGTCCAGTGCGCTCGGAGGTGCTAGTCCTCGGTACCTACTCTGATGGAGGGGTTCTTTTGATCAGCCCGGATTCGGACACACACCCTGGTGACCGAGTGGGTTGAGCCCTCCGGCGCCTCGCAGGTTCGCCTGTCAGGGGATCCGGCATGCTGATCTGATGGCCTTGCATGCCCAGTTTCCCGATCCGACCATGCTGTATCGGATACGGGAAGGCATCTACGCCGGGGACTTGTTGATCACCGCGGTAGCCGACCTGGATCTGTTCACCTGGCTTGCGAGGCGTGGGCCGGTTCGGGCAGCGGAGCTGGTCGACGAGGTAGGACTGGCCGAGCGGCCCACCGACGTGCTGCTGACCTACTGCGCCGCGTTAGGGCTGATCGATCGCGACGTCAGCAATGGGGATCACCTTGAGCTCACTGACATGGCGCGCCAGCACCTGGTAGCCGGCTCGCCCTATGACTTGCGTTCCTACTACGGGTCATTGGCCGAAAGGCCCGCCGTCACCGAACTTGGACGGGTTCTACGCAGCGGCGAGCAGGCCGCCTGGGCCAGCGCGCGCCCGACCGACCGGAAGTCGGAGTCTGCACCCGTCCCCATGGCCGATTGGTCGGGTCGGTTGGCCGACGTGCAATTCGCATCGAGGATCACCGCGGCCATGGATGCTCGGGCCGCCTTCCTCGCCCCGGCGCTGGCCCACGCGGTCGAGAACCTCCCGATCAGCAACCTGCTCGATGTCGGCGGCAGCTCGGGCAGTTACGCCAGCGCCATCATCGCCGGGCGCCCCGATAGCCGTGCTGCAGTGTTCGAGCGGGCGCCGGTAAATGAGGCGGCCCGCAAGCTGCTGCACCAACGCGGTCTCAGCGACCGGATCTCGGTCATCACCGGCGACATGTTCACCGACCCGCTTCCCGACGGTTACGGCGTACACCTGTACTCCCAGGTGCTACACGATTGGGATGCCGAGCGAGTTGAATACTTGCTGGCGGCATCTTTTGCCGCGCTGCCAGCCGGGGGCTGGTTGATTGACCACGACAGTCACGTCAACGCCGACAAACGAGGCCCGCTACCGGTGGCCGAATACTCGGTGCTGTTGATGCACTCCACACCCGGAAAATGCTGGTCGACAGCCGAACTCCGTGAGATCGCCAACAAAGTGGGGTTTGTTGACGTCACCCACCGGCCGACCGCCGGCGACCGCGGAATCTTGCTCGCCCGGAAACCAGACAGGCACGCGTAAGGAGTCAACACCACAAACATAAGGACCTCAGTCATACCGCCAAACTACCTACCGTTTTTTATCGAGACTGCAGACCATTAGTTTACCGGTCGAAGAGACCCCTGTTGGCATCGTCAAGTTATTTGAGAATACTTGTGGTGCAGTAGATGTGAGTGGATTAGGTTGCGGAACTTAGTCTGAGAGAGTGTTTGAGAACTCGCGACGGGCGGGCGTGTGCCTCGCGGAGAACCGAAGAAGTCGGCTCCTGGTTGGGTCGGTGATTACCAAGTCCCCGCCCAGACCAGGAGCCCACAATGCCATCATCGCCGATCTCGCCATGCCCGTCGTGCCCGCCCCACGCGGCGGGCGGACATGGTTGCGCGGTGTACTCGTCGTCGGTGACCGACGCAGAGTGGGCGATCCTCGAACCGCTGTTGCCTGCGCCGGGCAGCACGGCAGGCCGCGGCGGACGACGCGAGAAGCATTGCCGCCGTGTGATAGTGGACGTCATCCTGTACATCGTGCGCGGTGGTATCGCGTGGCGGCAACTGCCGGTGGAGTTCCCGCCAGCCGGGACGGTGTACGCGGTCTTCGCCCGCTGGGCCCGCAGCGGGGCGTGGCAGCGCATCCTCGACGCGCTGCGCGACCGACTGCGGGTGCGGGCCGGGCGGGACCGGTGCCCGACCGCGGCGGTCATCGACTCGCAGACGGTACCCGCCGCCGACACCGTGCCCCGATCCAGCCGCGGCTGGGATGGCGGCAAGAGAACGAACGGCGTTTATCTGAAGCTGATGAATTGGAGAGCGTCCGCTGCCGGCGCGGTCGTAGGTCAGCACGGTTGCAAAGGCGGCAAGCTGCTCTTCCAGCCAGCCGCCGTAGGCTTCCGTCGTCCCTTCATCCGCCCCGCCGGCTTCAAGGACGACAGTAGGCCCGTGACCTATCACGCGGGCACATACCACCCGATTGCCGATGTCAAGTAACTGCCGATGCGGCCAATCCACGGCCCAACCATAGCCAGCGATCGGGTGTAACCACTTCGTCCTGGCATATCTCGTATTTGGAGAAACGAGGCTGATCAAATCTTGTCCCGTACGGGTGCCTAGGCGGGACGCCTCTGCCGGCCGGTCACAAGGACCTCCCGCGAGGTATCACTCAGTTTCGTGGTTACGTACGACTCCGATGAGATTGCCCTGCGGGTCACGCAACCACGCTACGGTGACCTCGGCCGGCGGGACATGCGTCACGGGCATGACCACTGTCCCGCCGAGACGTTGGGCCTTACTCACGTAGGCCTCCGGATCATCGGCCTCGACATAGACCACGACCGCCGGGCCGTCGGCTGCGTCAGCCGAACCGATCGCACCGGCGATACCGGCTTGAGCCTGTAGCAACCCGTAGTGCGGCCACCCCGGTAGTGGCCTGTCTTGAAGCTGCCACCCGAACAGATCGCGGTAAAACTCGATGAGCGACGCCCCATCCGGGCCTAGGATCTCGAAATGAACGACCGGGTTCGTCACAACGACCACGCTACCGGCCGGCTGCCTCAGTACCGAATCGCCGCGCTGCTATCGGAATCCGGTTCAACGACCGCTGCCCTGTCTCGTTTGTAGAAACGAGATCGATCAGGTCTTGTCTCGTGTTCACATCTGGGCGTATAGCTTCGCCGTGCGAAATTTGCACGACATTGCTACGCCCCAAGCGGCGATTGGACGGCTCCTCCAGTGCCGCATGATCGAGCGGCTCAGTAGCTCGGCAGGGTGAAGGAACGTCCGACCGCCAGCGACTGCCTGGCGACCAGCTTGCTGACCACTGGGATGCGTAGGAGTCGAAAACCGACGTTTCGGAGCCGGCTGATCCAGGCCGAGGAGGGGTTCTCTAGCTTGAGGAAGGCGATGGCGAGCTTCTGGCACCGCGCTACGTATGGCACGAGTAGCTGCTGATATTTGGCGAACGCCGCCGCGTGGTCCCCGCACGCCGCACGCAGCTCGTGAGCCAGCACGTAGGCCCCGACCACCGCGAGGCTTGTGCCCATGCCCGAACGGGGCGAGGCGCACCAGGCCGCGTCGCCGATCAGGCACACCCGTCCGCGTGAGTAGGAACTCAGGTGGACTTGGGCGATCGAGTCGAAGTACACCTCCGGAGCCTCGGCGAGCCCTTCGAGCAAACTGGGAGTCTCCCAGCCCATCCCGGCGAACCGCTCGGCGAACAGCCGTTTGTTGTTTTCGGTGTCTCGATAGTCGAAAACGAGTTGGGGGTCGGTGAGATAGAAGCTCGCGCGTGCGGGCTTGTCGGGGTCGGTGGCCTGCAGCATCGCCGTTCGACCGGGGAGGCCACATGCCATGCCGCAATGGTCGAGCCGCAGGCGGTTCTCCATGTCGAAGAATCCAAAACACTGGCCTAGCTGTGTGACGTGCTGCTCTTCGGGACCGAACACCAGGTCTCGCACGCCGGAGTGCAGCCCATCAGCCCCGATTACGAGGTCATATGTGCCCGTCGATGCGTCGCTGAAGGTCGCTTCGATCCGTTCTCCGTCGTCGGAGAGGGCCGTGATTCGGACGCCGAAGCGGTAATTGACGTCCCCGCGCACGGCTTCGTGCAGGATGCGGGCGAGATCGCCCCAGAAGACCTCCAGCTCGCCGCTGATGACTTCGGCGGGTAATCGACCAACTTCCTTACCGCGTTCATCGACGAAGACGAGCGGCCCCATCTGCGTGGCACTCGCTTGCACCTGGCCTAGGAGGCCCATCTTCTCAAGCACCACGAGCGAGGGGCCCCGGAAGTCGACGGCCTGCCCACCGGTGCGCAGTTGGCGAGCCTGTTCGGTGATTGTCACGGCATGGCCTTGCCTGGTCAGCCAGAAGGCGAGACAAGGTCCGGCGATGCCACCACCGTTAATGAGGATGTCGAGTGGCATTGGAAGAATTTTTCGGCGTAATACGGCGAAAGTGAAGAGGCCGGTCCGCTCAGCGGACCAGAATCAGTCCAAGGCTGCCGCTGCCTTACCCAGCGGCCCGCCGCCGCAGGTACCCCTCTCTACTGATCCAACAATCCGTGAAACCCGCTCTCTTACGACACTTTCCCTGGTGGCAAGGGAAATCTTGTGGCCTCCGGTCTGGTCCCGATCGGCTATGAATCGGCCGGCCGTGCCCGGTCCCGCACTGGGATCAGCCGCGAAAGGATTGGTCGAATTACGCAGGGCCATCGTCGGATTGGGCCGCGGTGTCCCTGCATCACCCCGATTTCATTACCTACCGGCGCCAGCTGCTGGCCCGCGGCAAGCCGCCGCTGGTCGCCCTGATCGCCGTCAGCCACCGCGCGCACCGGCTCGCGTTCGCCATGCTGCGCAGCCAGCGACCATTCGACGCCGAGCGCTGGGCGCGCGTCGTCGCCGGACACCGCCATCCCATAGACGAGCAGGCCCGTCATGGCGACACCACCACGCTCGGTGGCCCACCAGCACGACGTGACCTGCCCGCTCAACACACTCACACCCACGCGGAGGTATCAAGCAACTAACAACCACAGCCGTCGCCGGCAAGCGGCGAGGTGGCGGGAGCCCGGGTTGACGTCGACGTTTCTATGAGGCACGACCTCGTTCTCTAGTACAGACGCCGGGCTCCTCCCACTGCGCGACCGCGAAAGTCATTACCTGAGGCCGAGCGAAAACCACCACCGCTTGAGCACGCGTAGGTCAGAGTGCGCCGCCGGGACCCACCACACCGCCCCACGACGGTCCAGACACACCTCACTTCACGCGGCCCATACGCCCGCGTCACTCACCTTCGAAACCTGGGTGCCGGTGGCAGCGCTGCCCGATGTGCCGAACATGGAGCAGCTAGGGCGCGTGCTTCTCTCCAGCGGCCAGATCGTAAAGTCGCAACTCAACAAGGATGTCCCGCCGGCGGGCAACGTGGCCGGGCCAGGGAGCTGGTAGCACACCAGGCGCAGCGCGGCCAGATGCCCGCGGAGCCGCTGATAGCGGCTGGCCGCCTCAGCGGTGGCAGGTGTGGTCAGGGAGGTGTCGGTGCTGGTCATTTCGGGGTCCTCTGCTGGGCGGCCCGCTCGTAGACGGACAGGTCAATGACGGTGTAATCGGTTGTAGTGGTTGGTGTTTCGATGACAGCGCTGTCGCTGGCGGCCAGGCGCTGGCGCAGTTCGGCCGCGGCGGCGCGGGCCTCGGGTCCGGGTGGGATGCGGTCCTTGCGCCGGTGCGGGCGACCAGTGTTCGCCGCGGCCATGGCCGCGGCGTCCAGCGCGATCACATACCCGGCATCGCGGACGGTGGCGCCGAGCCCGTCGGCGAGCAGTCGGTGGCGGGCAACAACGATCCCACCGCTGGTAGCGATGTCGATGAACTCGCCCCCGACCGGGCGGGTCACCATCACCCGTGCTGCGGCCAGTTCGGGCGGCACCGAGTAGCGGTTGCCGCGGTAGCCCGCGCCTGGCGCGAAGCGGTGCGCTCCTCGGTCACGATCACCGGGTACGGTTGCGCCGCAACGTGTTGTGAACAACCTCGTGCAACCGCAGAAGGCGCCGAATGGGATCTCGCCTCACTTCCGGCCCCGCCGCCATCGCCTCACCGCTGACAACTATCGCACCGAAATGACCCGACGATTCGCCGTCTGGAACGAGGTCACCGGACTGACTGCCGCAGCCTGACCCATACCACCGACGCCCAGCCCACCCAGCCCCTGCACGCCCCGATCCCGCTGAGCCCCAGCCAAGTTGACAGCGCCTGTGCGTATGTTCTCGCGCGTCCCGCGGCGACGACGAGTCACTGCCCGCCTGCGTGCCGAGGTGATGGAGCACTACAACCACGGCGTGAGCAGCGGAGAGTAGCTGCCACATTGGGATTGGGGCGCACGACCGCGCTCAAGATATTGAAGGACGCAGGGTTGACAGTGCGGCCCCGCGGACGAAGGTACTACGCCGCAGCCGGGACTTCGCCCGGCGGCGGTGGCCCTTCGGGCAGTTTCGCCTCACGGGGGCGGTGGTTTCCTAGGGCCTAGGTTGGCTGGGTGTGCAGCGACGAGTTCAGCCTGCGGTATTCGGATCTGGTGACCGGCAGCTATGAGTGCGTGGATCGGATCGTGCTCAACGCGTTCTTCCCGCTCGGGCACCACCCGGGCAGGTTTCGCACCTGGTGGCGGCGGCTGCACGGCGACAGCGACGCCGAGCTGGACAACACGCATCTGATGCGGATGGCCGGCCGGTTCGCGCGCCGCGTCAAGGCGTGGGGCGCGGCCAACGGGGTGCCGGTGATCTTCTGCAAGGCCGGCGAGCCCAAGCACCGCATCGCCGAGGCGTACCTGGCCGGCCATGAGGCCGGCACCGGGGTGTTTTTGGTGCTGGTGGCCAAGGCGCCGGCGCCGGTGTGGAAGGTGACGCGCTCGCCGAAGACCGGCGCGATCGTCAACATCGAAAGGAGGCGCGAATACGTCAACCACTATTCGTTTAACATCATCGACCCCGAGTGGGGGCACGTGACGATCAAGATGTCGGGGCATCCGCCGTTCGGGGCGCAGATCATCCTCAACGGCCACGAGTTCGTGGCTCGGCAGGCCGCCGCGGCGGGGATAGCATTCACCAAGGCCGGCAACTGTTTCACCATTATCGCCGACCCGGCGGGCCTGGCCCGGATCGCAGATGCCTTGTCGCAGGATGCGGCTGTAGGGCGACTGGGCCAGGTCTGCCAACGATGGATCTACAGTGCGTGCCTGTGTTTCGGGCTTGATCTTGACGAGCAACACCGCAGCGGATTTGCTTACGGGTTCGCCGTCTATCAGCTCGAGCACAGCCGCAACCTGATCTTCGCCGACGGCGCGAGGATGCAGCGGGTGTTCGACACGGTGGTGGATCGCACCCGCTCCCGGCTGGACGTGCCCAAGATCCGCACCATCTTCGGCACCGCGCGGCGTCCGCGCCGCACCCGCCGCAACTCATCGGCGATCGAGGCCGCGATCGAGACACCTACGTTTGACCTGACCGTGTTCAAGCTGCACTTCGGGGGGTTGACCGGCAAGGCCTACACCAAAGGCGAACGCGTGCTGCGCTTTGAGGCGATCGCGCATAACACCGCCGAGCTGCGCTGCGGGCGCATCATCGAGAAGTTTCCCGAGATCGTGACCCGGCTGGCCGGCATCGCCGAGCGGTTCGCCACCGCCCTAGACTGCGTGCACACCGGATTCCTCGGCGATGGCATCCTCGATGATGAGCTGCCCACCGGCACCCGGCTGGGCGCCACCCGCATCGGTGGTGTCGACCTCAACAAAC
>DASPOT010000010.1:0-5244 GCA_035625875.1 Mycobacterium sp. | reverse complement strand
CGCGGCGATGCCACACCCATGTCGTCGGTGGCGTTGGGCACTCCCAACGGCCGCGGTCACTATGCCGTCGGCTCATTGGATGTCGTGAGTGGGGCGACCTTGTTAGCAGTCGGTCTTATAGGAGTTTGAAGTTCCTGGGATGCCGCGGCGTGCCTGTCGGGTCGCGGCTTAGGTGAGAGGGTTGGCCGCTGGCGACGGCATCGGAATTCGCTCGACCGGGTTGCCTGGCCGGATCGACGAACAATTCTGCGGCGCGGGCAGGCCGGCGTAGCGCTCCTTGATCCAGGCGATCGAGTCGAACCTCCAGATCGGGACGCTCGCGATGTGGCTAAGCGCCTCGTATTCCTCGTAGTAGACCGTCGTGCCGTTCGCGCAGTAGCCGCGGGCCAGCGTGCGTACGTCGCCGGCGATCACCACGCCGTCACCGGCCCAGATGCCCGGCTGGTCGCCCGGCGTCCACTCGAGCTCACCGAAGGCGCCCTGGCCGATGAACAGCGGGATTGTCGGCGTAGCAACGCCGTCAGGAACCCCGCCGGTACCCATGATCAGCTCGCCGCAAGCGCTCAACGCGGCGGTCTGTGTGCCATTAGCAAGGGGTTGTATCCAAGACTGAAAGGCGCGTGGATCGCGCGGCACCGATCTACGCTGACTACTTGGAAGGGACTTTCGGCACTCGTTAGGAGCGCGCGCCCGGGACGAAACTTGAGTCGTGCGGATATGTCGTGCTCCGATGAGAGAATCCGTACAGAACAACAAGTTCGGGGCGCCCTAGGAGGATGAAATGAAGTACGTGGTTTCCTGGACGTTCCATTGGAACGGTTCCGCGGCCGAGAATGAAGCGGGCATCGAGCGCGCGTTGAAAGTGTTTGCGAAGTGGACGCCACCCGCCGGCACGACGTTTCACCAATTTGTCGGCAAGCTCGACGGCACTGGCGGGTTCGCGGTAGTGGAGACCGACAATCCGATGGACCTGGCCGACGCCCCAAGCAAATTCGGCTACTTCGCCGAATACCGGATCGACCCCGTCGCCGACATAACCGAGACCACGCAGGCCTTCCAGCAGGGCGTGGAGTTCAGGAAATCGGTCTGAACCGCCAGCGTCAACTGCCCGCCGCGCCCTGCTTCACTCATCGTCGGCGCAGAAAGGAATGGGCGGGCGGGCACGCCGGCGAGCCCGACGCGGTGTTCCGCGATCGCAATGTCCCCGAGATCATTTCGATGCCGTTCCACAGCTCGCAGGCCCGCAGCAACAGCGGAACATAACCAGGCTCCTCAAAATAGGACTGGCGGATGATCCGAGACCCGCCGTGGCTGGATCCCTTCTCGTGGGCGGGCTCACGCCGCTCCAAGCCGAGCACCCGGCGTCCTCGGGCGGCCAGATGATAGGCGGCGGCACTTCCCATACCGCCCAATCCCACCACGATGACGTCATAACCCGTTGTGTGGTGCTGACCATGTCGAGTCACCTCGGGATCCGGGCCATCTCAGGATCGACGACCGGTTGTCGGGGCTGCCTTGTACGCGAGCGGTCGTCAGTTCAATCCTGATAGGGTCCGGAGCGGGCCCGTCGCTGAGCTGCGCTTTACACAGTTCGGACGTCCATCACGATGGCCTCGCCCCGGCGCGCGGGATACTGGGCCGATGCCTGATCGCAACGTGCTGGGCGGTCCGCTGGAACCGTGCGGCACCGATCCGCTCACCGGCTAGCTGATGAGGGATGACGTCGTCGGCAGCTCGGCCTTCGACTCGTCGAGGCCCTTGGGTCGGCCGATGTGCTGGCCCCGTGCCCGACGTGCCTCCCGTGCCGCTGCGTAGAATCACATTCTCTTCGACTGAGCTGAGAGCGGGTTTCTGAAAGAGCGGGTTTCTGAAAGGAATCGCCGATGTCATCAGCCCAGATCGCAGTGCTCGGTGCGATCGCCGGATCCACCATCTTCCTCGGTCTGCCGCTTGGCCGGCTTCCGGCGGCGATGCCACGACTCAAGGCGGGGTTGAACGCCTTGGCGACCGGGATCCTGCTGTTTCTCTTGTGGGATGTGCTTAGCCACGCCTGGGCGCCCATCGACGATGCGCTCGGCCACCGAGAGATCGGCGCTGCGGTCGTCAATGGCTTGGTCTTGGCGACCACCCTGGGTGTGGGATTGCTGGGCCTGGTGTGGGTCGACCGGTATACGGCCCGTCACCGCGGCGCAGCGGTCGGCGGTCCGGGGGCGGCGACGGTGCGGGAGTTCAGCACCTTGCTGTGGCATGATTCCGCGAGCCGGTTGGCGATCATGATCGCGGTCGGGATCGGGCTGCACAATTTCGCTGAGGGGCTGGCCATCGGTAACTCGGCCGCGGCTGGCAACGTCGGGCTTGCTGCGATGTTGGTCATCGGCTTCGCCTTGCACAACGGCACCGAGGGTTTCGGCATCGTCGCGCCGCTGACGGGGCAGCGACCGTCGTGGGGCTTCCTGGCCATTCTTGGTCTGATCGGCGGCGGCCCCACCTTCCTGGGCACGCTGGTCGGCCAACAGTTTATCAACGAGACGGTCTCGATCGCCTTCCTGGGGCTGGCCGCCGGTTCGATTCTTTACGTCGTCATCGAGCTTCTTGCGGTGGCGCGGAAGACGGGTCTCAAGGTCATCACCACGTGGGGCATATTCGCCGGGCTCGTGTTGGGTTTCGCCACTGATGCGCTGCTCACCCTAGCCGGAGCCTGATCCGAGACCTCCGCCGTGGCCGGCGATGACGCCACGGTTGTGGCGTCCTTTCGTGGCACCGCAATCCCTTGCGGCGGTGGCCGATGAAGCAGGAAGCACCCCAACACGGGCCCGCACCGGCGTTGTCGTTGGGTGATTCCATGTCGTGAATAGCAAGGGCGTACCTTCCCCAACCAGCGCGCCAACGCCCAAAGGCCGGGGAGATGTTCACCGCTGCCGTGATCCATCCCAGCCTGAACTCGGAGGCTGGACTTGCACGCCTGAGGTCGGCTACGTCCAAATCGACCCGCGCGGTGCCGAATTGCTGTTTCAGATCATTACCGAGCGAGAGGAACGCGCGTATTCGTCCGGGTTGGGGGTTGCCTGCTTGCATGTGTTGGTGAGAAAGTATTGATTGAACGATCAATCAGGAATGGTCGGATGGCTGCTTCGTCGACTGTGTCGCGTCGGGACCGGCTGGTGGATGCCGCGTTGACGGTGTTCGCTCGGGAAGGGGTGGACGCGGCCAGTATCAAAAACATCGGCCGGGCCGCCGGGGTGGCCCCGGCGCTGATCTATCACTACTTCGAAAGCAAAGAAGCGCTGCTGGCGGCGGTGGTGCAGCGGCATGGGTTCCTGCCGCAGCTGCGGCGAATGTTGGCCCTACCGCCGGCGGCACGTGCGGCTGAGGTGCTGCCGCAGATCGCGCGGCAAATGTATGAGCTGCTCACCGAGCGGGCGGACCTGGTGCGGGTGGTGATGGCGACCTCACAGACCCACCCGGAAATGCGCCAGCGGACGGACGCGCTCACCTGCGAGGCCCAGACGCTACTCGCCCGCTATCTGCAAGCCCGAATCGAGGCCGGCGAAGTGCGGGTGCACAACGCGCCCGCGGCGGCGCGGATGCTGCTGTTCACGGTGGTGATGTGGCGACTGGCCGACGCGCCCGCCGCCGACCTCAATGACGCGATCGCCCTATTGGTGGCCGGGCTGACCACCGCCCCGCCGCGCCCCGCGGCCGCCAAACCCGCGCCCAAGACCGCTGCGACGGCAAGGAGAAGGACCTTATGACAACACAATCGCCACCCCGCATCTCGGTCACCGTCATGCTCATCATCGCGGCGACCGTGGTTAGCGGGCTGTTCAGTTTCAGTCTGGATCGGGCCCTGGTCGCTACTCCCGCGTGGCGCGACCTCGGCGTGCAGGCATGGGCCGACTACAGTCGCCACGCCGATCTGCAGACCGGCTACGTTGTCTATCCGATCGGCGGCATCCTGTGCTGGGCGCTGGTTTTCGCCGCGGCGTTGGCCTATCGTCTCGATCGATCCGCACCCCGGCAGGCCGGTCTGCCGATGTATCTGGCGGCGCTGGGTGCGGTCGGCGCCATTCTCAGCACCATCGTCGCGGCGCCGGTGATGATGCACGTGGGCCAGCTCAGCGACACCGACACCGCCGCTTTGCACGATGCGTTCGAAACCTTCACGCGCTGGGGCGTTTACGTGCGCGGCGCCTGCTTCGCGGTGATATTCGTGTGCCTCGTGTGGACACTGGTCACCTATTTCCGGCACCAGCCACCACCCCTGGCGCAGCATCGCAACAAACGGGACCTACTGACGGTCACGCCAGCTGATCAGGACCCGACCACCCCAATCCGGCCCTGATACGCGAATTCCTCACCACCACAAACCAACCCGGAGGATTCCGAACATGACGCTTTCACGTTCGGGCGCCGGAGAAGGTCTGCGCTGGTATCAGATCGTCTATTGGCTGGCCTATCGCGTAGGCCTGATCATCTGGCAGCCGGCCACCCCCTGGCCGATCTCGTCGCACTGATCGAAGGCCCCGCACGGCTGGAACCGGGGCGTGCGCCGACATCGGCTGCGGCACCGGCACCGACACCATCTATCTGGCCACGCACGGCTGGGAGGTCACCGCCGTCGACATGGTCCTAAAGCCCTGACCGCGGCCCGCCCCAAGGCCACAGCCGCTGGTGTCACGCCGCGCTTCGTCGAGGGCGACGTCACCCGCCTGCACGATCTCGGTGTCGGCGACGGCTACACCCTGCTGCTGGACTTTGGCTGTTTTCACACCCTGCCCGAAGACCGGCGCCCCGCCTACGTCACCAGCGTCCGCGTCGCCGCACCGGGCGCCACGCTACTGCTTTGCGGCTTCAAGCGGCCGCCCAAAGCCGCCCCCTGCTACCGCCAAGACTGACTCCCACGGCTGCAGGTCATTCCTGAAGGAGCGGGGCCGGTCATTCCTGAAGGAGCGGGGCCGGTCAAGACCACGGCTGCAGTTGTTTTTGCTTGCTTTGGAGCTTCCTGGTCCTGGCTGGGCGCGTCGAAGTAGGCGTCGGAGTCAAGGCTCGGGCGGAGCCCGACCGCGTAGCGGCCGTAGGGCCTTGACGGCGGCGCCGTTCGGCGCATGCTGTTCAGGGCAGGAAGGTCGAAATTGCTTGTCCTGCTTTCGGGCTGGGGTAGCAAGGTGGTCGTTGGCGTCTTCAGTGCCGGTTTCCCGGTGCGGGGCAGGCGATGGGGCTGCCGGTCATTCCTTCGCCGCGGTG
>DASPOT010000009.1:0-3605 GCA_035625875.1 Mycobacterium sp. | reverse complement strand
GGGCACCGTCGATGACTACGAAGGCATCAAGGGCTTTGAGGCCTACCGAAACGAACTGCGGCTGTTCTACTTTGCGTCGATTGAGCCCGACAGCGGCAAGCTGATCACACTGCACATGACGCCGCTGCGGGCCCGCAGAATGCGGCTTGACCGCGCCTCGCATCAGGATGCCGAGTGGCTGCGCTCCACCCTCGAGCGCATCAGCCGGCGCTTCGAAACACGCGTCGACCTCGACATCGACGCCAACCTTACGGTCCGCGCGTCGTGATCGGGCGGTTGCTGAAGCTGGCCAGCCGCATGGGTCTCGAAAGCTGGTGGTCTCTGCAGCTGACGTCAGCCGCATTCCCGCGGTCAGTGGCGCACCAGATCGCCAGGGTGCTATACGCCGTCGACGATGACCGGATATTGGAGTCCGATGCCGCCGGCCGGCGGCGCGGGCCTTAATCCGTGTCTGCGCTTGTCATTTTGGCGCTGCTCCTGTCGCGAACCCTTGCCGGTAGCTGCGGAGGTGGGGTTGGGCATGGCTGTCAACGATGATCCGGTGACAATTCTTGGTGATGATGAGAGCTGGGAGCTGCTGGCCAGCGTGGCGCTGGGCCGACTGGTGACATGCGTGGGCTCGCGCCCGGAAATCTTTCCCGTTAACTTCGTCGTCCAGCGCCCCACCGTGCTGTTCAAGACCGCTGAGGGCACCAAGCTGTTGAGCGTGGTCATCGACAACAACGTTGCATTCGAAGCCGACGGCTACTCAGCCGAGGGAGGGTGGAGTGTCATCGTCCAGGGCACCGCTGAACTGTTGTCGACCAGTGCCGAGATCGATGAGGCCGATCGTGCCGGGCTGCGGCCCTGGGTCGCAACCCTGAAGCTCCGCTACGTTCGCATCCACGCCTCAACTATTAGCGGCCGACGATTCCGATTCGGCCCCGAACCCGACCGCGAAGCCACCTTCGCCTGACGATTTCATCTTCAAACTCCTTGACATCGACTGTATCTGGCACCGTCACCGTCAAGGTGATCACCTGCGCCACGCTACTAGCTCCCGAGGCTGCATAATCGCGACCGGCGCAACCGTCGCCACATCAGGCGACGCCCGCGGCGGCCTGCACCCACTTGACGAGACGCAGCGGCGATGATGTTGCTGAATAGCGGCTCGCCGACGTGTGGAAGGTGCGGACAATGATGGCCGAGATAGTTAGGCCAGGAAAGTGAGGGACATATGGCCGCCGATCCGCAGTGCGCCCGCTGCAAACAGCCCATCAGAGCAGGATGGCTCTATGTGACTGCGCATCGCCGCGGCCAAGCCGCGACAGCCGAAGACGGCGCAGCATTTATTCATGTGCCTGGCGAATGCCCACGGCCGGGGGAGCACGTTCCGCGGAGCTGAGCACAATGCCGGCACGGCTTGACCCCTTCGCGTCGGCCACGCCTTCCGAGGCCGAAGAGGTTCGCCGTGCGGTCGATCTTGACCCGGTCGTTCTCGCTGATCGGGCACCTATCGAACCAGGGGGCGAGGTCGTCCATGGACTCGTAGGGGTAGTCGACGGAGAACTAGGGTGCGGTCGGTGCCGACCTCGAGCTTGGTTGGGCAGTGGGATCCGCGGGTGCAGGTAGATGGGCACATCGAGTTCGCTGACTGTGCTCCAGAACGGTTCCACACGCGCCTCGTCGAGGTATCGGGCGGTGTTCTCGTCGCCGATGTTGGAGTACCCGTTGATCGGTGCGCCGACGCATCCGAGGTCCCCCACGGCCCGTTGGAGCTCGGCGGCGGCCGCTTCGCGATCCTGCAGCGGTGCCGCGAACATGCGCAGCCGTTGGGTGTTGCCTAGTCTAGTCGTCGGCCCGTTAGGCCAAACCCGGCCACATCAGCGGCCAGCTCAACTCACACGTCAACCTGCTCAAGTTCTGCCAAGCCAACCTTCGGCATCGACGCGCTGACCGACCGCGACGCCGGCCCAACGGCATGAGCGACTGCATCGACACGTCCCAGCCACCCAACCCGAACCCGTAGCCGCCAGCCGGGACCCGCGTCAAGGGATTGGAGTCGTCGCGCACACCAGAGGTTCATGAAAAGTGTGGCCAGCAGGGGAGCCGCCTGAAGGTTCGCTGAAGACTTCGCCGTGTTGTCGCATCGCGCGCACACCCCTACGTTTGATCCATGCTCGTTCGGCTTACCGCACTGCTTGGCGTGCTGCTCGCGCTGTCGGGGTGTTCTGCCGCGGGTTCGGCGGAAACAGGATTTCCGGACGGCACAAGCGTGCACATCATGGCGTTCGGTGGGCTGAACCGCACCTACCGGGTCTACAAACCGGCGGGCCTGGCGGCGGCGGCGCCGCTTGTGGTCATGTTGCACGGGGCGTTCGGTAACGGCGAGCAAGCCGAAAACTCTTATGGCTGGGATCCATTGGCCGATTCGGCGAAGTTCGTCGTCACCTACCCCGACGGCGTCGGGCGGGCATGGAATGGGCACGGCTGCTGTGGCCCGCCCGCCCTCCAGAACATCGACGACGTCGGCTTCATCACCGCGATGGTCGGGCAGATCAGTGCCGCCCTGCCGATCGACAAGTCGCGCGTCTATGCCACCGGGATCAGCAACGGCGGCATCATGAGCTACGCGTTGGCCTGCAACAGCGGCATCTTCGCTGCCATCGGTCCGGACTCGGCCACCCAGCTCGACGCCTGCACCGCGCCGCACCTGATCTCGGTGATTCACATCCACGGCACCGCCGACCCGCTGATCCCCTACAACGGCGGGCAGGGCGCGAGCGTCGTTAACGGGCCATCGATAGCTGATGTCAACGCGTTCTGGCGCAACGTCGACCAGTGCGGCCCACCCGATGTCACCACCAACGCCCCGGTCACCACATCGACCGCCGCGTGCGTCGACAATCGCAGCGTCGTGTTGATCACCATCGACGGCGGCGGACACCAGTGGCCCGGCGGTACGACCTTCCTCGAGCGAGGGGATCCGACATCGCACGCGCTGAACGCCACCCAGACCATCTGGCAGTTCTTCGCGGCCCACACTGCCTGAGCAACGCCGATCGTGACACTTCAGTGCGACTTGCAAAAGATGGGAACTTAATTGGTCGCTGGGCCGTCACGACACAGTAAATGACACGGAGTGCCAGCCGGTGGCGCCGTCGGGAACAGTGGCGGCTCGTTGGGAGGTCACTCGGACCCTGACGGTGTGGCCGCAATCTGCGTAGGCCCTCCGAAGGGGGCGGTTCCAACGTTCACACCGTTTAGTGCCGACCTTTTGAATACACGAGATCGACTTGTCCGCATCTGCTCTGTGTAAGCTAATGCTTTTGTCGTCTGGCGAGCCGACGAACGGCCCCAGCGGGCGGGACTTCGGTCTGTCATTTGCCACGGTGATGGGACCACTGGATTGCCACAGGCATGGGACCACCTGGTTGGCTCAGCGAGCATGGTGTCCTCCTTTCGTGGTGGTGTCAACTGAGGGTTTTTGGCGGCGTCGGTAGGACTGGCCTTCGACGACGAGTTCATGGGCGGTCGAGGTGAGCCGGTCGACCGCCGATTCTCTGAACTTGGCTGCCTGCCTCGTCGATGGGGCTGTGGATCTAGTTCTTGCTGTGCCCCCTGGG
>DASPOT010000008.1:0-4538 GCA_035625875.1 Mycobacterium sp. | reverse complement strand
CATCCGATCGGGGTAACGAAGCACTTCGCGCGCATGCAGCCGACCGGGCAGCAGAACTTAAGCGGCGAAAAATCGAGCTTCAGACCCGTCAGCCGGTCAACCCGGAAAACGTGGGGCTTGCCGCTCGCAGAGCCCGCGAAGCACACGAAAGGGCTCGGAAAGCAGAGCATGCTGCGGCTGCCACCTTTGAGGCTTCCGCCGACCTGCACGAGAAGGTCGCTCGACTGCACGATCTGGCCGTCGAACATCGCCACGGTGACCCGGCGGCACATCATGACGCCGCCCGCCGCCACCGCAAAGCAGCACAGGAAGACCGCGCCGGCGCTGAGCGCAAACGACAAGAAGCAGAAAACGAGTAAGGCCACCGGCCCGGTCAGACCCCCGGCCACCCATCCGCAAGCCGATCCGCCACTGATGACTTTGCCGTCTGCATGCAGAACGCGGAGTTTCGGGTTGGGGAGTGCTGAGGGGCGATGTGCCGTGGGCGCCCGAGCTGATCTGGGTGGTGGCCGGTGGTCTTCGCGTGTCGGCGCGAGTGCGCGTCGAGGCCGCCCGGCTCCCTCGCCCTGGGCTTACCTTGGATGGTGTCCGCCGGGCTAGCTGTCGCGGATGCGGTCGTTGCTGGCGAAGCCGTTTCGGCTGCGCCAAACTGAGTCAATCCCGCGGAGGGAAGGACATGCTTATGGCCTACACGGATAACGGCCCCGGGACGGAATCCCAACCGCCACTGTGGGACGCCGAACAAGCAGCACTCCGCGCGAGCCAAGGAGCCGAGCGAGCACGGCGACGAGCGAGGGCAGCCCAGCGATCTGCGGCCGACAGCTTGGACAAATCCGCAGACAGTCAGGACCGCACCGCGAAGGCATACGAGGAAGCGGCCAAACACAGCGATCGTCATCGAGACGAATTCCTAGAAGCCGCGGCTCGCCACCGCGAGTCCGCGCAGGAGGACCGCCGAATGGCTCAGCAGATGCGACAAATGGCAGAAAGTGACTCAATGGGCAACAATCCCGCGACACCCTCGGGTGGGAGTTGACAATTCGCGCTAGCGATTCCTGATACCACAGTTCTGACGACAACCGTGACGACAATTGCTCGCCCAACAACGGTCGCCACCGACCCATGTTGGGCGTATCGTGCCTGGTCACGCGTTCCGCCTGGTCCTGGCAGGGTGGGGATCCGGGATTCGAGTCCTGCGGGCCCAGCGACCCAACAAGCCCGGATCACGGGAGCCGTAGGCAGAACTTGGCGCCCACTCGTGGTCACGACGTTTGTCACATTGATGACGTTCAGGCGGAGGCGTTGATGATGGTTTTGCCAGTCGGCTGCCGGTGGTGACTCTCGTCATTACTGACGCCCTGTTGGGCTGTCTTTGAGTTGATCTATCCCACCGGTGGCGGGCTGGTGACGGACAGGCCTGGCAGGGCGGACATGACTTAATCAGGAGCCTGGCAGTTTCTCATCAATGTGTTGTCTGCTCGCCCGACCGGGGTGTCACCCATCCGCTAGCGATCACCAACGAGAAGGGACACCACCATCGTGACAGCATCACGGCGCGTCGTCATCGGCGCCGACACCCATCTGGACACCATCCATCTGGCTGTCAGCACGGATGCCGGGAAGCCCTTGGCAGACGCCGAATTCTCGACGTGCCCAGCCGGCTACGACGCCGCAGTCAAGTGGGCCCAAAGCTTTGGCATCATCCAGATCATCGGGGTGGAAGGCACCTCCAGCTACGGCTGGACTGAGCTTGACCGCTAGTCAAATCTGCCGCGGGTTCAAGTTTGCTTACTGCCATCATGTGGAGGGGCCCGCCGCTGACCGCGGTGCCGGTGCAGCTATGAGAACGCGCCATCAGCGGTGCGATTGATCGCCGGGCGCGCGTCAACGCAACGTTGTGTGGGTCTGGTGCGCGCGGCCGGATAGGTCGCGCGGTGTCACTTGTCGGCGTGCGGATTTACAGGCATGGGTATCGTCCAGGTCCACGCGGTTTCACCGGTGGCCGGTGTCGTGATGTCCAGTCGTGCCGCGTGGGCGGCGAGGTGCTGGGGCAGCAGGGCCGTCCGGTCGGTGGGCTCGACCGGACTTGGTCGGGTGCTGGATTTCTCCGTCACGGTGACGACGAGGTCGGTCTCGTAGGCGGCCTGGAAGATGATCTCTTTGGCGGTCGCGCGCCGGAGGATTGCTGTCATCAGCTGCCGCATCGCGTCGTGGAGGGCGATGGTGATGGCCTTGTCGATGGTGTCGAGTGGGCCGGTGAAGGAGACCTCGAATCTTGCTCCCAGGGTTTCGGAAGCCTCGCCGATCAACTCGGACATGCTAAGACGAAAGTTGGTCTCATCGTCGGCGGGTATGTCGAGTTGGTTGACGGTGCCGCGGATCTGGCCGATGACGGCGTCGAGTTCGGTGACCGCCTCGCCGATGCGGTCGGCGACGGCCGGCACTCGGGCCAGCTGCAAGACTCCGCTCAGTTCCAGGCCGATGGAGAACAGTCGCTCGATCACGGTGCGATGCAATTCGAGCGCGATGCGTTCGCGTTCGCTGGCCACTCGCAGTGTCCGCAGGTGGGCCTCGGCGAGCCGCAGATTCACCAAGTTATCCACGCGCGCTTGCAGTTCACCAAGTTGGAATGGTTTCGGCAGGTAGTCGTTCGCGCCGGCTCGCAACAGTGCCAGCCGCGATCGATCGTCGGCGCGGGCAGTGAGCATCAGCACCGGTGTGTTGGCCAGCACCGGGTCGGCGCGGACTTCCGTCAGCAGCTGGTCCCCGCCCAGTTGCGGCATCATGATGTCGCAGACAATCAAATCCGGGCGCTGCGAGCGCGCCAACTCCAATCCGGACCGACCATCGAACGCCGCCTCGACCCTATAACGGTGTGACAGTGCCTGGCACACCATGGCATTGAGATCGACGTTGTCCTCGACCACCACGATGACAGGCTTGGAATCCGCGATTTCCGGTTCACGCTCGGCCCTTGCATTCGAGGCGGGCGTGAGTTCGGCGATCGCTGCGGCGGCATCGATGCGCGTGCGGTCGGCGCTGTGGGGGGCCGCTGCGTGCACTGGCAGACCCGCTGGTGCAGCCTGCGGAAGATCGACGATCACCAGTGCTCCGCCTTCCGGGGCGTCGGTGATGGTGACGCTGCCGCGGTGCAATCCCACCAGGTCGCGCACGATGCTCAGTCCCAACCCGGTGCCGCCGACCACGCGGGTGGGGCCGCCGTCGAGCTGGCGAAACCGGTCGAAGACCGCCGCCCGTTGCCCGAGAGGTATCCCGGGCCCACTGTCGGCGACCTCGATGGTGATCCGATCGCGGGCGCCGGCCGAGACGGAACAACGCACTGTGCCACCCGGCTGAGTGAACTTGAAGGCGTTGGACAACAGATTCACCAGGATCTGCTGCAAGTGCTCGCGATCGAGCGCGGCCGTCACCGGCTGGTCCGAGTCGACGCGGAAGTTGATGTCGCGGTCAACGGCCAGCGATTCGAAGAGAGACGCACCCAGGCGAACCTGCTCGGCGACATCGACGTGGGTGTAGTTCGGTTGTACAGAGCCGGCTTCCAGCCGGGCGGCGTCCAGCAGATTGTTGACATGCCGCAGCAGCAACTGCGCGTTGCGCACGATCAGCTCGAGATCGGCACGTACGGCGTCCTGTGGTCCGGTCGATTCCAGCAGCTTGCGGGCGGGCTCCAGGATCAGCATCAGCGGGGTGCGAAGTTCGTGGCTGACGTTGGCGAAGAACTGACTTTTGAGATCGTCGAGCTCCTTGGTCCGCGCATAGAGATCGGCCAGTTCGGCATTGGCCTCCTTGAGCTTTCGGCTCGCCTCGGCCACTTCGTGGGCACGGGCGAAGACCTCCTGCTCCATCTGCCGGGTCGTGGCGCGCAGCGCGGCCGTCTCCTGCTGCTGGGCCGCATCCGATACCTGAAGGTGAACGAACTCGGTGACATCTTCCACGCGGTGAATGATGTAGCGCACGTTGCCGGCGCAGTCCAGGACCGGCGAGTTGGACGGGCTCCAGAACCGTTCCTCGAACTCACCGTCCGGTCGCCGAATGTCGTAACGCTGCACCGGCATCGAATCGGTGACCTGATCGCGCAGCACCCGATCCAGCGACACGCGCAGGTTATGGACGCCCTCGGCATCGGGGTCGTCCGGGTTGTCCGGAAAGATCTCGAAGATGCCGCGCCCCAGAATCCGCGCCCGCTCGGTCATCGTCGCCTGCAGATACGCATCGGTGACGGCCACGATCCGCAGGTCGGGATCCAGTACGAGAAACAGCCCAGGAGCCGACTCGAAGAGCCAGTGAAAGTCGACAACCTCGACCACGACCGCACCCGTCTCTCGGCGACCATCCCGTCGACACCATTCAACACGTGCCGCTGGGGTCAAGTGGTCGCCATCAACGACCAAGAGCGAACCGTTCGCGCAGGAGCGCCCGCACCCTTTTCACCTGCGCATCCGTGGAGGGTGGACCACCAGTTGGCGGTGCCTTCCTGGCCCCTTCGGGCATCGGGTGATCAAGCTGCTTTTCGGTGT
>DASPOT010000007.1:0-3864 GCA_035625875.1 Mycobacterium sp. | reverse complement strand
CCGTACCCGACCGGGCCGGGGCGGGCGCCGTCGGGCCGTGTCGCGGTGTGGGTCGCGCCGCAGCCGCAGCGCACCCGGTGCTGGTCGTACTGGATGACAGTCACCGACACCCGCGGGATCTCGTGGTGCTGATAACGATCCACCACACCGAGATCCGCGGCCCCGGCCAGATCCCGGCCGCAGTGACAGCGGCCCTCGGGAAACCGATCCCGACGCTCGCCGGGGTTCTCGGTAAAGGCCAGGTACGCGCCGGGCGCGCCGGGCTGCTTGCCCCGCTTCCGCGTCACCCCACCCCGCCGCTTCGGCTTCACCGCCGGTGGTGTCTTGCCCGGATCGTCGTCCTTCGACGGCGGCATCGACGAATTACCGCTGTTGCGCGAGAGCAGATGCTCCAGCCGCGCCTCGAGTTCCTCGATGCGTCGGGGCCTGAGCGGCGATCTGCTCGGCCCGAGCCGCCAGCCGCGCATCCCGCTCCGCGAGAAGCGCGATCAGCTCCTCACGCGACATCTCCTCCGGCGCAGCCACGCCAAGATCACAACAGCACTCCGCGGCAGCATCAGCCGCGCCGAAGTCACAGCAGACTCATCAGCAACAACAGCCACATCGGCCGGTGACGGTGGCCCCTATTCAGCGACGCGACCAGACGGTCCGCTCAGGTCACCGCCGCGGCAAGAGCGGCCTCGCTGATCCGCCAGCCCTCATACCCCCGCTCGTCGTCGAGGAGGACCTCGAGCAGGCCGGCCCGTTTCAGACGCTCGCCCGCCGCCTCGACCGCATCCCGCGACAGCGAGGTCTCCCGCATCACACCGAACGCCGTCACATACGGCGTCGACCCCGTCCGGTCCGACGCACTCAGCCCGAGCATCGACGTCCTCGCCGCGATCACACCGAACACATACAGCGTCTCCGGATCGGCCAGCGCGACGAGCACCGCGCGAGCATCGTCGATGGCCACGCCGATCACGATAGCCGCCTATCCAGATCCGCCGACCGGCCGGACCGCGGCTCACCCATCAATCCGCCCGCGAAACGGCTGAATGTTTACGCTCGCTGGTGTCCGGTACGGGAGCACCCTGCGGTCTTGGAACTCAGGACGAAACTTGCAGCTGTTTCCGGGTCGAACAGGTGAGGGAAAACGCCTGGTTACCGGGCTGAGTAGCAAACTCTAAAACCATGCGCAACTGCGGTTTAGGTGCGTTTGGCACACGGGTGCGGTACGGGTGCGGCGTAGGTACGAGGTAAGTACCGGGGCGACGCCGGGGTAAGCTGACGCGGCGACCGCTGTTCAAGATCAACCGCCTAGAGAAGGCACAACTCAGATGCCGGTTGATCACAAGAATTCGCTATGAGGATGTGGGTTGCTGGGGTCGGCGGGCCAAGAGTCGAGAAGTATCGGAGCATTGTCCTGTGACGCTGCTGAGGAGGACGTCATGGTAGAGGCGGTTGAGAATTTCGATCTGCGTGCAGTACCGCTCGTGCCGATGAATCCGTTGCCCTACTGGCAACAGATGAAGGCGATCAGGGCTTATCACAGCGGGCCGGAGACGCTGCGCGATGCGGGCGGAGCGGTGACGCGACTGAGGTTGGCTCCGAAGTGGTTGATGCCGCCGGTGGTCGTCACCACTTCACCCCAAGGTGCTCGTGATGTCCTCGGCCGCACTGGGGCGAGCATCGACAAGTCTGTCCACGACGAGGTGCGCCGCGTGATCGGGCCCAACCTGTTCGACCTCACTTACCAGCCGTGGCTTCCGCGACGGCGCGCCCTGCAGCCGATCTTTACCAAGCAGCATGTCCGCGCCTTTGCCGGCCACATGGCCCAAGCCGCCGAAACGGTTGCCGGCAGTTGGCAGGACCGAACAGACATCGACCTCGACGCGGAGTGCCGCAGGCTCACATTACGGGCGCTGGGCCGCTCCGTGCTCGGTCTCGACCTGGACGAGCGTTCCGAGGCCCTCGCCGAGCCGCTGCGCATCACCACGGAATATGCCGTCGACCGTGCACTGCATCCGATCCGCGCCCCACGGTGGTTGCCCACGCCCGCCCGCCGGCGAGCCCGCGCCGCCAGCGCCACGTTGCACCAGCTCGCCGACGACATCCTGCAGGCATGCCGCGCCGAACCCAGCCGGGACGCGCCGCTGGTCCACGCCCTGATCGCGGCCACAGACCCGGCCAACGGGAGGCCACTGTCTGATGACGACATCCGCGACGAGCTCATCATCTTCCTGCTCGCCGGGCACGACACGACGGCAACGACGTTGACGTACGCGTTGTGGGCCCTGGGCCGCCACCCCGACATGCAGGAGAGGGTGCGTGCCGAAGTTGCTGAGATCGGCGACCGCGACCTCACCCCCGAGGACGTTCCTCACCTGGGATACACCGTCCAGGTATTGCACGAGGCTCTGAGACTCTGCCCTCCGGGCGCGGCGGTCGCGCGAATGGCAGTGCAGGACATCGAGGTCGACTGCTACCGCGTCAAGGCCGGCACCATGGTGCTCGTCGGGATCTATGCGATCCATCGTGACCCGGCGCTCTGGGCTGACCCGCTGGTGTTCGACCCGGGCCGGTTCAGCCCCGACAACTCCAAAGGCCGCGACCGCTGGCAATACCTACCGTTTGGGGCGGGGCCGCGCTCGTGTATCGGCGACCACTTCGCCATGCTGGAAGCCACGCTGGCCCTCGCCACCATCGTCCGACGCACTGAAATCCACTCCATCGAAGAGGATTTCCCGTTAATCGTGCCGTTCACCACGGTCGCCGCAGCCCCGATCCCCGCCCGAGTGAAATGCTGGGGTACTGCTTAAAGGTCGGTGCACGAGCCCGGGCCCGTTCAGTCTCGGGACGACGAATTTCTGGCGCAGGACACTAGTTTGGAGGGCTAACACGTGAGCCGAGTTGTGGAGTCCCAGGACCCCGGATCCAGTTCGACCGGAGTCCCTGTGCCTGTAGACGTGCCATGCGCGACGCCGTCATTACCGACCGTCCCGGTGAAGTGGACGTATGCCTTGGTGCCTGACCAGTTGATCGTGAAATCGACGCTGCGGCCATTGATGCCGCCGGTGACGTTCCCCGGTGAAGTTTGTTGCGGGGTCCGGACAAGCGCGGTCGGGCCGAGCGACGCACCACTGGCGTCGACCGTCACGAAATAGCCGGTGGATTGGTGGAGATCCAGATACGGCCCGGGCACCATGCAGTTCGCACCGGCGTGTGCTGTTGGTACCGCGAGCAATCCGCCGGAGGTGGTGGCTGCTGCCGCAACGCCAAGTGCCAAGCCGATTAGCTTCTCGCGAGTCGTCCTCATCGTGCTCCTTCTTCTTCACGTCAGTGCCTAGGAGGCGTCTGAACAACGTTCGCGGCAGGGGCGGGAAGAACGCCGACAAGGCCGTTTCTCCGGCAGTAAGTCAGACCTGATTGGTCGACAACGTGGTCGTTCTTCCCGCCGATACCAGTGTGGGCACTGTCACGTTAGTTGAAAAATGTGATGGTGCGATTGGTTTTAGTGCTGGGTGATGGAACAGTGGTGGGATTGTTCGTATTTCAGGCGGCGTTGTCGAGTTCGGTGACCACGTGCCAGACCGCGAAGCGGTCGGCCATCTCGCTTCGCCAGCCTGTTGCGTTGAGCAGATGCCGTCGTGGTCGAAAGTGTGCGGAGATACCGCTGAAAGCCGACAGGAACCGTTGGGCATGCCGCAATGACTTGAAGCGTTTCATCGCTCGTTCGCGCTCTCGGGTGGGCTGATGAGAGTTCTCGGCGCGATTGTTCAGATACCGCGACTGGCGGTGTTGCACCGACGGCATCAGCTCGCGGTGGGCTACCCCGTAGCTGGCCAACTTGTCGGTCACCAGCACACGCGGCACATACCGCAA
>DASPOT010000006.1:0-63648 GCA_035625875.1 Mycobacterium sp. | reverse complement strand
CTTGTGTGCTGCAAGACTCACCGGTGGATAGTGCACCGGCTCGCCGGCCCTGTTCAGGATTGTGCGCCCATAGCGCCAGCGTGTCCCTGTCCTGCGGTTGATTCCCACGATCCGGCACGCCTGGCGGTTGCTTACCCCTTGTGCAATCAGCCGAACGAACCACTCCTGCTTCTCCACGGCCATCTTGCCGTGTCGGGTCTTCCGCTGTGCTCCCACCGCAACCTCCGAATCGCCTCGGTGTTGCGACGTTCACTGGAATCTGCCTGCCGATCAGAGGGGCCAAAGCACTTGACGAAACTCAAAGTCCCTCATCGACCGGGTGGAGCGGTTCTACGAACTGCAGGCACGAAGGTCACGAACTCGAAAGGGGTCTGACCCCAATGTTTGGGGCCGCGTGGCTTGCTAGAGGCCGCCGAGCGGAGTCCAGCTAGTCCGATGAACCGCTTGCGCCGGCGCCGTTCGCCGAGAGCCAGGTGTTAGCGCTTTCTGGATGTTGGGCGGGCAACATACTTGGTGATTGGAAATAACTCGACCCCGACGCCTGGGTCGGGAATGACTCGACGCAGGAACGCTCGATGCCGCTCGATATCGGCTGGGTCCGCTCTGGCATGTTCCAGATATCCCGGTACACACTGCTCGAAGCCGAGCGCGGGCAGTGCTTTAGCCTCCGGAAGTGTTGATACAGGCTGAAATCGATCGCTGCGCTCAATGGTGAAACCGGCAGCGGTGAGCAGACCCGGCGTTCGATCGAAGATTTCGTAAGAGACGCCCCGCGCTCGGCCCAACGCAAACCACCACTGCCGCCACAGATTTGCGGCCGGATCGTCGCCAGGCACAAAACGCAACTCTGGAGGGGCCGTCAGTCGGAAATATCGGTGTGGATAGCAGGCGCTTGCGCGCCGCAGCCGAAGCCGCCGCACTCTTTGAGTTGGTACCAGAGGACGCGCGCCGTGATTTCTCATCGCCCGTCTTTCACCGGGCCAGCGGGCTGTAGAAGACCAAGCCGTTGCCTTTGTTGTCGTAGACCACCGCACGGCGTTCGTGTGCGTCGTCGTACGGGCCTTTCACGATGCCACCACCACTGGCCTCAACAGCTTTCGCCGCGGCGTCGACATCAGCGGTCTTGATACCGATGACGACCTGCCCGTGTATGGGATGGTCCACCGCGGCCGCCAGTGCGATAGTGACCGGCCCACCATCGAGGGCTGCGAAATGGTCTCCGTCGCGGAACTTCAGCGGCATCCCCAGGGTCTCGCTGTAAAACTGGATCGATTCATCAATGTCGTCGGTCGACAAGATGATCATCCGTACTTCGTGCTCGCTCAATGGTGCCTCCTGTGGCTAAATCGCTTCCAGACACAGACTAAGGCCGGGAATTTTGTGGGAATAAAGCCTGTCTCGAATCTGAGAAACGAGACACCCCGAGGCGGTTCACTCCCCCGCCGCGTAGCCGCAGGTCGCGGTGTCTCGTTTCTTGTCTCGTATCGCGTGTCTCGAATTCCTTGTCTGTGGCCAATGAGACAGTCAATGCTATGACGGCGATCGTCGGCTACGCCCGCGTCAGCACCACCTGCCAAGACCTTGACGTGCAGTTGGCCGCGCTTACTGCCGCTGGCGTGGAGGCCGAGCGGGTATTCGCTGACAAACTCTCCGCTTCGGCTCGAACTGACCGCTCGGGCCTGAGGCCATGCTCGACTATGCCCGCGCCGGTGACACCGTCGTCGTCACCGCCATTGACCGGATCGGACGCTCCGTTGCCGAAGTTACGCGCACCATCGCCGAACTCGGGGAGCGGCGAATCCTGTTGCGCGCTATACGCGAGGGAATAGACACCGCTACTTCGACCGGAAGGGCCGTGGCCGCGATCATGGCCACCTCGGCCGAACTTGAACTCGAGCTCGGCCGCGAACGGCATGCCGCATCGCGAGAATCCCGCCGTGCCCGGTGCCTGCCGGCCACAAAGCCGTCAAAGCTCGGTCCCGACAGGCAAGAACAGTTGCGCCGCCTTGCTGCAACGGGTGAACCAGTTGGTGAGCTTGCCAAAGGCTTCGGAATCGAACGAGCTACTGCGTATCGCTACCTATCCCGGGTCGACTAGTGCTGTGCCAGGCCAGACCCGAGCAACCTGCAAGGAAAGCTGGTGCAAGTCATGACCGATGGAGCAACTGTGACGCGGAGAGCGCTAACCGACCCGGACTCCGCGGTCTAGGCGAGCTGGGCGCTGTGCCTAATTACTGTTCGATGCTTTTGGCGAGCATTTTGGCGATGTAATCGGCCGACCTTTCCAACTTGTTGGCTTCGTTGCTCACGTGCGTGACCACCCACTCCCATTCGTAGGTGAGGCCAATGCCCATGTTGTCGTCGACGAACTCGCCGAGCGCAGCCATGCGGAAGGCCAGCAAGCGCAGCTGTGAGACGATGTCTTGCAGCGCATTTGGGAGCGACTGGCGGCGGTACGCCTTCTGCCGGCACGCGTTGCTGCAGTAGCGGGCGTCTGAGCGGCGGGCGGTGAACGTCGAGCCGCATTGCATGCAATCTAACTCCATAGCATTACTGTAACACACGAGCGTTACAGATCGTGGGTCAGGCGCGCAGCCAGCGCCGCTGAACCTGTGGCAAGTCGAGGGCGACACCTTGGCGCGGTCGGAGACCTGTGCGCTTGCGCTCTCGCTGCTTCGGCTGCTGTGCAGCGTACGCCAGGTTGCATTGGCTGCATTTCACTTGACCAGCCTCGCAGAACGCATCGAAACATGTGACGCACAGCCTGCGCACGCGCTGGACGGTCGCTGAATGGTTCTCGATTGGGAACGACCTCCTAATATGCCCGCCAGGTCTTGTACAGCCGAGATCAAATGCCTGACATCGCTGCAAACGTCTTCACGCGACGTGCCATGTGGGACGCAGGGGTTGTTGCTTACGGCCGCTGCTTTAACACCGGCGTTCGTCGCGCGCTTCTGAAGCAGTTCGTCGACACGCTATCCGCAGCGGAGCTTGCCCGCCACAAGGCGACGTTGAAGTGGCGAGACAAGCAGGCAGGTCACCGCGTCGATCCAAAGCTTGAGAAGTCTGCTGCCATAGGATATTTCGCCACCGATGGCCGACTAAAGGTGACGTCGAGGTGACGCCGACGGCCGCGCCGGAAGCCGGAGCACCCGCAGGTCCTGCTTTCGACATTGATGAATCGTGTGTGGGAGCAGCGGCTGACTGAGCTTGAGCAACGAATCCGCGGTTCGTACAACGCGTGATTGTGCTTCGACACAAACCGGTGGCCCTCAGTGCGAAAAATGGTGCAGGCAATGGCATTTCGTTACCAAACCAATCCAGGCGCACGCATCGGTGAGTAGTGGAACTTCACGACGGCGCGGCGTCCAAAAGCCTGGTTGGCGTGGGCCCGTGCGCATCACCGACTAACGCAAGCGCGTTTTCCGCGCGGGCGGCTAATTCGAGTGGCGCGACGCGTTCAGTCAGCTGGGCATGCAGTAGCCGGTCGATGCCGGCGCCAAACAAATGCGATACGACCCTCTTTACGGAAGAGATCTAACGGGTTGTGATAGGCATTTGGCCTATGAGACGAGCGATCCAGCGCCACTGGGTTAACCAGCGGGCCGCTGCCGCGTTCGATCCAGAATTCGTAGAAATCGCGCAACACCAGACGCCTCGACCGGAACTACGAAGTCACCCTTACCGCCCTGAAGGATTCCTCATCCTCAGCCAAATGGCCCTGCTTCTCCGACGACTCGACCAATCCCAGTTGTTCGACACGCTTCAGTGGCCGCGCACGCACTGAACCGACCGAGTGGGTCACGGGTATCGGGTGGTTAGGTAGCCAGCCAATTGTTGAGGGCCGCTGGCGACCCGCAGGCTGCGGCCTGGCCCGCGGTGAGCCATCCTCTGGTCAGGAACGCTGTCCTGACTGCGGCCGGGAGTGCCCCGGCCAGACGGGTCTGGTGATCGGACACCTCCGCGTCTACTGGAGTGGTACAGCGTGCGCGTAATCAAGACCGGAGAACACTGCCCAGCTGACATACCTCTTCGGAAGGGCCGTTCGAAACAACAAGCGTCAGTAGGGAATGAGCCGCACCAGGCAGTGCGGCATCCGCTGACAGTAGTAATAGCCGTACAGCGGCGCCGCGGCGGCCACGGAGGCAAAGAGCGCCGACATCACTGCGATGCCCAAGGCCGAAAGCAGCGGTCTGTCCTGCACCATCGCCAGCATCAAGCCGCTTACCGTGCACACGACGATGTAGATGAGAACGACGAAAACCGCCGGTGTCTTGTTGATCGAGTGATACCACCAGTAGAACAAGCCGAGCCCTATCGCCGCCGTGACCACCCAGACACCGGCGATCACCAGAACCAACTTCCACCACTTCAGGTAGTAGTACCTGCCTGGCACGGTGATCGACTGCGCCGGTGCCGGTATCGGCTCGGACGGCGGGGCGGCGGCCGTCGGAACGGACTGCGCTGGAATCGGCTCGGACGGCGGCGCGCCCGCCGCCGGATCCACCTGCGGGCCGGCGGTTGCGGAGGGATCGGCACCCTTGGGCTGCTCTTTCAGCTGCGGCATCGACGGGTCGGGCGCCGAAGGTCCCGCGCAAGCGGGAGGTGCCGACTCCCGCTCGGCGGCCAACGGTTCGAACGGATGCCGACCGGTGTCGAAGACCGGCGTGTGCGGCTCAGTTTTCGGCAGCGATTCTTCGTCAGGCACCGAACACCACCTGGATCATGACAAGCACCCCGAACCATCCGGGCGCCAGCGCGAGGATGAATGCGCCCAGCGTTGTCACCCATCGACGGCGGGAAAACAGGATCAGCAACAGCCCGATCGCAGTCGGCACGCCGACGACCAGCGCAATGACCACATCGGGCCGGATCCGGGCATGGACCAGCAGCTTGGCTGCTACTCCCGCCAGCAGCCCGACTGCGGTGCCGACCAGCATGGCGCTGGTCAGCAGCCACGCACGTGGTAGCGGGATCACGGTGTACGACCTTACTGCGACCCCCCCATATCAGCGCGCTACCCGCGCGGCGCGCCCTGCGGGTACCGGGCAAGCGTCGGCGGCTTCGGCCACCATCCCGCCACGCGTCGGCGGCCGCTCTCCGCGGGCGTAGTCAGCGCCGGTGATCACCGGAGTGGCTTCCAGCAGCGCGTTCTCGGAGTCGGTGAAGGCCCGGCCGCGGGACAGGAACCGCATCCCCTCAGGTGCTTCCAGACTGAACCCGCCGCCGCGGCCCGGCACCACGTCGATGACCAGCTGGGTGTGCTTCCACGCGGCAAATTGCGGTCCCGAAATCCATACCGGGATCCCGTCGCCTACCTCGAGGACACCGAGCAGGACGTCGCGCTCGCCAACGATGAAGTCCCCGACCGGGTAGCACATCGGCGACGACCCGTCGCAGCAGCCGCCGGACTGATGGAACATCACCGGGCCGTGGCGCTGCTGCAGCCGCTCCACCAGCGTCGCGGCGGCCACGGTGATCAGCACCCGCGCGACCATCAGTAGAAGCCCAGCGCCTTCTCGGAGTAGGACACCATCAGGTTCTTGGTGTGCTGGTAGTGGTCGAGCATCATTTTGTGGCCCTCCCGGCCGATCCCGGACTGCTTGTACCCGCCGAACGCCGCATGCGCGGGGTAGACGTGGTAGCAGTTGACCCATACCCGACCGGCCTGGATGTCGCGGCCGGCGCGGTAGGCGGTGTTGCCGTCGCGGCTCCACACCCCGGCGCCCAGGCCGTAGAGGGTGTCGTTGGCGATGCTCATCGCGTCGTCGTAGTCCTTAAATGGCGTCACCGCCACCACCGGCCCGAAGATCTCCTCCTGGAAGATCCGCATTTTGTTGTTACCGCTGAAGATCGTCGGCTGCACATAGTAGCCGCCGGACAGGTCGCCGCCGAGCTCGGCGCGCTCGCCGCCGGTGACCACCTTCGCACCCTCGCTCTTGCCGATCTCGATGTAGGACAACACCTTTTCCAGCTGGTCGTTGGAGGCCTGGGAGCCGATCATCGTATCGGTGTCCAGCGGGTCGCCCTGCCGGACCGCCTTGGCGCGGATCGCGGCCAGCTCCAGGAACTCGTCGTAGATGTCGGCCTGAATCAGGCCGCGCGACGGGCAGGTACAGCACTCACCCTGGTTGAGGGCGAACCCGGTGAACCCCTCCAACGCCTTGTCCAGGAAGTCGTCGTGGGCGGCCATCACGTCGGAGAAGAAGATGTTGGGGCTCTTGCCGCCGAGTTCCAGGCTGACCGGGATCAGGTTCTGGGAGGCGTACTGCATGATCAGTCGCCCGGTGGTGGTTTCCCCGGTGAACGCGATCTTGGCGATCCTGTTGCTCGACGCCAGCGGTTTGCCGGCCTCGAACCCGAACCCGTTGACGATGTTGACGACGCCCGGTGGCAGCAGATCAGCGATCAGCGACATCAGGTACAACACCGACGCCGGCGTCTGCTCCGCGGGCTTGAGCACCACCGCGTTGCCGGCGGCCAGCGCCGGTGCGAGTTTCCAGCTGGCCATCAGAATCGGGAAGTTCCACGGAATGATCTGCCCCACCACCCCCAGCGGTTCGTAGAAGTGGTAGGCGACGGTGTCGTCGTCGATTTGCGACAGCGAACCCTCTTGGGCGCGGATCGCCCCGGCGAAATACCGGAAGTGGTCCACCGCCAACGGCAGATCGGCGCCCAGCGCCTCGCGGATTGGTTTGCCGTTGTCCCAGACTTCGGCCAGCGCCAGCGCCTGCAGGTTCTCTTGGATGCGGTCGGCGATCTTGTTGAGGATCACCGCCCGCTCGGCTGGGGCGGTCTTTCCCCACGCCCGTGCCGCGGCGTGCCCGGCGTCGAGCGCCTTTTCGATATCGACCTCGTCGGAGCGCGGCACCTCGCAGAACGTCTGGCCGGTCACCGGCGTCGGGTTCTCGAAATACCGGCCCTGCACGGGTGCCACCCACTCGCCCCCGATGAAGTTGTCGTATCGGGATTCGTACGACATCAGCGCCCCTGCGGAACCCGGACGTGCGTAGACAGTCATCGGCTCAGCTCCTCGTTCGACGATGTAACACAGCTCACATTACCGCTGCCGCCACAATGGCTTCCATGGCCGGCGAGCAACTGAATGACCCTTATCTGTGGCTGGAGGACATCACCGGTGAGGATGCGCTGGACTGGGTGCGCGCGCACAACGCGCCGACACTGGAGGAGTTCTGCGGCGAGGAGTTCGAGCGGATGCGCGCCGACGCACTGGAGGTGCTCGACACCGATGCCCGCATTCCCTATGTGCGCCGCCGCGGCGACTACCTCTACAACTTTTGGCGCGACGCCGCCAACCCGCGCGGGCTTTGGCGGCGCACCACACTGGACAGTTACCGCAGCGACTCGCCCGACTGGGACGTGCTGATCGACGTCGACGAATTGGGTCGCGCTGACGGCGAGAACTGGGTGTGGGCCGGCGCCGACGTCATCGAACCCGACCACGCCCGTGCGCTGATCGGCCTTTCCCGAGGTGGCTCGGACGCGACTGTGGTGCGTGAATTCGACTTAGTGGCACGTCTTTTTGTCGCCGACGGTTTCGCCCTGCCGGAAGCCAAGACCGAGATCAGCTGGGCCGACCCCGATACCGTGCTGGTAGGAACCGATTTCGGTGCCGACTCACTGACCGAATCCGGCTACCCGCGCGTGGTCAAGCGATGGCGGCGAGGCCAACCACTGGCCGACGCCGAGATCGTGTTCGAAGGGGCCCAAGCCGATGTCGTCGTCGCGGCGTCGGTCGACCGCACACCCGGCTTCGAGCGCACCCTGCTGCGGCGGGCCCTGGACTTCTTCAACGACGAGCTCTACGAGCTGCGCGGTCCCGAGCTGATCCGGATCGACGCGCCTACCGACGCGACGGTATCCGTTCATCGCCAATGGCTTTTGATTCGGCTGCGCACCGACTGGTTCACCGGCACCGCCGCCTATACCGCGGGCTCGCTGCTAGCCGCCGACTACGACGAATTCCTGGCCGGCACAGCAGAATTGCTCGTCCTGTTCGAACCCGACGAGCACACCTGCCTGCATCAGTACGCGTGGACCCGTGACCGGCTGCTCGTCGTCACCCTGGCCGACGTGGCCAGCCGCGTCGACATCATCACACCCGGCAGTTGGGAGCGCGAACCCGTGCCAGGCATCCCGGCCGCAACCAACACGGTGATCGCCGCCGCCGACGACACCGGCGACGAGTTCTTCCTGGACTCCAGCGGATTCGACACGCCGTCACGGCTGCTCCGCGGCACCGATGACGGACCGCTGGACCAGGTCAAGTCGGCGCCGGCGTTCTTCGACGCTGAAAACCTCGACGCGGCACAGTATTTCGCGGTGTCGAAGGACGGCACATCGATCCCGTACTTCGTCGTGCGCGCCCGTGATGTTACCGGGCCCGGTCCCACGCTGCTCGGCGGCTACGGCGGGTTCGAGGTGTCCCGGACACCCGGGTACGACGGGGTGCTGGGCCGGTTGTGGCTGTCGCGCGGCGGCACCTACGCGCTGGCCAATATCCGTGGCGGCGGCGAATACGGGCCACGCTGGCACACCCAGGCGATGCGTGAAGGCCGACACAAGGTGGCTGAGGACTTCGCCGCGGTGGCAACCGATTTGGTGGACCGCGGCATCACGACTGTTGGTCAACTCGGCGCGCAGGGCGGCAGCAACGGCGGGCTGCTGATGGGCATCATGCTGACCAAGTACCCGCAGCTGTTCGGCGCGCTGGTGTGCCAGGTGCCGCTGCTGGATATGCGCCGTTTCCACCTGCTGTCGGCGGGTGCGTCGTGGGCGGCCGAGTACGGCGATCCGGACGATCCCGACGATTGGAAATTCATCTCCGAATACTCGCCGTACCAGAACATTTCGGCGGATCTGCAGTACCCGCCGGTGCTGATCACCACGTCTACCCGTGACGATCGGGTGCATCCGGGGCATGCCCGCAAAATGGTGGCAGCGCTGGAGGCCGCGGGCCATCGGGTGTGGTACTACGAGAACATCGAAGGCGGCCACGCCGGTGCGGTCGACAATGCGCAAATCGCGTTCAAGTCGGCGCTGAGTTTCTCATTTCTGTGGCGGACGTTGACGACCTAACTGGTGCACCGCGCAGTGTCGGCGCAGGGGATTCGACGCGCCGGTTAATCCAGCGGGCCCTAGTTTTCGTACCGCATTACCGGCTCGGCAATAGACAACGCACTTGACCAACAGGACGGAAGTGATTTCGCTGCTGCTATGAGCAGACCCGAATTCGAGACATTGCTGTACACGACGGCCGGGCCGGTCGCCACCATCACGTTGAACCGGCCAGATCAGCTCAATACCATCGTTCCGCCGATGCCTGACGAGATCGAGGCCGCGATCGGGCTGGCCGAGCGAGACCCGGAAATCAAGGTCATCGTGTTGCGCGGCGCCGGCCGGGCCTTCTCCGGCGGTTATGACTTCGGTGGTGGCTTCCAGCACTGGGGCGACGCCATGATGACGGACGGGCGATGGGATCCGGGCAAGGATTTCGCGCTGGTCACTTCCCGCGAGACCGGGCCGACACAAAAGTTCATGGCTATCTGGCGGGCGTCCAAACCGGTGATCGCGCAGGTGCACGGCTGGTGTGTCGGCGGTGCCAGCGACTACGCGCTGTGCGCCGACATCGTCATCGCCAGCGACGATGCCGTGATCGGCACCCCGTACAGCCGGATCTGGGGCGCCTATCTGACCGGCATGTGGCTCTATCGGCTCAGCCTCGCCAAGGTCAAGTGGCACTCGCTGACCGGCCGACCGCTGACCGGCGTGCAGGCCGCCGAGGTCGAACTGATCAACGAGGCGGTGCCGTTCGGGCGACTGGAGGCTCGCGTCGCCGAGATCGCGGCCGAGCTGGCACGAATCCCGTTGTCCCAGTTGCGGGCCCAGAAACTGATCGTCAACCAGGCCTACGAGAACATGGGCCTGGCATCGACCCAGATCCTCGGGGGCATTCTCGACGGACTCATGCGCAACACTCCCGACGCACTCGACTTCATCCAGACCGCCGCCACCCGCGGTGTACGGGCGGCCGTCGAGCGCCGCGACGGCCCGTTCGGCGACTACAGTCAGGCCCCGCCGGAGCTGCGGCCGGACCCGGCGCATGTCATCGTGCCGTGATAACAGCCGTGTTCGTGTTGACGAGCAGTGTTACGGTAACCACTATGATGCGCCATCGCACAAATTCCCTTCTACGCACCGGCGCGGTTCTCCTCGCCCTCGGCATTGCCGGTTTGGCGTTCCCGAGGACCGCGGCAGCCGACTCCACCGATGACTTCCCGATACCTCGGAGGATGATCGCGACCACCTGCACCGCCGAACAAATACTGGCGGCCGCGCGAGACCTCACGCCGGTGTATTACGAGCGGTACATGATCGACTACAACAATCACCCGAACGTTCAGCAAGCAACCCAAGACAAGGCGCACTGGTTTTACTCGTTGTCACCGGCGGACCGCAGGGCCTATTCCGATAACTTTTATGCACCCGTCGCCGATCCTTTGTGGCTGGCCTGGCCCAACCACATGAAGATCTTCTGGAACAACAAGGGCGTCGTCGCAAAGGAAACCGAGAACTGCGCGCAATACCCTAGCGACCCGTCGGTGTGGAACTGGCCCTGATCCGCCGCTTCGCATCTCGGATTCAGTCGTTAGCGAAGTGCGCTCGTCGGCAGCCGATCCGTCCTCGCGGACTCATCGTCGGTAGTCACCCCATCCGTTGGCAGTAGCAGAGAACGAACCAGCGGACGGGGCCCGATAGGCCGAAGTAGGGCACTGGCAGGGCGCGGCCGCACTCGTTGCGGCCACCAGAACCAGCGTCCGAGAAGCACGGCGACAGACGGCGTCATGAACGAACGCACGATCAACGTGTCGAACAACAAACCGAGGCCGATCGTGGTACCGACCTGACCGATAACCCGCAAATCGCTGAATATGAAGGAGGACATGGTGGCGGCGAACACTAGACCGGCAGACGTCACCACGCCCCCCGTGCCGGCCATCGCTCGGATGATTCCGGTCTTCAAGCCGGCGCCGATTTCCTCTTTGAACCGCGAAATCAGCAGCAGATTGTAGTCCGATCCCACAGCCAAAAGAAGAATAACCGACATCGCCAGCACCATCCAGTGCAATTTGATGCCGAAAATATCCTGCCAGACGAGTACGGAGAGCCCAAAAGAGGCACCCAACGAAACAAGCACGGTACCCACAATAACGAGCGCGGCGACCACACTTCGCGTAATGATCAGCATGATTATCAAAATCAGGCTAGCCGCGGCTATTCCTGCGATCATCAGATCGTACTTGGAGCCGTCTCGCATGTCCTTGTACATCGCAGCGGTGCCGCCAAGGTAGATCTTGGCGCCCTCCAAGGGTGTCCCCTTGATGGCCTCCTTCGCCGCGTTCTTGATCGGCTCAACATGGGAGATGCCTTCGGGAGTGGCCGGATCACCCTCGTGGGAGATGATCATGCGAACCGCCTTGCCGTCCGGCGACAGGAACATTTTGAGACCCCGCTTGAAATCGGCGTTGTCGAAAACCTCCGGAGGTATGTAGAAGGAGTCATCGTTGTGGGAGGCGTCGAAAGCCTGCCCCATCGCGGTCGAGTTTTCGCTCATGGCGTCCATCTGGTCGTACAGGCTGGCCATTGAGCTGTGCATGGTCAGCATCATGATCCGCATGGTCTGCATCGTGGAGATCATCGGCGGGATCTGCGCCAGCATCTGCGGCATAAGCAAATCCAGCTGATCCAGATCTTTGGTGAGATCGCCGAACTTTTCGCTAATCTGGTCGAGACCGTCGAGCGCGTCGAATATGGACCTCAGCGACCAGCAGATCGGGATGTCGAAGCAATGCTTTTCCCAGTAGAAATAGCTGCGAAGCGGCCGCCAGAAATCATCGAAATCCGCGATATGGTCGCGCAATTCATTCGTGACAGCCAGCATGTCATGCGTTTCCCCGACCATGTGGTGGGTGTTGGCGACGAGCTTTTCCATGATGCTGTACATGCGCTGCATCGTCGCGATGGTCTCCGCCATCGCGTCCGCCTGAATCAGCATGTCCTTCATCCGCTCATGCATATACTTCGAGTTCTCGACGTTGGTGGTGTTTTGCATGCTGATCTGAAACGGTATTGACGTGTGCTCGATCGGAGTTCCCAACGGCCTGGTTATGGCCTGCACTCGTCCGATACCAGGGAGGTGGAAGACACTTTTCGCGATCTTGTCTATGACGAGCATGTCGGCCGGATTACGCATGTCGTGGTCCGTCTCGACCAACAACAATTCGGGATTCATCCGGGCCTGAGAAAAATGCCGGTCCGCAGCCGCATACCCAATATTGGCCGGGGTAGTGGCAGGCAGGTAGCGGCGATTGTCGTAGTCCGTCTTATATCCCGGCAGGGCGAGCAGACCGATAAGAGCTATCGCAACCGTCACCGCGAGAATCGGCGCGGGCCAACGGACGATGGCCGTGCCTACCCGCCGCCAACCCCGGGTCCTCATCTTTCGCTTAGGGTCGAGCAAACCGAAAAAGCTGCCAACGGTAAGGACAGCCGGACCAAGGGTCAGCGCGGCGAAAACCGCGACAAGCATGCCCACCGCGCACGGTACGCCCAAGGTTTGAAAATAGGGCAGCCGAGTGAAGCTGAGACAGTACATCGCACCGGCAATGGTCAGGCCCGACCCCAAGACGACATGGGCGGTTCCGTGAAACATCGTATAAAAGGCTTGTTCCCGATCCTCGCCTTTCCCGCGCGCCTCTTGATAGCGGCCCATGATAAATATCGCGTAGTCTGTTCCGGCGGCGATGGCCAGTAACACGATCAGATTAACCGCGAAGGTCGAAAGCCCTATTATGTTATAGTTTCCCAGAAATGCGACGACTCCTCGGGCGGCGGCCAATTCAACAAAGACCGTGAGGAGCACGATGATGACGGTGACGACAGAACGGTAGACGAAAAGCAACATCACCGCGATCACCAGGATCGTTATCGAGGTGACCTTCTTGACACCTTTGTCGCCGGAGTGGGACTGGTCGGCAACGAGCGCCGCCCCGCCGGTGACATAGGCCTTGACCCCCGGGGGCGCCGGCGTGGTGTCCACGATCTTCCGGACGGCTGCGATGGACTCGTTGGCCAAGCTCTCGCCCTGATTACCGGCAAGATACACCTGGACATACGCCGCCTTACCATCAGTGCTTTGTGATCCCGCCGCAGTAAGCGGATCCCCCCAGAAGTCCTGGATGTGCTCGACATGCTTCTTGTCCTGTTCGAGCCTGTGGATCATATTGTCGTAAAACCGGTGGGCGTCGTCGCCGAGGGGTTTATCGCCTTCCAGGACGATCATGGCCGCACTGTCGGAGTTGAATTCATGGAAGACCCGACCGACACGCTTCATCGCCTGCATCGACTCCGCGTCGTTCGGGCTCATCGACACCGTATGTGCTTTTCCAACCGCTTCCAATTGCGGTACGGCGGTATTCGTGATGGCAACAAGTGCCAGCCAGAGCAGGATGATCGGCACCGAAAGCCGGCGGATCGCGTGCGGTAGAAAAGGCGGGATCAAAGGCTGTGTGGCCGCGTGTCTGTTGCTCATGCTGATTTCACCAGGCAGAAGGTTTGGGCGTGGGTTCCGTTGACGGACCGCTCGGCCTTGACGACGCCGTTCACGATAATGCGGCAGCCGATCTCGTCGGTGTCGCCCTGCGCCACAATGTTGACGCTGACAGAGGGCAAGGTCGTGGTGACCGATAACGTCCATGGCAGGGGCGCGTTATCAACTCGCTGCGGCTGAGCATGGATGTCCAAGTAGTTGATGTTTGCCACCGTCCCGGCGGGACCGAAGACCTCATAGGTCACGTGCTTGGGGTTGAACGGCTTGATGTCGTCTGAAATCGCGCTGGTGGCCGACGAGTGGTCGTGAACGCCGAAGATTCCGTGGAGCCGATACACACAGAACCCTGCGACGGCGACGACCCCCAAGATGATCAGCAGCATCCACGCTCGTCTGACAATGCTGCCAACTGGAATGACCCTCACCGAATCGCCTTCCGCTAACCGATCGCCTGCTCGAATGCTTCAGCCACGGATGCGCCTCTGCCGGCGGTTCAGCCGAGAGCGTCCATGGCGCAGAGCCCAATATCGAAAACGCTCGCCCCTGTACGGTTGTCCATCCCATCCGACGTCAAGGAACTTCGTTGCGCTAAGTATCTTAGACGCTACCGCACGGGGCGCGCCGTCTGGGTGCGGGAGACTCCCGGCAGCGAATAGCAGGTGGTGGCTATGCGGGTGATGCGCGTGGTGCTGCAGGCGTCGGCAACCTGGCGGCGATGGCGCTGACCGGCTGCACCGCGGTGGTGACTGGCTCAGCGGTGCCGGGTCTCGGCGCCCGCAGGCGTGCTGCCGAATCGAAAACTCTTAACTGCGAACATGTTTCGCCACCCTTGACGTCGATCGATCGGCAGGAACCCGGCGAGCCTAAGCTGCCGATCCCGCAGCCGCCGGGGTGGCAGCGGTTTACGATGCTGGATTCCAAGCTCGTCCGGTACGCCCTGGCGAACAAGGATCTCATTTCGAACAGCTTCGCGTCCACCGCCATCGTTGGTTGGAATCTGCGCCTGGCACCGCGGTTGACCAGCAAAAGGCGCTTGACCAAGAGAGACGGGATTGACCACCATGCTCGGAGCTACCGACTTGACCACGGCTCCGACAACGCTGTGCGGCTATCGCACTGAGTCCGTGACCTACACCGCCCCGCCATGGGACAGATACCGGCACGTAAAGCCACCCTACTGGACGTGGCGGGCGCCGTCGGTGACAAGACCTACATCGCAACCGTCACGATCCAGAGCACCGATCCCGAACAACCCCACCTATGCACGGGATGCGAAAACCATCCTGACCGGCTTTCAGATGTTGCCGCCCGACGCGGCATAGCTGCTGGAATTCACGCCTCCCGCAGGCTGCCCAGCATCGCCACGAACGCGCCGAACACCACCAGCACGCCGCCGGCGGCCAACGTGAGGTTGAGCCACTGGTGCATGCTGCCTTCGCCATGGCCGACCATCGCGTCGGCGATCTGGCGGATATCGCCGGTGGTGTGGTTGAGCGCATCGTTGACATAGCGGCGGGCGACCTCGATAGCCGCCCAGCCACCCGCGCCGACCAGCAGCGCCGAGACGCCGAGGCTGGTGAGCGCCTTCCCACGGCCGCGCGCGGCGGCCAGCGTCAGCAGCGCGCCGATTCCGGTCAACACCGCTGCGCCGATACTAGCCCACGCTCCCCAGATGGCGAGCGGCCGTAATTTCCCGGGCCGCAACGTCTTTGGTACGTCAACCGTCAGCGGAACCGGCACTGTCGCGGGTACCCGCACATGGAAGTTGTTCAGCATCTGCTGAAACGAGTTGTCGCCCAGCATGGGGGCCAGGTCAACCACCCATGGCGCGGCGTTCTGGTCGGCGCCGGTGAACATCCACCGGTGCGCCGCCCGGTTTGCCTGCGCGAACTGCGGTGGAAACGACGGGCTGGCGGTGTATGCGCTGGCCACACCGTGCACCAGCGAGCTGTCCACGGTGTAACCGCGCTCGGCGATGAGAGCCATTGCGTGAGTGGCGAGTTCGGATGCCATGGCCGACTGCAGCGCCGGATCGCCGGCCGCTTTCTGGGCCAGCGCCGCGTAGCCGTCGACGTCGATCACGTTCTTCTGCGCCCACGCGGCCGGGATCGCCGCCGCCAACGCCACCGTGGTGGCCAGCCACAACACCACCGTCGCCGCGAATCGCACGCCGTCCTCCTCTGGGACGACCGTATCGGGAGGGCGCGCCCGTAGGGAACCTACCGAGAGCGGTTGTTAGTTGGCCGCGCGACGCGGACGCGCCAGCGCCATCCGGGTCATCAGCCGGTTCATCCGGGCCAGCGCTTTCAGCGAATTGTCGTAGTGCTGAAAGCGCGCCGGCACTCGTGCGGGGCTCGACGACGGTCTCGGCGCGACAGTACTTGTGCAGCCCCTCCTCGCCGCCGAACCGCGCCCGATGCCCGACGCCTTCCAGCCGCCCATCGGCGCGGTGGCCGGCCCCGCATCGTCGCCGGGCTCGGTCCAATTGCCCGCCTCCTCCTCGGGCCGCTCCAGCCCGCATCGTCGCCGGGCTACGGCGCGATCCCCCGCAGGTAGGCGGCCTGGCCGAGGTGCTGGGCGCAGTCGTCGATGATGCTGACCAGCCGCACACTGGCGGTCACCGGCGGATCCCAGCGCCGGTCGACGATGCGGGACAACTCCTCGCCGGTCACGCTGGCGATGTACTCCAGTGTCAGCTTGTGTACGGCGTGGTAATAGCCGGACAGCAGGTCGGCCGGTGCGTGCACCTTCGCCACATCTTCCGCACTGTGCCCGTAGCCGGTGTCGTCCCGCGGCAGGTCCAGCCCGAACCGGTCCACCCAGCCGTCGCGGGTCCACACCTGCTCGACACCGGCGATGTCGGCGACCTGCGCGTCCTGCCCTCGGGCGCTGTGCCAGATCAGCCACGCGACGCTGTTGGCGTCCGGCGTCGGCCGGTAGCTGGACAGCTCGTCGGTCAGTCCGTCGGTGAGCTCATCGACGTGCTCGATCAACCGGGTGAACGCGTCCCGGAGCAACTCCTGGGCGGCGGTAACGTCGGTGCTGGTCATGCCGGCGACATTACGGGCCGTTTGGCGGTCGGTGAAAGACCGCTTCGACATTGATGCCGAAGTGGTCGAATTATTGATCCTGGCATAGGCCACCGACCCAGTCGTAGATTATTTAGATGACCTACGACCTGGTGATCCGCAATGGCGGCATTGTCGACGGGTTGGGAGGTGAGCCGTACGTCGGCGACGTCGCGGTCCGCGATGGCGTCATCGCCGCCGTGGGTTCGGTCGACGGCGACGCGGCCCGGGAGATCGACGCGACCGGGCTGCTGGTCACGCCGGGCTTCATCGACTTACACACCCACTACGACGGTCAGTCCATCTGGTCCGATCGCCTGAACCCGTCGTCGGCGCATGGGGTGACGACCGCGGTGATGGGCAACTGCGGGGTCGGTTTCGCGCCCTGCCGCAAAGAGGACCACGACGTGCTGGTCGACGTGATGGCCGGTGTCGAAGACATTCCCGGCGTGGTGATGACCGACGGCCTGCCGTGGACCTGGGAGACCTTCCCCGAATATATGGATGCGCTGGACGCAGGCAAACGCGACATCGACGTGGCCGCCTACCTGCCGCACTCGCCGCTGCGGGTCTACGTGATGGGTCAGCGCGGCGCCGACCGCGAGCCGGCCACCGCCGACGACCTCGCCAAGATGCGGGCACTGGCCACGGAGGCCATGGAGACCGGGGCGCTGGGTTTCGCGTCGTCGCGGCTGATGATCCACAAGACCCAAAGCGGTTTGCCAATCCCCAGTTACGACGCCGCGCGGGAGGAGATCCTAGAGATCGCCAAGGGCGTCGTCGACGGCGGCGGCGGGCTGATCCAGTTCGTGCCCGACGTTCCCGCCGGCGGCTACCAGCCGGTGCTGCAGCAGGTGTTCGACGTCGCTGAGGACGTCGGCCTGCCGGTCACCTTCACCCTGGCGATCGGCAACGCCGGTGACCCGATGTGGCCGGACGCCATCACCATGATCGAGAAGGCCAACGCCGCGGGCGGCGACATCACCGCGCAGTTGTTGCCGCGTCCGATCGGGCTGGTGATCGGGCTGGAGCTCAGCGCCAACCCGTTCGTGCTCTACCCCAGCTACCGCGAGATCGCGCAGCTGCCGCTGGCCGAGCGCGTCTCGAAAATGCGACAGCCCCGGGTGCGCGCCCGCATCCTCGCCGACAAGCCGGGCCAAGGCCATCCACTGCTGTATCTGGCGCAGGCCTGGGACTGGATCTTCCCGCTGGGCGACCAGCCCAACTACGAGCCCGACCGCTCCACCAGCATCGCGGCCCGTGCCCGCGCTCGCGGGGTGCGACCCATCGAGGAGGCCTATGACCGGTTGCTCGACGATGACGGGCACGCCATGTTGCTGGTCACCACGAGCAATTTCGAGAACTACTCGCTGGACACCATCGGCGAGTTGCTTCACCGCGACGACGTCGTGCTCGGTCTCGGCGACGGCGGCGCGCACTACGGGATGATCTGCGACGCCAGCTTCCCGACCTACCTGCTCGCGCATTGGGCGCGTGATCGGGCGTCGGGGCGGTTTTCGGTGCCGGAAGCCGTCCGCGAGCTCACCTCGGTGCCGGCCCGGGTGGCGGGCCTGAGCGATCGCGGCCGCATCGCGGTTGGCTACAAGGCCGACCTCAACGTCATCGACCACGCTGGGCTGCGGCTGCACAAGCCGGTGATCGCCTACGACCTGCCCGCCGGCGGGCGTCGGCTTGACCAGACCGCCGACGGATATGTGGCGACCATCGTCTCCGGCCAGGTCATCGCCGAGAACGGCGTGCCCACCGACGCCCGTCCCGGCAAGCTGGTCCGCGGCCGCCAGCCGGTGCCGACTGTGTAGGTAATAGTCGACAAATCGCCGGCGAAATCGCGTAAATAACCTGCACACTCGGCGACTGAGATCGAGCAGCCAGCCGCTCGGAGCGTACGGCGGACTCGCTCGACAATCACATAGGATCGGGACAGCAGCTCGGCGCTGACCCGGACGACGACCCAGCCGATGGCTTCGAGCATCGCGATGCGGTCTGGGGATCGCAAGTCTCGGTCAATTAGGGCGGCGTTCCGCGAGATCGACACCTTCGATGTCGAGTTGCAGCAATTGCTCTGTGCGCGCGCAGGTTTCGTCCGTCAAGCAGCCTATCTCACACGCGATATGCGACACGAGCGGATATTCGAGGGTGAATAGTGGGTGACCGGGGCGGCTGTGGGCATGAGTGCTCCGTGCGGGAACGCGAGCGCCGAATGTAGCGCTGCGGAGGCCGGGCCGATCTAGCCTTGTGGTGCGGTGGCTACACCACGGCAAAAATTCGGGCTGTTCGTTCCAGCCCCCTTAGGAGGGCAATGACAGCCTGCTCGAAGAGTTCATCGTCAGATTCACGTGTCAGTGAAGATGCTGCGGTGAAGGCGTATGTCTACACCTATCCGCTGGTTTCGGTGGAGGTCACACGCCGGCAGTCGACGAACCTGCCGCGCCCGGACGGACGCGGGGCCGCGCCGATGAACCTGTTCGCCAACCTGGCCTTCGTTCCCGACGCGGCTTTTACCGGCGTGTGCGGCCGAACGTCGACACCTTGTACTCGTCGATGTTCTACGACGTGTCCAGGGAACCGCTGATCATCAGCGTGCCCGACATGGGCGACCGCTACCACCTGTTCCCGATCTTGGACATGTGGACCAACGTGCAGGCGTCGCCGGGCACCCGCACTCTCGGTGTGCTACCTGGTTACCAATTCGCTATCGCGGGGCCGAACTGGCAGGGCACGCTGGCGGCCGGTGTGCGCGAGTACAAGATGCCGACCGACGGTGGCTGGATCATCGGTCGCATCCAGCTCAACGGCCCCGATGATCTGCCAGCTGTGGCCGCGATCCAGCAGCAACTGACGGCCACGCCGCTCAGCGCGTACGGCAGCGCCTATACGCCACCGGAAAACACCGACCTGCATCCGGACTGGCCCCAGGGCCAGGAAGTCGCCACCTACATCCACAACCTCCCCCCGCAGCGGTACTGGGATCTGTACCACTCGAGCCTGTCGCACAACCAGCCGCGTCCCGAGGACAAAGAGCTGCTCGCCGAGCTGGCCGAGGCCGGGTGGGCTCCCGACAAGAAACTCGATCTCGCCCACCTGGCGGACTCCGACCGGAAAATCTGGGAGACTGCCTGGCCCAAGGCGTTGTCGACAATTGAGGTCGACCTCGGCGGCAAGCCGGTCAACGGCTGGGACATTGCCCGCACCGGAATGGGAAGTTACGGCACCGGCTACGACCGCCGCGCCCTGGTTGCCCACGGCGGCCTGGGTGCAAACCTGCCCGAGGACGCGATCTACCCGAACACCCGAGTCGACGACAACGGCGCGATGTTGAAATCCGACCGAAACTATGCGCTGCACTTCGGCGCTGACGAGCTGCCGCCCGTACATGCGTTCTGGTCGCTGACCATGTACAACGACAAGGGCTTCTTCATCGCCAACCCGCTCAACCGCTACGCGGTACGCGGGGAGACCTTGCATAAGAACGCCGACGGCTCTGTCGACGTCTACATCCAACGCCAAAACCCCGGGCCGGAAAAAGAATCCAACTGGCTGCCCGCACCCGATACGGGCGAATTAAACCTGATGCTGCGCCTGTACTGGCCCGACACCAAGATCCTCGACGGGAACTGGAACCCGCCAGGCGTCAAGATTGCTACCTGACCACCGGCCGCACGGCATTAAAGACGAGATAACGCAACATCCGAACTTCGCGTTAACACCCGCTCCAAGGAAGCGGCGGCAGCCGATTGCACGTGGTTGTTCGTCAGTTACGGGTCAGAACTCGAGGCCCGATTTGGTGCGCGAGTTCGAGGGCGAGCTCGACCGCTAGTCGACGCTCGCCGGGGCGGTAACCGAGCAGTTCGGTTGCGCGAGTGACTCGTTGCAGGATGGTGTTGCGATGGGTGTGCAGGCGGCCGGCGGCGCGAGGTGCGTTTTCCGCTTCCTCAAGGAACACCCGCAGCGTCTCGCGAAGACGAGCTGCGCTGGGTGTGTCCGCGGCGAGCGGGCCCAGTGTGACGGCGACGAATTCGGCTGCCCGGTCTGGGTTTTGAGCGGCCAACGTGGTGACTTCGAGCTCGCGGTACAGCGCGACGCGGTCGCCGCCGCATTGCCCGCTGAGTAGGCGCTGAATGGCCAGCGCGGCGTCGTGTGATCGGCGGAAGCCGACGATGCCCGCTCGGGTGGGGCCGACGGCGACCCGAATGTTGGATTGGGTGTTGGCGATTGCGCCGCGCAGCGCGTCGAGCGCGGGTTCGGCGTCGGTGCCAAACCATGCCCACAGCGTCGACGTGCCCGCGGGAAGCGTGAGCGGCGTGCGCGCGCCGGCGGCCCGGGCCAAGATAGTCGCGGCGGATTCCAGCGCGCCCTGCACCCCGCCCGCGGGTTCGGCCCACAGCACCAATGCGGTCTGGCGCCGGGCCAGTTGGTATCCGAGGCGTTCGCTGGCCCGGCGATGGTCGATTGGGGCCCCGTCGAGGATCAGGTGCACAATCTCGGTGCGCCGGGCCAGCGCGCCGCCAAGCACCTCCTCGCGTTCACGCTGGGCGTCGGCAATGACGCGGCCGACCACATGGTCGACGTAGTCGAACATCAGCTGCGAGGTGACCTCCAACAACTGCACGAGCTGGGGGCCCGGCGGGACGGTCCGACCCACGTGTGCCAAAAAGCGCTGCCACGCGACGTTTTGGCCCCTGCGGTAGGCCTGGTAGATCACTTCGAGGTCGATGCCGCGCCGCACAATCGTCCGCACGATGTCGAGCGCCTCGGGCGGCACGTCGATCCGCGCCGCCGCCCTGCCGTCACGCCGAGCCAGCGTGGTGAGCAGGCGCGCGGCGTTGGCGCGGTTGCTCGCCGACATCTCCGCGGTGATCGCCGCGTCGGCCCCCATGGCCGGGGCCACCGCCAGCACGGCGGCGTCCATCTCGGCGACCAGCTGATCGAGCTCGCGCAGCATCAGTTCGGCGACATCGCCGATGAGGTCGACGAGGTCGGGTGACGCCGGTTCACCGGTCATTGATGCGAGTGTGCCATCGCACATGTTCTGGTGCAAATGATGTGCTATTAGACATGTCGTCGAGTGGCGTGGCGGTCCTACCGTGAACCCCAACACAGCCTCCGCAACGCCGCTTAAGGAGAACGACATGACCACCACGACGAGCATCACGACTGATGGCCAGACGGCGACCGTGCACTTCGACGTGCTGATCGTGGGCGCCGGCATTTCCGGTATCGGCGCTGCCTATCACCTCAAGACCTACCGACCCGGCACCACGTTCGCGGTCCTGGAGGGCCGGGACTCAATCGGCGGCACGTGGAGCCTGTTTCAGTACCCGGGCATCCGCTCGGACTCAGATATGCCGAGCTTCGGCTACGGATTCAAGCCGTGGACGCACCGCAAGTCGATCGCCGATGGGCACATCATCATGGACTACCTGCAGCAGGCCGTCACCGAGAACCATCTCGACGAGCACATCCGTTTCGGGTACCGGGTGCTGGGCGCGCAGTTCTCCTCCTCGGACGGACGCTGGACCGTCACCGCGCAACATGCCCGCAGCGACGAGAGCGTGCAGTTCACCGCGCGGTTTTTGTTCCTGGGCACCGGGTACTACGACTACGAGGCGGGCTTCACCCCGGAATTCGAGGGCGTGGGCGACTTCGCGGGCCAGATAATCCACCCGCAGCACTGGCCGGAGGACCTCGACTACACGGGCAAGCGCGTAGTCGTCATCGGCAGCGGCGCAACCGCCGTCACGCTGATCCCCTCGATGGCCGACAAAGCAGCCCACGTCGCGATGCTGCAGCGCTCGCCGAGCTATGTTTTCTCGATCCCGGCCGAGGATGCGATCGCCAACACCCTGAACAAAGTGATCGGCCCCACCCGCGCCCATCGGATCACCCGACGCAAGAACATCATGCTCAACCGCGGGATCTATAAGGCCTGCAAGCGCGCCCCGAAGCTCATGCGCAAGCTGTTGATCGCCAATGTGCGCCGGCAGCTGCCCAAGAACTTCGACGTCGACACCCACTTCACCCCGCGTTACAACCCGTGGGACCAACGGCTGTGCATGGTTCCCAATGGGGACTTGTTCAAGTCGATCTCGGCCGGGCAGGCCTCGGTGGTCACCGACCGGATCAAGCGGTTCGCGAATAATGGGATCCTGCTGGAATCGGGTCAAGAGCTGGCTGCCGACATCATCGTCACCGCAACCGGACTCAACATGTCGCCATTCGGCAAGATCGCGCTCAGCGTGGACGGGCAGCACGTGAACCTGCCCGACACGACGGTCTATAAGGCGATGATGCTTTCCGGCGTGCCCAACCTCGCGTTCGCGCTTGGCTACACCAACATCTCCTGGACGCTCAAAGTGGACCTGGTCTGCGAGTACTTCTGCCACCTGCTCGACTACATGGACACCCACGGCTACGGCACGGTCGAACCGGTTCTCGACGATCCGCACATGGACCGGGTCCCGGTGATCGACATGAGCTCGGGGTACGTCCAGCGGGCGATTGCGAAGTTCCCACGAGCCGGCACCAGCGGGCCGTGGACGGTCCAGATGGCCTACGAGAAGGACGTCGAGCGGCTACGTCGCGGGCCGGTCGAGGATTCGGCGCTGAAGTTCACGTCCAGCCGGCTGGCCGCCGTCGCCGCGTAAGACAGGGGAAACCGAGATGAAGAAAGACCTCACCTTCCCGAGCCATGGTGTCGCCTGCGCCGCCTGGCACCTGTCGGCGAGCACCGACGTGCTCGCCGGCGCGGGCGGCCGGCCGTGCGTGGTCATGGCGCACGGCTTCGGCGGCACCCGAGACACCGGCCTCCTGCCCTACGCCGAGGCGTTCGCCGACGCCGGAATCGACGCGTTGGTGTTCGACTACCGCGGCTTCGGCGACTCGGAAGGCACGCCACGCCAAGATGTGTCGTTTAAGCGTCAGCGCCAGGACTACCACGCGGCGATCGCCGCCGCCCGTCATTTGCCCGGTGTGGATCCTGATCGGATCGTGTTGTGGGGGACGTCGTATTCCGGCGGTCACGTCATCGCGGTCGCCGCACAGGACCGGCGGGTCACGGCGGTCGTGTCTATGACGCCGGCGACAGACGGGCTGGCCGCCGCGATGCAAATCGCCCGCTACGCCGGACCCGGCCAGCTGGTGCGCACCGCCGGACACGGGTTGCGCGACTTCGCTCGTGGGATCGCCAAACGCGAACCGCACCACATACCTGTGGTCGCGCAGCCGGGGACGGTCGCGATCATCAGCACCTCCGGCGCCGAGGAAGCTTACACCTCGATAGCGGGCCCGACGTGGCGCAACGAAGTCTGCGCGCGCACGGCGCTGGAGGTCGGCTTGAACCGGGCCACTGCATTCGCGCGGCGTCTGCGGTGTCCGGCCCTGGTGCAGGTCGGCACAAACGACCGGGTCGCGCCGCCCGCGGCGGCGCGCCAGACCGCCAAGGAGATCGGAGCTCTGGCACAGCTACGCGAATACCCCGTCGACCACTTCGACGTCTACGACGGCCCCTGCCAACAACGGATGCTCCGCGACCAGCTCAGCTTCCTGTCACGCACTCTCGATCCGGCGCGCCCCACAGCCTTGATTGCTACATGATGCTCGCCTGGATCGGACGCGGGAGGGAGCTTGCAGCCATGACGGGGTCCACGCGGTCTCACAGAATGCTGGCCAGCAGCAGGAGAGCCGCGGACGTGGCCAGTAGCACGGGGCAGACCTTGAACCACACGATCGGGGTGCGAGCCCCTGTGAGCGCGGTGAGCACCGCAAGCGCTACCAGCAACCCGGCAACCGACCTGTAGACAACAGGGGTGACCGGCGCATCAGCCGCAGTGGCGGTGACCGCCACCACCAGGGTCGCCATGCCCCACATGGTGAACGATTCGGCCAGCCACTCCTGGGTGAGCACACGGCGGTTATCCACCGTGATCGGCGCAAACCCAGCCACAAGCCGTTTGGTTGGTGCGGCGTGGGCGATTCCCCACGCGCCAATGAGCGCCGCCGCGATGTAAGCCAGCACCTGCATGAATATCACCTGCGAGATAAAGGTGCCGCCGTCAGCAGCAGGACGCGGTCATCGCGGCCTTGTCGGGCACTGCCTCGCCAGCGCTGTCGTCGGCTGCGCAAGAGCACCCGCCTGTCGGGTCGGCGACGAGCAGGTCGGGGCTGTTGCCGAAGGTTTCCGAGTCGGCCAGGACCGTATAGATTTCCCACCTCTCATCAGCGGGGCCGGTGACCCACACCTTGTCCTGGGTAGCGAAACAGCATGTGGTGCCGATCTGCTCCTCGGTGAACAGACCCTGGCTGGTCAGTCGGGCGATCTCGGAGTGCACCGCATCGCTGGATTCGACCTCCACGCCGAGGTGGTCGATCGTGCCGCCCTTGCCGGGGTTTTCCAGCAGCACCAGCTTCAACGGGGGCTGCGCGATCGCGAAGTTAGCGTAGCCCTCTTTCAGCTTGGCTGGCTCCGCGCCAAAGAGCTTGGAGTAGAACGCGACCGCCTCGGCGAGGTCGTCGACATTGAGGGCAACTTGCACCCGAGACATGATGCTGACCTCCACACCCATGCAACATATATCGAAGTCCCGGTGACCGCGATCATGCCACTTCTTTGATATATGTCAACATCCTATGGCAGGATGGTTGGTATGCCGAAGGCGCATCCGCTCGTCGACATCACCGCCCCGGTATGTTGCACACCGATCGTCGCTGGGCCACTCGACGATGCGTCGGCGTTGGAAATCGCGTTGCGACTCAAGGCATTAGCTGACCCGGTACGGGTGCAGCTTGTGTCCCTGCTGTTCAGTTCCACCGCCGGCGAAGAATGCAGCCGCGATCTCGCCAACACCGTGGGGGTGACCGAATCAACCGTGAGCCATCACCTGACCCAGCTGCGACGTGCCGGAATCATCGAATCGGAACGGCGCGGTATGAACGTCTACCACCGACCACAACGCGACGCCCTATTCGCCCTGTGCTCCGTGCTCGACCCCAACTGCTGCACCTGATCACCCGCACTACTATAAGACTCCATGCCGACTCGGACGGCACCCGGCGTATCTTCGAGACCGTCGCCGAAATCCGAGGCGGCATCGACAGATTTGATGTCGCCGTCATGGCCCGGCGCACGAACTCGACACATTCCAGGCTGCTCAAGCCACATGGGCAATGCATGCCTTCTGGCCCGGCCACCGTCCCGACCAAGTACTTCGGATCATCGAAGGCCGCCCGCCCAACCGGACGCCCAAAACCTTAGGGACAAGATTTGATCAGCCCCAAATCTCTAATCCGAGACATCCCAGCAGCCTTAGCTGGTGACTTCAGTCAGCTTTCGCAGGCCAAGCGATCAAGGTGGGCGAGCAATGCCTGGCTATCTTCATGTACGGCAACCACCCACAGATTTGTCTCGGCCCGCCAGTCATTAAGTTTCCGCTCGTCGGCGGTCGAAAAGGCGGTCGCCGCAGCGTCGATCCGGCGTCGATCGTCGTTGCGGTGATCCTGGCTGATCCGCCAGCCGATCAAACCTGCAGACCGCTCATGCTGGCGATCACCTGGACGGTGATCGCCAGAATCACCATACCGAACAGATACGACACCAACGCTTGCTGCAACGCCGTGACCCGAATCGGGCGACTCTGCAAAGCAGTGTCAGTCACCCCATAGGTCACGCCGATTGTGAACGCCAGGTAGGCGAAGTCGGCAAAGGTGGGCTTGTCGTCTTGATTGAAGTCGATCCCACCCACAGGTTCGGTGTAGTAGTGCACTGCATAGCGCAGGGTGTAGACAGTGTGCACCACCAACCAGGAGGCGATCACGCTCAAAACCCCAACGACGGCGGCAATAGTGGTGTCAGGCCCTTTGACATTGCCAGCCATGAGCAGGTAGGCGACGCCGCCGAGGCTTGCGATGCTGGCCAGCACCACGATCGTATCGGCCGGCCCCCGCGTCGGATGCCTCTGCTGCACAAGGAGTTCGATCGCAGCGGCGCTCATTGTGGCCATACTCGCCCAGGCCCAGATCAGATAGACAGCTACGGTCGCGATCCATCCTGCTGCCGGGGCATACTGCCATCCCGCTGTGGTTCCGACCACGGCGGCGGCGACTACGCCGGCCGTCACGGCAATTCCGAAGCGCACCGCTGTCGGACGATCACGCCGCAGGACGGTGGGAATACGCATGGCGCCAGCTAAGCACGCCAAGCCGGTGATCCCGGCGTCAGCATATAACTAACCAGGGTTAACCAGGGTTAACCAGGGTTTAGCCCTCCCACGCGACAGGATTCGAGGTTTCGTTTCTCTAGTATTCGAGACGGGGAAACCAAATCCAGCGCGATATCTGCCTGACTGCTGCGCGACTGTTCGCGCATTGCCACGTACCTACTCGGCTTCGCCGCTGACTCCCTCATTGGTATGGAGTTGGATACGGACCAGGTTCGGGCCGGTAACAGTCACCGCCCAGCCCAGATGCGCCGGGTGCACAGCGCTGTGTTCGACATCGAACGCTCTGAAGTGTTCAACCCAGCGCAGCAGCTCGTCGTGGGTCGCGACAGTCAGGCCGAACAACGGGTATCCGCGCAATGCAACGGCGGACGCGTCGTCGCGCCGCAACAGCAGCCGGGTACCGCACTGATGTTGCAGCAGCACGCTCACCACCTCGCTTTCCTCCTCTTCGATCAACACGACGACAAAACCGAACACCCGTACATACCAGTCGCTGCTGGCCAGCGGATCGCTGGCCGGCACACTCACATGGTGTATGCCAGTCAATAGGGGCATTGGCTTATTCTTGCCCGCCCGCCACGGCGACAACTCATCGACCCGCGCGGCGGGCTGGTTGAAACGGTGGAAACATGTGTAGCCCGCGGCATAACAACGGCCAGTCAATGGCCAACATCCTCGCCGCGGACCCCCAGAGTCATATGCAGTTATCCACAGCCCCGCGGCGAATAGGATAGCAACATGGGCGCCAAGAAAGTCGATCTCAAACGCCTGGCCGCTGCCCTGTGCGATTACGCGTTTGCCTACCTCATCACCGTCGACGACGACTCCCGCGTGCATACGGTGACGGTCGAGCCGGTGCTGCGCGACAGCGTGATGGACGTCGGGCTGATCGGAGGGCGCACCCGCGAGAACCTCGCTAACCGTAGCGACGTCACACTGCTCTGGCCGCCGCGCGACCCGGGCGGCTACTCGCTGATCGTCGACGGCCGAGCCGAGCTGAGGGACTCCGATGACGAGACCGTTCGGCTGGCGATCGTGCCGACCCGTGCACTGCTGCACCGCAACGCCGACCCGGACTCCCCGGCGGCTGCGAAAGGCTGCCTGCACGACTGCGTGGTGTTCGCTGAGGCATAGCCCTGCCCACGCCGACTCACACGGAAAGCCCGGCCCCACAGAGGGACCGGGCTTTTCCGCAGGCGGACTTTAGTCGATTGTCCAGCTCCTCCTCGGGCCGCTGCACGGCCCGCATCGTCGCCGGACTTAGAAGTCCATGCCGCCCATGTCGCCGCCGCCTGGGACGGCAGCCTTCTCCTTCTCCGGCTTGTCGGCGACGACCGCCTCGGTCGTCAGGAACAGGCCGGCGATGGACGCCGCGTTCTGCAGCGCCGAACGGGTGACCTTGACCGGGTCGGCAACACCGGCCTTCAGCAGGTCCTCGTACACCCCTGTCTGCGCGTTCAGGCCGTGACCCGGAGGCAGGTTGCGCACCTTCTCGGCGACCACGCCCGGCTCCAGCCCGGAGTTGAACGCGATCTGCTTCAGCGGAGCCTCCAGCGCCACCTTGACGATGTTGGCACCGGTGGCCTCGTCGCCGTCGAGCTTCAGCTCGTCCAGCGTTGGGGCCGCTTGCAGCAGCGTGACGCCACCGCCGGCGACAATGCCCTCCTCGACGGCGGCCTTGGCGTTGCGGACCGCGTCCTCGATCCGGTGCTTGCGCTCCTTGAGCTCCACCTCGGTGGCGGCACCGGCCTTGATCACCGCAACACCGCCGGCCAGCTTGGCCAGCCGCTCCTGCAGCTTCTCGCGGTCGTAGTCGGAGTCGCTGTTCTCGATCTCCTGGCGGATCTGGGCTACCCGCCCGGCGATGGCGTCGGTGTCACCGGCGCCCTCGACGATGGTGGTCTCGTCCTTGGTGACGACGACCTTGCGGGCCTTACCCAGCAGGCTCAGGTCGGCGTTCTCCAGCGTCAGCCCGACCTCCTCGCTGATCACCTGACCGCCGGTGAGGATCGCCATGTCCTGCAGCATCGCCTTGCGGCGGTCGCCGAAGCCAGGTGCCTTGACCGCCACCGACTTGAAGGTGCCGCGGATCTTGTTGACGACCAGGGTGGACAGCGCCTCGCCCTCGACGTCCTCGGCGATGATCAGCAGTGGCTTGCCGGCCTGGATGACCTTCTCCAGCAGCGGCAGCAGATCCTTGATGGCCGACACCTTGGAGCTGACCAGCAGGATGTAGGGCTCCTCGAGGACCGCTTCCTGGCGCTCGGGGTCGGTGACGAAGTAGCCCGAGATGTAGCCCTTGTCGAACCGCATACCCTCGGTGAGCTCGAGCTGCAGGCCGAAGGTATTCGACTCCTCGACGGTGATGACGCCCTCGTTGCCGACCTTGTCCATCGCCTCCGCGATCAGGTCGCCGATGGACTGGTCACCCGCCGAGATGGCCGCGGTCGCAGCGATCTGCTCCTTGGTCTCGACCTCTTTGGCCGTCTTGAGCAGCGTCTCGGTGACCTTCTCGACGGCCTTCTCGATGCCGCGCTTCAGACCCAGCGGGTTGGCGCCGGCGGCGACGTTGCGCAGGCCCTCTTTGACCAGCGCCTGGGCCAGCACCGTGGCCGTCGTGGTGCCGTCTCCGGCGACGTCGTCGGTCTTCTTGGCGACTTCCTTGACCAGCTCAGCGCCGATCTTCTCGTAAGGGTCCTCCAGCTCGATCTCCTTGGCGATGGACACGCCATCGTTGGTGATCGTGGGGGCGCCCCACTTCTTTTCCAGGACGACGTTGCGGCCCTTGGGACCCAACGTCACCCGTACCACGTCGGCGAGGCTGTTCAAGCCCCGCTCGAGGCCGCGACGGGCCTCTTCGTCGTACGCAATTATCTTGGCCATTGCGAAGTGATTCCTCCGGATTGCGGATGACAGGGGGTGACCACTTGCGGGTCATCCCAATTACTTACGCTGGCCGGGTGCAGTGCCCGCGACGGACGACCGCAACTCAGCTGGGCCTCACCGTCCCGACCTAGCACTCACCGGTCGCGAGTGCCAAGGTCATTCTTAGCACTCGCCTATGCCGAGTGCAAGAATGCCCGGCGACGATGCGCGCCGCGCAGCGGCGGGAGGAGGAGGAGCCGGGCATCAGGCCCAGCCCAGCGCCGATGCCAGAACACACTACGGCGCCGCGCGCAAACCATCGACGACGACGTCGGTCACCCGCTCGGCCAACTCGCCGTTATAGGTTTGCATCGCCAGGCATCCCACCAGCAAAGCCTTGACTTCCGGCACGCCTACATCCGGCCGCGCGGTGCCCCTCTTCTGCGCGGCGGCCAGCAGCTCATCCAGGATGTCCAGAAAGGCCTCCTCGGCATCTGCGAACTCGATGCCGCTCCCCGCGAGGGCCTCTACGAGGCCGCGGTCGGTTGCGCCCCACTCCAACACCATCGACCGCAGAAACGTGAACAGCGCCTCGCCCGGCTCACCCAACTGCAGCAGCGCGTGTCCCTTGTCGACGACGCGCCGCAGTCGGTCGATCATCACCGCACGGAACAGATCTTCTTTAGCCGGGAAGTGCCGGTAGACAGTGCCTGCGCCGACTCCGGCCCGCCGGGCGATCTCGTCGATCGGCACCGACAACCCTTCTGCGGCGAAGGTTTGGTAGGCGACTTCCAGCACGCGGGCACGGTTTCGCGCCGCGTCGGCCCGTAGCGGCCGGGCGGGTTGCGCCATGTCGCACCACCTGACGGTTGACAAACCGGGACGTACGTTCCGTATAGTTCGACCACCAACCGGAGCGCTCGCCCCGCTTACTTTATTCTAGTGAGGAGCTTCCCATGGCCAAGTGGACCGCCGCGGGCATTTCCGACCAGACGGGCCGTGTCGCCGTCATCACCGGAGCCAACACAGGCCTCGGCTACGAGACCGCTATGGCGCTCGCCGCGCACGGCGCCCGCGTCGTTCTCGCGGTGCGCAATCTGGACAAGGGCAAGGATGCCGCCGCGCGGATCACCGCCAAGAGTCCACACGCCGATGTCGCGCTGCAAGAGCTCGACCTGACGTCACTGGACTCCGTCCGCGCAGCCGCGGAGCAGCTGCGCTCGGATCACGACCGCATCGACCTGCTGATCAACAACGCCGGCGTGATGATGACTCCGAAGTCCACCACTAAGGACGGCTTCGAGCTGCAGTTCGGTACCAACCACCTCGGCCACTTCGCGCTCACGGGCCTGCTACTGGATCGGTTGCTGCCCGTCGCCGGCTCCCGGGTGGTGACGGTCACCAGCATGGGCCATCGGATAGGTCGAATCCGCTTCGACGACTTGCAGTGGGAACACCGCTACAGCCGGATGGGGGCGTACGGACAATCCAAGCTCGCCAACCTGCTGTTCACCTACGAACTGCAGCGTCGGTTGACAGGCACCAATATCATCGCCGCGGCGGCGCATCCCGGAGCATCGAGAACCGAGTTGGCCCGCAACACTCCTCCGTGGATCCGCGTGGTCACCGGACCTTTCGAGCTGACCTCCCAGAGTGTGGCCATGGGGGCGCTGCCGACGCTGCGTGCGGCAACCGATCCCGGCGTGCTCGGCGGCCAGTACTTCGGCCCGGGCGGCTTCGCCGAACTGCGTGGCTATCCGAAGGTTGTGGCGTCCAACGCCCGGTCCCACGACGTCGACATGCAGCGCCGGTTGTGGGCCGTCTCCGAGGAGCTGACCGGGGTGGTATACCCCGTCGGCTGACCGGCAGACTGGGGCGATGTCCCTTGTCGTGCCGCCCTATCCGAAGCCCCGCTACACCAAGGACGAACCGGAGGTCAGCGCCTGGCTGAAGCGCGCCGATGAACCGCCGGACTATGAATCGTTTGGGGTGAAATACCACTATCTGGCCAATCAGCAGGCCACCGACGGCGACTATGGCCTGTACCGTGTCGACCTTCCGCCGGCGGCCGGGGGCCCCGGTCCGCATTTCCACAAGGCAATATCCGAGGCGTTCTTTGTGCTATCCGGGACGATGAAGCTCTACGACGGCAGGGAATGGATCAACGGGCACCAAGGCGACTTTCTCTACGTCCCGCCCGGCGGGGTTCACGGCTTCCGCAACGGGGCTGACGAACCCGCGTCGATCTTGATGCTGTTCGCTCCAGGTGCCCCTCGCGAGGCCTACTTCGAGGGTTTCGGCACCCTGCCCGATATGACCGACGACGAACGCCGGGAGTGGTTCATCCGCCACGACAACTTCTGGGTTCAGTAGCTAGCCGCTTTAACGACGCAGGTCGTAGTCCCCAGGGACCAACGTGCGGGTGCGTTCGAAGAATGTCTTGCCGCTGTAGGGCAGCTGGGTGACGACCTTTCCGTTGGGATGACGGAAGTAGTTGGTGCAGTTGGCAAGCCAGACCTTGCCGGCGATGGCGGCCTGGATCTCGGCGTTGTAGCGCCGCTGCGCCACACGCTTCACCTGGATTGTGCGCGCCCGGCCCGACCGCATCTCGTCGAGGATGTGGCGGATGAAGGTCGTCTGCGCCTCGTGGATGAACAGTATTGAGTTGACCCCGTTCGTGTTGGGGCCGTAGAGGATGAAGAAGTTCGGATACCCGGCCACCAGGGTGCCGAGGTAAGCCTCCGCGCCGTCGCTCCATTCGTCGTGAAGGCGGCGCCCGCCGGTCCCGTACACGTCGATGCTGGCAAGGTAATCGGCGGCCTTGAACCCGGTTCCATAAATCACGGTGTCGACTTGGTGTTCGACGCCGTCGGTGGTGCGCAACCCGTGCTCGGTGAACTCGGGCGATAGGGGTTGTTTCCAGTCGTACGTGCGGACTCGGCATCGGCGACCTTGCGGATGAGATAGCTGCGGGCGAGTTCCGTCGCTTCATGTGTCTGCGCCGCGTCGACGTCGAAGCTGGATGACTCGTAGGCATCGAAGGCCTCGTCGCGCAGTTTTTGTGCCGCTCTCGGATCCCGTTCGAACAGTTCCTGCTGCTCCGGAGTGAACGGAAAGTCGAATCGGGGCGAAATCCAGATCGGGGTCCGCTGAAACACGGTGAGATGCGCTGTCTGACCGGCGATCGCGGGGACATATTGAATCGCGCTGGCGCCGGTGCCGATGGACGCCACTCGCTCTCCGCCCGTCGACTTGCTGTGGTCCCAGCGCGACGAATGGAATCGTCGCCCACGAAATCTCTCCGCACCGGGTATGTCCGAAATATTGGGCACGTCGAGCATCCCGACGGCACTCACCACAACGTCGAAGTCGTACTCGTCGCCGCGGTCGCTGGTTAGCGTCCAGCGCTGCTGCTCGTCTAACCACCGGAGTGTGGTAATTCGGGTATTGGGCACCAGGTGGGCCTCATGCCCGTGGTCCGCCGCGACCTTCTCCAGGTAGGCGAGGATCTCGGGCTGATTGGCATACGTCTTGCTCCACCGCGGGGTAGGCGCGAAGGAATACGAGTACAGATTGTGACGGGACATCGCACGCTGCACCCGGAAATGTGTTGTGCCGCCACGTCCCGCCGAAGCCGTCGGCGCGGTCGAAAATCGTGAAGTCGTATCCGCCGTCGGCCAACTGGATAGCCATCGCGATGCCCCCGGCGCCCGCGCCGATGATCCCGACCTTCGGCTTCAGCTCCATTGCGAAAAGTAGGGGCGCTCGGGTCTGCTCTTCTCGATGAGAATGAACACCCACTCCCCAGGGATCGACGAACCAGGTCGTGCGGAGCCGCGCCACGTCCGCGATTCCGTCAACGAGAAAACGCACTCCTTTGGCCTCAAGTTCAGCCCGGGTGGCTGCCAGATCCTCACAGATCAGCCCGACGTGCGATAACCCGTGGTCGGTGAGAGCCGCAGCGGTTCGCTGGTCGCTGCCGTCGACACCGAGGTACTCGATCACCTCGAGGACACGATCGCCGTCGTCGCCGAATCCGACGATGGCCGCTTTCATGGTGGGATCGGACACCAACTGGCCCATGTCGTCGCGAATCGCGGCACCGGCCATCACATAGGGCGGCGATAACACCCGTCAGGCCCAACAAATCGCGGTAGAACGCCACCGCAGCTTCACAATCGGGAACGCAAACCCCGGTGTGAGCCAAACCGGTAATCACGTTCTCAACGATGTCAAAACTTGGATCGGGATGCCGCTGATATCAATTAATCATCGCTGACAGGGCGAGAATGGCCGCTACTCCAGCGCCCATCTGCTGTCGGCCACCCATGACGATGCCTGCGCCGCCACCGCCCACGCCTGTTTTTCCGGCACGTCGATCAGACGGTAGCGCTTGGTCCCGGCGGCGGTGGCCGCCACCAGCGTGGCGACCCCGGCGCGGCGCTGCAGCAGCGTCTGGCGCACGGTCCAGCCGATGATGCCCGCAGCGGCGATGCAGTCACGGCGCCGCTCCAGGCTGCCGCTGCGTGCCACCAGCCAGCGCCGGTCGACCCGATGCCCGAGCGCGCGCACCCGGTCGGCGGCCAGCAGCGCGCAGCACGCCGTGAGACCGGCCCACACCAGCCATGCCCCGGCCGGCACGCCGACCGTCGTCGCCAACCCGACCAGCGCGACACCCAACGCCGCCGGCAGCGCCAACGCGCGCGTCCACCGCCGTCGGGCCGCCATCGGGCCGTGACCGCGTAGCGGCCCCGAGACCGCTTCAACGTCGCCGATTAGCCCGGCGAGCACCGACTCGGCGGTGCTTAGAGGGCACGGTGGCAGCAGCACCGACGACTCCCCGGCGCCGTGGATCCCGGTCATCACCGCGTCGAGCCGGGCACCGCCGAGCGCCCGCACCAGCAGCGGTTGCCGCAGTGTCCCGCCGCGCAGCCGCCGCATGTCATAGGTGTGCTCGCGGACCCGAAGCAGGCCGTGCCGCAGGTGCAGCGTGTCCGCGTCGGTCCGGCGCACCAACACCAGGTTGCCGTAGGTAACCAGCGACCGCAGCACCGCCAACACCACCGATGCGACCAAGACCACCGTCGCAATCACGACGATGCTGGCCGCCACACCGGCCCGCTCGGCGGCATCCACCCCGGACTGACCCACGCCGGAACGCCGCAGTGCCGCAGTAACTCCGGTCTGATAGACGGCGCCGACCGCGGCGGCGATCATCACCAGGCCGGACATGCTCAGCGGGGCATACCGCAACCAGGACGGCTGCCAGCGCGCCAGCAGCGCGCCGGGACCAGGCGCGTGTGCAGCTTCCTGGGTCGGGTGCAGCGACTCGGCCAGCAGGATCGCGCGTAGCCGGGGCACCTGCTCGGCCTGCACGGCGTCCAGCTCGAACACGCTGTCGCCCCTGGCTTCCCGACCGGTGCTCACCCGCAGCACGGTCAGCCCCAGCAACCGGTGCAGCAGCCGGGAATCGGTCTGCACGGACCGGATCCGGTTGCGCGGCACCGCCAACGCCTTGCGTCGCAGCACACCGGTACGCAGTTGCACTTCGTCCGGCTCGATGCGATAGCTGGTGGTGAACCAGCGCGCCACCCCGAGCACGGCGGTCACCGCCAACGCCGCCAACGTCCACAGCGGGTTGCCGGTGGTCGAACCGAGCACGACCCCACCGACCAGCAGCGGCAGCTGCCGCAGCAGCTCATGCACCGGATGCACCAGGAGCATCCGGGGACTCAGCCGCTGCCAAGCGCGTTCCGGCGGCACCGTCACGTGGCATCCTCGGCGCCGATCGCGGCGATATCGGTCAACTGCCCGACGACATGGTCGGCGACGTGCACGTCGAGCGCGGCGATATGCACCGCTCCCGCCGACGACGCGGTGGTGACGGTGACATTGGCCAGCCCGAACAACCGGTCCAGCGGGCCGCGGTAGGTGTCGACGGTCTGCACCCGCGAGATCGGCGCGATACGCCGCTCCTGCACCAGCCAACCCGTCCGGGTGTACACGGCCTGCGGGCTGATCTCCCAGCGGTGCACGTGGTACCGCCACAGCGGCACCACGACGACGGAGATCGCCGCGCCGACCACGGTGACGGCGGCCAGCAGCGCGTGTAGCCAGAGCACGCGCCGATCCAACGCGATCCACAGCAGCTGACCGGCGGCCAGCATCAGCCACGGAATCGCCCCGCCCACCGCCCACATCAGCGGCGCTCTACGGCTGGGTGGATTGGCGGGATCGGCCATGCCGACGACTTCCGGGCCCGCCATGTCGCCTTCCCCGGTAAGACTCGCGCCCACGACATCGAGAATGCCATCGCGAGTCCTACGGCCCGGCGAGGCCCCCGACGCGGCTCGGTATCGTCTTCGGCCATGACTTCCAACGGCAAATGGACCACGGCCGACGTCCCCGACCAGAGCGACCGCGCCGCGGTCGTCACCGGCGCCAACACCGGGATCGGGTATCACGCCGCCGCGGTGCTCGCCCACCGCGGGGCGCACGTCGTGCTGGCGGTGCGCAATCTCGAGAAGGGCAACGCCGCCCTGGCGCGCATCAAAGCCGCCAACCCAAACGCCGACGTCACGCTGCAGGAACTCGACCTCAGCTCGCTGGACTCGGTGCGTGCCGCCGCGGACGCGCTGCGCTCGGCGTACCCGCGCATCGACTTGCTGATCAACAACGCCGGGGTGATGTGGACACCGAAACAGGTCACCAAAGACGGGTTCGAGCTGCAGTTCGGCACCAACCATCTCGGCCATTTCGCGCTGACTGGGCTGCTGCTTGACCACCTGCTGGGAGTGCGCGGTTCGCGGGTGGTGACCGTCAGCAGCGTGGGCCACCGAATCCGCGCCGCCATCCACTTCGACGATCTGCAGTGGGAACGCCGCTATGACCGGGTGGCCGCCTACGGGCAATCCAAGCTGGCCAACCTGCTGTTCACCTACGAGCTGCAGCAGCGGCTGGCCGCTCAGGGCAAGAACACGATCGCCGTGGCCGCGCACCCGGGCAGCTCCAACACCGAGCTGACCCGCAACCTGCCCGCCATCTTGAAACCTGCCGTCGCCGTGTTCGCGCCGCTGATGTTCCAGAGCGCGGCGATGGGTGCCTGGCCGACGCTGCGGGCGGCCACCGACCCCGCTGTCGAGGGCGGGCAGTACTACGGCCCCGACGGTCTGGGCGAGCAGCGCGGCCACCCCAAGCTGGTGCAGTCCAGCGCGCAGTCCCACGACGAGGAGCTGCAACGCCGGCTCTGGGCGGTCTCCGAAGAGCTCACCGGCGTCACCTTCCCGGTGTAGATCAGGCGACGAAGCGCGCGCCCGGGCCCGGCACCGCGTGTACATCACGCGGTGCCAGCGGCCCATGCCCCGCGTCGCAGCACAACCGTACCGACACCTGGTGCTCGCAGTCGTGGTGGCGAAGCACGACGGGGGGGCCGGCCTCATCCGCGGCCCAGCGATCACCCCACTGCATGAGCGTGACGACGACCGGAAACAGGTCGCGCCCCTTGTCGGTGAGGCGGTATTCGTCGCGGCGACGACCACGGTCGTCTTTATATGGCTGCTTCTCGAGGAGTCCGTTCGCGACGAGAGTCTTCAAACGTTCCGACAGCAGATTGCGCGCACAGCCCAGTGCGGCGTGGAAGTCGTCGAAGCGGCGCACGCCGTAGAACGCCTCCCGCAGCACGAGCAGCGTCCATTTCTCCCCGACCACGCCAAGCGTGCGCGCGATCGAGCAATTCGATGAGGTGTATCGGCGCCGGTCTGGATGCATACCAAAGCGTAGCTGGGTTGACAAATAAAACCCGTCACCGATAGGTTGCGAAAATAAACCCAAACTTCCCGCGACAGGAGGCCTGCCGATGCCCATGCTTGACGCCTTTATCCCCGACGGTGCCCTATCCGCTGAGGCGGAAGACGCCCTGCTGTCTCAGCTGACTGACATCCTGCTGCGCAACGAGGGCGCGGATCCTTCCGATCCCCGGGTTCGCGGCATCGCCTGGGTGTTCCTGCACCGGCCGGCGGCGGTATTCGTCGCCGGCGAGCGTGCGCGGGAACCGCGCTATCGATTCATCGCGTCGGTTCCAGAGGGGCAGTTCGACGACGAGCAGCGTGCTGCCATGGTGCGGGAGGTCACCGACGCCGTTCTCGCGGCCGAGGGTGGCGCGTATCCGGCCGACCCGCAACGGGTGTGGGTGTTCCCCAACGAAATTCCCGACGGCACGTGGGGTGCCGCGGGACTCATCCACACGTTGGCCGACATCGTCGAATACGTGACCGGCGACGGCGAGCAGGCCCGCGCGTATGCGGAGAGCCGGTTGAGGGCGCGGCGTGCGGTGAGCGTGTCGTGATTCGCCTGAGCCGATAATGGCGGGATGCGTTCGGTTGAGGAACATCGACGTGTCGTCGCCGACCTGATCACCGCGCGCCCGCCCGTCGCGATACCGCTGGCCGACGCCCAGAGCCTGGTGCTGGCCCACGATGTGACCGCGGAGATGTCGCTGCCGGTTTTCGACAACTCGGCGATGGACGGCTATGCGGTGCGGGCGGACGAGGTAGCCTCCGCAACAACCGAGCAGCCGGTGAAACTGCCGGTAGCCCAAGACATTCCGGCCGGACGCACCGATATCCCGACGCTTAAGCCGGGCACCGCGCATCGAATCATGACCGGTGCGCCGGTGCCGGCCGGGGCGACGGCGGTGGTGCCGGTCGAGGCCACCGACGCACGGACTGACACCGTGTCGATCCAGGCCGCCATCACGGAGGGCCGCCACATTCGCCGTGCCGGCGAGGATGTCACCGCGGGCGCCACGGTGCTGCGGGCTGGACAGGTCGTGAGCCCGGCCATGGTCGGCCTGGCCGCGGCGCTGGGATTGGCCGAGCTGACCGTGATCCCCCGCCAGCGGGTGCTGGTGATTTCCACCGGGTCGGAACTGGTGTCGCCGGGCACGCCGCTACAGCCGGGGCAGATCTACGAGTCCAATTCAGTCATGCTGGCCGCCGCGATAAGCGACGCGGGCGCCGCCGTCGTCGCCACCCCGACCGCGGGTGACAACGTCGCGCAGTTCGCCGCGGTGCTCGATCGATACGCCGCCGAGGCCGATCTGATCATCACCAGCGGCGGTGTCAGCGCCGGCGCTTACGAGGTAGTCAAAGACGCATTCGGTCGCGAGGGCGATCAAGGAGTGGAGTTCGTCAAGGTGGCGATGCAACCGGGGATGCCGCAGGGCGTCGGGCGGGTGGCCGGCACGCCGATCGTCAGCCTGCCTGGGAACCCGGTCAGCGCGCTGGTGTCCTTCGAGGTGTTCATCCGTCCGGCACTGCGGCGGGCCATGGGTCTGCCGGCACCGGAGCGGCCCCAAATATCTGCGGTGCTCACCAAGGCGTTGACGTCGCCGCGCGGGAAGCGGCAGTTCCCTCGCGGCGTGCTGGATGCCGCCGCCGGAACGGTCACCGCTTGTGGGCCACCAGGGTCACACCACCTGCGCTGGCTCGCGACGGCGAACTGCCTGCTGGACATTCCCGAGGACGTCGTGGAGGTGCCCGCCGGATCACCGATGCAGGTCTGGGATTTGAGGTAGCCGCGCCCGCCGCCCCGGCTCCGTAAGATGGCCGCGTGGCACGACGGCCTCGTCCCCCTCGCGATGATCTCACCTCGGGCCCGCAGCAGTTGCTGGCACTGCTGCGTTCGACTATTCCGCCGGTGCACCGCGCCGGGCTGCCGTTCATCTCCGCTGGGCTGGCCGTGGCCGTCGCCGGGCGCAACCACCGGTGGCTGCGCCGGGCGGGCCTGCTGACCGCGGGTGCCTGCGCGGGCTTCTTCCGGCACCCACCGCGGGTGCCGCCTACCCGGCCCGGCGTGGTGGTCGCACCCGCCGACGGCCTGGTCTGCGTGGTCGACTCCGCCGCCCCGCCCGCCGAATTGGGCCTGGGCGACGTGCCGCTGCCGCGGGTCAGCATCTTCCTGTCGCTGTTGGACGCGCACGTGCAGCGGGCCCCGGTGAGCGGCGAGGTGATCGCCGTGCAGCACCGGCCGGGCCGCTTCGGCTCCGCCGGCCTGGCCGCGGCCAGCGCCGACAACGAGCGCACCAGCATGCGGATACGGACGCCCGGTGGTGGTGCCGAGGTCGTCGTCGTGCAGATCGCCGGGCTGCTGGCGCGCCGCATCGTCTGCGACGCACGTGTCGGAGACAAGCTGTCGATCGGTGACACCTACGGCCTGATCCGCTTCGGGTCCCGGCTGGACACCTACCTGCCTGCGGGGGCGGACGTGGTGGTCACCGTGGGGCAACGCGCGCTCGCGGGTGAAACCGTGCTGGCCGAACTGCCATGACCACCAAGCCCCGGGGCCGGCGGGCGGTAAACCTGCGCATCCTGCCCAGCTCGATGAGCGTGCTGGCCATCTGCGCAGGCCTGACCTCGATCAGGTTCGCGCTCGAGCACCAGCCGCACGCCGCGATCGCGCTGATTGCCGCGGCCGCCATTCTCGACGGGCTGGACGGGCGGGTGGCCCGCATCTTGGATGCCGAGTCGCGGATGGGCGAGGAGATCGACTCGCTGGCCGACGCGGTGAACTTCGGGGTGGCGCCCGCGGTGGTGGTCTACGTGTCGATGTTGTCGGCGTCGCGGGCGGGCTGGGTGGTGGTGCTGCTGTATGCGGTGTGCATTGTGCTGCGGCTGGCGAGGTTCAACGCATTGCTCGACGACGCCAGCCTGCCCGCCTACGAGCGGGAGTTCTTCGTCGGGATGCCCGCCCCGGCCGGCGCGATCGCAGTCCTCGGCCCACTGGCCGCCAAACTGCAGTTCGGCGACGGCTGGTGGACCTCGCCGTGGGTAGTCTGCACCTGGCTGGCGGCCTGCTCGATGCTGGTGGTCAGCCGGATCCCGATGAAGAAGATGAACGCCGTCTCGGTGCCGCACAACCTGGCGGCCCTGCTGCTGGCGGTGTTGGCGATCGTCGCAGCGGCCGCGGTCCTGGCCCCGTACGTCTTGATCATGGTGCTCATCGCCGCCTACCTGTGCCACATCCCGTTCGCCGTGCGCAGCCACCGCTGGCTGGCCGCGCACCCCGAGACCTGGGGCGAGAAGCCCAAGCAACGACGCGCCGTGCGGCGGGCGATCCGCCGGGCGCACCCGCACCGCCGTTCGGTGGCGCGGCTGGGGCTGCGCAAGCCGGGAATCTGACATGGCAGCGACCGACCCTCGGCAGCTCACGCTCACCGCCCGGCTGAACACCTCGGCCGTCGACTCACGCCGCGGTGTCGTCCGTCTGCACCCGAATGCCATTGCCGCCCTTGGCATCCGGGAGTGGGACGCGGTATCGCTGACCGGGTCGCGGGCCACGGCCGCGGTCGCAGGCATGGCCGGCGGCGACCCCCCGGTCGGCACCGTACTACTGGACGACGTCACACTGTCCAACGCCGGGCTGAAAGAGGGCACCCCGGTGCTCGTCACTCCGGTCACCGTGTACGGCGCGCGGTCGGTGACGCTGAGCGGCTCGCAACTGGCCACCCAGTCGGTGTCTCCGGCCACCCTGCGGCAGGCCTTGCTCGGCAAGGTGCTCACTGTCGGAGACGCGGTGTCGCTGCTGCCCCGCGACCTGGGTCCGGGCATCTCGACGTCGGCGGCCAGCCGCGCGCTGGCGTCGGCGGTCGGGATCAGCTGGACATCGGAGCTGTTGACCGTCACCGGCGTCGATCCCGCCGGACCGGTGAGTGTGCAGCCGAACTCGCTGGTGACGTGGGGAACCGGTGTCCCGCCGGCACAACCGGTCGCTCCGGCCACCGCCCCACCACCCATCGCCGTCACCGACCTCAAGGGCTCGCAGGTGCAAGCCGGCAAGCTGACCGAATGGCTCAAGCTCGCGCTCGACGAGCCGCACCTGCTGGAAACCCTCGGCGCCAGCACCAACCTGGGTGTGTTGGTGTCGGGCCCAGCCGGCGTCGGCAAGGCGACGCTGGTGCGTGCGGTGTGCGCCGGCCGCAGGTTGGTGGAGCTCGACGGCCCGGAGGTCGGCGCGCTGGCCGCGGCAGACCGGCTCAAGACGGTGACGTCGGCGGTGGCGGCAGTTCGTGACGGCGGCGGCGTGCTGCTCATCACCGATATCGACGCCCTGCTGCCGGACCCGCCCGAGCCGGTGGCCACCCTGATCCTGGCGGAGCTGCGCACCACCGTGGCCACCCGCGGAGTCGCGTTCGTCGCCACCTCGGCGCTGCCTGATCGGCTGGACACTCGGCTGCGCGCGCCCGAGCTGTGCGACCGTGAGCTGGGCCTGGCACTGCCCGACGCCGCGACCCGCAAGGCGCTGCTGGAAGTGCTGCTCAAGTCGGTGCCCACCGGCGACCTCAAGCTCGACGAGATCGCCGGCCGCACACCGGGTTTCGTGGTCGCCGACCTGGCGGCGCTGGTGCGTGAGGCGGCGCTGCGGGCAGCGTCGCGGGCCAGCGCCGACGGGAAACCGCCCGCCCTGATCCAAGACGACCTGACCGGCGCGTTGATGGTGATCCGGCCGCTGTCCCGCTCGGCGAGCCAAGAGGTCACGGTCGGCGCCGTGACGCTCGACGACGTCGGTGACATGGCCGTCGCCAAACAGGCACTGACCGAAACGCTGCTGTGGCCGCTGCAGCACCCCGACACCTTCGCCCGGCTGGGTGTCGAGCCGCCGCGCGGGGTGCTGCTGTACGGCCCGCCCGGTTGCGGCAAGACGTTCGTGGTGCGTGCGCTGGCCAGCACCGGGCAGTTGAGCGTGCATGCCGTCAAGGGGTCCGAGCTGATGGACAAATGGGTGGGCGCCTCGGAGAAGGCGGTCCGCGAACTGTTCCGCCGGGCGCGCGATTCGGCACCGTCGCTGGTGTTTCTGGATGAGGTCGACGCGCTGGCGCCGCGGCGCGGCCACAGCTTCGACGCCGGCGTCACCGACCGGGTGGTGGCCGCGCTCCTGGTCGAGCTCGACGGCATCGACCCGCTGCGCGACGTCGTCGTGCTGGGCGCCACCAACCGGCCCGATCTGATCGACCCGGCGCTGCTGCGCCCGGGAAGGCTGGAGCGGCGGGTGTTCGTCGAACCTCCGGACACCGCGGCCCGCGCCGCCATCCTGCGCACCGCCGGAAGGTCGATCCCGCTGAGCGCCGACGTAGACGTCGACGCCTTGGCCGCGGAACTCGACGGCTATAGCGCGGCCGACTGTGTGGCACTACTGCGGGAGGCCGCGCTGGCCGCGATGCGGCGTTCCATCGACGCCACCGACGTCACCGCCGCCGACCTGGCAGCGGCCCGCGCAGCCGTGCGCCCCTCGCTGGACCCCATCCTGGTGGCGTCGCTGCGCGCATTTGTGCAAACCCAGTAGCCCACGCCCGACGGGTCGACTCAGTCCGACAGGGCCAAAGTTACGGGGACAAGTGAAAGTCGACCATCGCGGCGATGGAGTCCACGGCGTCGCTGAGCGCGGCCAGGCGCTGCGCGGCCGACGGCGACGAAAGCACGGCGTAGCGGTCGGCCGGGCCGATGGGCACACGGGACGCCAACGCGTACAGGCGCTCCCCCGCGTCGCCGTGACCGAAGCCCAGTAGCACATCGCGGCTGGGCAGCGCAGCGCCACGGGCGGTCGCGATGCGCTCGAACAACGCCATCACCTGGTCTTCGAGGTCGCGGAGCTGGGTAGCGGTCACCGGATCCCCCGGCTCGTCGGGCCAGGCCCGCACCGTCGCCCGCGGGTAGGGGTTGTCGGGCAGCCACTCGCATACCCGGATCCGCTCGCCGGTACGGCAGCGCAGCCCGTAGCGGCCCGAGCCGAAATCGACGCATTCGGTGATTCTGGTCAGCGCGCCGACATCACAGCGCGAATCACCGCCGCCGACCTCGCGGCCGCGGGAGATCAACACCACACCGAAGCGGGGATCATCGCTGTGCAGACAGTCCAGCACCAGCGCGGTGTAGCGGGGCTCGAAAATGCGCAGCGGCAGATCTTCGCCCGGCAGCAGCGCCGACTCGAGCGGGAACATCGCCAGCGGGGCGGGTTCGGACGCAACCATAGTCAGATGTCCAGCTCTGCAACCAGCGCGTCGACGACGGCGCGCAGGTCGCCGTCATGCTCCTCGGCCACCCGGCGCTGCCGCTGGTATGACGCACCCAACCGGGGGATATCGGCAACTGCGGCCAGCTCGTCGGCGCAGTGCAGCGACTTCGCGACCGGCTCCAGGCGCGTGAGCAGATCGGGCAGATCATCGGTGACCAGACGCTCGTTGCTGTCAGCGTCCAGGATGATCACCGCGTCCAAGCCGTAGCGGGCGGCGCGCCACTTGTTCTCCTGCACATGCCAGGGCGGCATGTTCGGCAGCGTCTCGCCGGCGTCCAGCCTGCGGTCCAAATCGACCACCAGGCAGTGCGTCAACGCCACCAGCGCAGCGAGCTCGCGCAGGTTGGACACCCCATCACAAATACGCACCTCCAGCGTCCCCAGATGCGGCGACGGCCTGATGTCCCAGCGGATCTCGTCCATGTGGTCGATGATTCCGGTCTTCTTCTGGTCGTAGACGAAGCCTTCGAATTCTGCCCAGGTCTGGAAATGAAACGGCAGCCCGGCAGTGGGTAGCTGCTGAAACATCATCGCCCGGTTGCTGGCGTATGCGGTGTCCTCACCGGCCCACCACGGCGACGACGCCGACAGCGCCAACAGATGCGGATAACACTGCAACAGGGCAGTCATGATCGGCATCACCTTGTGGGCCGAGGAGATACCGACGTGCACATGCACCCCCCAGATCAGCATCTGCCGGCCCCACCACTGGGTGCGCTTGATCAGCTCGGCGTAGCGCGGCGCGTCGGTGAGCTTCTGGGTGGACCAGCGCGCGAACGGGTGAGCGCCCGCGCAGAACAGCTCCATCCCACGGTTCCGCACGATCCGGCGGGCGGTGCGCAGGGTGCAGCACAGATCTTCCATCGCCTGCGCGGTGCAGTCGCAGACACCGCTGACGATTTCGACGGTGTTGCGCAGCAATTCCTTGTGCACGCGCGGATTTTCGCCGATCTCTGCCATGACCGCTACGGCCTCGTTGCTCAGGTCTCGGGTCTGCGCGTCGACGAGCGCGAATTCCCATTCCACGCCGACCGTCGGCCGGGGCGAGCCGGCGAAATCGATATGGGCAGCTGCCCTGCTGACCGGCGCGTTAGCTGGCACCAATGACACCGCACGCCACCCGTTTGCCGGCGTCACCGGTGGACATCGTGGTCTCGTCGGGACCGGCTGTGCCGTTGAGTTGCGTGTAGCGCTCGGGCGGAATGTTGGCGAAGTTGTCCGCACCGGCGTGAATGACGATCGCGGTCTTGTCACCGGCCAACAGGTCATCTTTGGTAAACGCGTCGGTGGTGGTCACCAGCAGCGCAGCACCGTCCTTGCGTACCTGCAGTGACGTCAAGTCGCCACTTTCGGGGACCCCGGTATGCCCGGGAGCCTGATAGTGCCCGCCGGCGGAGAGGAAGTTACCGGGCGGGCCACCGGTTGGAGCCACCGAGTTGGGCTCACACTTGCCCACCTTGTGGATGTGCAGGCCGTGGAACCCGGGGGAGAGCTGGCCGAGCCCGGTCGTCTGCACCGTGACGGTGACATAGTCGTTGTCGAACTCGAACTTCGCCGTCGCGACCTGGGTGCCGTCGGGCGCCTTCAGATGCGTGGTCAGGCTCTCCGGCGCCACCGGCCCGCCTGGTGGCGGGGCTTTCGTCGGCGGCGGTGACCCGGTCCAGATCGACGGGGTGGTGCCCGGTGTTGACGACGTGGGCTGGTTGGGGGTGCAGGCGCTCAGCAGCGCGACAGGAGCGGCTGCGAATGCTGCGGACGTTAGGGCGACGGCAATTTTGCTGGCGGGCTTAGGCATAAAGGAAGCCTAGCCCGGCGACGATGCGCGCCGAAACGGCGCGAGGAGGAGCCGGGCCATCAGCCTAGCCCGGCGACGATGCGCGCCGAAACAGGCGCGAGGAGGAGCCGGGCCATCAGCTTCAGCCCGGCGACGATGCGCGCCGAAACAGGCGCGATGTGGGGCACCACCCGCTTGCGGGGAGCGAACCGGGCCATTAGCTTGAGCCCGCCACCACCACAATGACGCCTGGCGGCTGGTCGGCAACTTCGGGGATTCGCGGCTCGACCGGTGCCGATAGCTGCTTGCCCACCGCGTCGGCGGTGGCACGCTCACCTTCAGCATTGGTGAAATACACGGTGGTGGCCGAGACATCGGGCAGGGACAGGTTCCCAACGTCGGTGACATTGAATCCGGCCGCCTTGAGCTGGTCGGCGGTTCGTCCGGCGACACCGTCTTGCCTGGAGATGTTGTACACGCGCACGTCTGACTGACGCGCCGCGGGTGCACCGGTCGCCGAGGTCCGCGTGCTGGTCGTGGTCACGGTCGACACCGACGAGTCGTCATCGGACTTCCCGCTCGAGCTCATGGCCTGCCAGCCGAGCAGAAGGAAGATGACACCGAGGAATAGCAGCACCATCACGATGGCCCGCAGGGGAAGCCCGGAGGAGTTGGGAACGCGCTCGTTCATCGAGCCCACTGTATCCATGAGTAGGCCCGAACCCGTAAAGCCAGGTAGAGCGTTAGGTGACCTCGAAACCGAGCCGCCGCGCGGCCCGCGCCTTCTGCCGGCTGGCGCGCAGCCGTCGTAGCCGTTTCACCAGCATCGGGTCGGCCGCCAGCGCCTCGGGCCGGTCGACCAGCGCGTTGAGCACCTGGTAGTAGCGCGTCGCCGACATTGAGAACAACTCTTTGATGGCTTCTTCCTTGGCGCCGGCGTATTTCCACCATTGGCGTTCGAATGCCAGGATGTCGTGTTCGCGGCGGGTTAGCCCATCGGCGTTTTCAGAGTCGTCCCCCGATCGATTTGTCCGCGCCATGGCGCTGTCCATATCGCTTCCCCTGGACCCTTCCGGCGAATTCTCATAAAGCGGCTCTTTTCGGCGAATATTCAACCACGCCGGGAAGTGCTGGCCCGTAATCCGGCCCGCGAGTCGGCTGACGTGGTCTGATTGCCGGCTCCTCAGCAGACCGTTCCGGTCGGCATCGTCGCCGGTCGGCATCGTCAGCGGGCCCGGTCACATTGCCCGCCTCCCCCTCCCGCCGCTCCGCGGCGCGCATCGTCGCCGGGCCCGATCACATTGCCCGCCTCCTCCTCCCGCCGCTCCGCGGCGCGCATCGTCGCCGGGCCTAAGCTTGCCGACCATGGCAGTCGTACCCATTCGCATCGTGGGAGATCCGATCTTGCGCACTCCCACGACTCCGGTGCCTGTCGCCGCCGACGGTTCGCTACCGGCCGATCTGGGCGATTTGATCACCACCTTGTACGACACCATGGACGCCGCGTATGGGGTTGGCCTGGCCGCCAACCAGATCGGGGTGGGGCTGCGGATATTCGTCTACGATTGCGCCGACGAGCGCGGGCAGTCCACCCGCCGCCGCGGGGTGGTCGTCAATCCGGTTTTGGAGATCTCCGAGATACCCGAGACCATGCCGGACCCGGATGATGACGTGGAAGGTTGCTTGTCGGTACCCGGTGAATCATTCCCGACCGGGCGTGCGAAGTGGGCACGGGTCACTGGACTCGACGCCGACGGCAACCCGATCGCCATCGAGGGCACCGGGCTGTTTGCACGGATGATGCAGCATGAGACCGGGCATCTGGACGGATACCTGTATTTGGACCGCCTCATCGGTCGGCACGCCCGCGCCGCCAAACGGGCGATCAAGTCGCACGGCTGGGGCGTTCCCGGACTGTCGTGGACACCGGGTGAAGGGCTCGACCCGTTCGGACACGAATGATCTCGCGGCCTCACCTCGGTAACCGGGTGACGGTGCGTTACCGCCGGCCCGCAGGGTCGATCCCGCCGCTGACCGACGCCGTGGGCTATCTGCTGGCGATCGATCCGGTGGTGCAGGTGCGGACGAAGACCGGTGCGGTGGTCGAGATCGCGCCCGCGGATGTGGTGGCGCTGCGGGTGCTGACCGACACACCGGTGCATACCGCACAGATCCGCGGGCTCGAGCATGCCGCCGCTTTTGCCTGGCCCGGCGTCGAGCGGCAGTGGTTGGACGGCTGGCTGCTGCGGGCCGGGCACGGGGTTACGTTCCGTGCCAATTCCGCAGTGCCGCTAGATATTTCGGCTCATGCGGACGCCATCCCCGCGATCACCGCCTGGTACACGCAGCGGGGCCTGCCGCCGCGGCTGGCCATTCCCGACCGCTTGCTGCCGCTGCCGGCCGGGCTGCCCGGCGAACACGCGAACCGGGTGTTGGCGCGCGGCGTGTCCACCCGCGAACCCGACCCGTCGGTCGTCTTGGCGCCCCGCCCCGACGACGCCTGGCTGCGGTTCTACCACCGTGACGTACCGGTTGACGTGCTGACCGCCGTCATCGACGGTGAGCTCGTGTTCGGTGCCCTCGCGGGTGTGGCGGTCGGGCGTGCGGCGGTGACCGACGCACCCGACGGCACCCGCTGGGTGGGTCTGTCGTCGGTACGGGTGGCGGACGAGCAGCAGGACGATCCTCAGGGAGCCGACCCCGGGCGCAGGTTGTGCGAAGCGCTGCTGGCCTGGGGTGCGGACCGCGGCGCGACCCGCGGCTACGTACGGGTTTCCGATGAGAACACCGCCGCAGCCCAGCTATTCGAATCGCTGCGTTTCACGCTGCACCATCGCAGCCGCTACGTCTCAGCGCCCTCCCGGTAGTCCGGCGACGATGCAGGCCGCACGGCGGCCTGAGGAGGAGCCGGACAAATCCGACGTAGGCTCTGAGGCATGCCCGAGGGCACGTTGCGGCTGGCCACGTGGAATGTGAATTCGATTCGCACGCGCTTGGGGCGGGTCCTCGACTGGCTGGCGCGCGCCGAGGTGGACGTGCTGGCCATGCAAGAGACCAAGTGCTTCGACGACCAGTTCCCCACCCTGCCGTTTTTCGAACTGGGCTACGAGGTGGCACACGTCGGCTTCAACCAGTGGAACGGCGTGGCGATCGCCTCGCGCGTCGGGCTCGGCGATATCGAGGTCGGGTTCGACGGCCAGCCCACCTGGAGCAACAACCCAGAGGTGGAGGCCGCAGCGGAAGCTCGTGCTTTGGCGGCCACCTGCAGCGGCGTGCGGGTATGGAGCCTGTACGTTCCCAACGGCCGCGCTCTGGATGACCCGCACTACACCTACAAGCTAGATTGGCTTGCCGCGCTGCGTGATACGGCCGAAGGCTGGCTGCGCGATGACCCACTGGCGCAGATCGCGCTGGCCGGAGACTGGAATATCGCCCCCACCGACGACGACGTCTGGAGTGTGGATTTCTACCAGGGCTGCACACACGTCTCCGAGCCGGAGCGCAAAGCGTTCAACGCCATCATCGATGCCCAATTCACCGATGTGGTACGCCCATTCACCCCCGGCCCCGGGGTCTACACCTACTGGGACTACACCGCGCTGCGGTTCCCGAAGAGGCAGGGTATGCGCATCGACTTCATCCTGGCCTCGCCCGCGCTGGCGGCGCGGGTGGTCGACGCGCAGATCGTCCGCGAGGAGCGCAAAGGCAAGGCGCCCAGCGACCACGCACCAGTCCTGGTGGACGTGCGGATCGGTTGAGCCGCCCAGGAACCGGGTTCACCGACAGACGGCTGTACATTGTCTGCATGTTTTCTTCGCGGCGGGCGCTCGATTTATAGAAGCTGAACAGATTATTCTTGGTTCTATGGAATTTGCCCGTTTGCGGGTATACCGTCGCTAACTCAGATTGCGGCGGGATCAACGAATGTGCAGGGAGTGATCAGGTCATGGGTATCCTCGACGGCGCGATGCGCGGCGTGGGTCGAGCAGTGGGTCGTGCTGCGGAGATGACCACCGAGGCCGCGGGCGCCGTGGGCGGTGCCGCGGTCAACGGCGTCATCGGCGGTGTGACTGGAGCCGCGGATGGCGTTCGGCGTGGACTGAAAAGTGGAAGTCACTCGACGCCGACAGCAGCATTGACCTTGGGTGCGCTGGGTGTCACCGGCTTGGTCGAGTGGCCGGTGGTGTTGACGGTCGGCGGTGCGGCATTGTTATTGCGGCAGCTGAACCAGCATCGCAACGGTGCGGCCGCACCGACCGCACCGACGAAGGCGGCGTCTCAGGCATCGACAGGATCGGGGAAGTCAGCGCAACGACGAGCGACTCCAGCCAAGCGGGCGCCCGCGACGAGGACGCGCGCCCGTCAGGCGCGCCCGTAATCGCCACGGGTGAGTATCGTCCGATCTGTGCGAGTGTCCATGCCGCTGCGCGCGGTAGCTATGGGCGTCCAGGCAACGTCCGCCCTCGCCAGCGCATCGGTTAATACCGCGGCAACCGCCGCAGGGGCCTTGGGAACAGTGGCCACTGCCGGCATCGATGTTGCCACCATGCCGGTTCGCGAAGGAGCCAAAGCCCTCTCCCGCGAGCTTTCCCATACGACGCTCGGTCGTCACTGTTGGCGTGGCAACGGCCGAGCGTGGATCGAGGTGCGTGGCCTTGACGGTCCTGACGGCGCTGAGCTCGGACCCGCGGTGCTCGACGCGGTCCGAGCACAGCGTGGCGTCACATCGGCGACCCTGAACCGCCCGTTGTCGCGAGTTGTCGTCGGCATCGACAGAGACGAGGCGTCGCTGCGCGATCTGTGCCGCGTTGTGGCCGATGCTGAAAAACGGGTGAATGGCGCCGAGCGGCGGCCCGACGGCGACCGCGCCAGGCCACGCTCGACAAGTCTGCCGGGCGACGGCCTGCTGCTGGCGGCGAGGGCCGCGACGGTGGGTGCCAATGCGGCCGGGCTGGGCGCAGCGGTCGTGGGCCGAGCACTGCGGTGGCCGCCTTTGCCGACCAGTGTCATCGCGGCCGTGGTGACCGTGAACTACCAGCCCCGGTTGCGGCGTCTGCTCGAAGACCGGATAGGCAAGCACGCGGCCGACACCGTGCTGGAACTGGCCATGGCCGCCGCGGAAACCGTCACGCTGTCGCTGGGGTCACTAGCGGTGGACTTGACGATGGAGGTGCTGAAAGCCGCCGAAAGCCGCGCCGAAGCGCGGGCGTGGCAGCGGCATGAACCGGAGTTGGCCCGGCACGCCGAGCACGCCGTCCACCCGCCGTCGCGGCCGGTGCCGCCCCCAATGGGGCCTGCGGAACGCCATGCCGATCGCAGCGCCTGGACGCAGGCGATCGGTGCCGCAGCCGTCGGTGCCGCGACCCGTAGCGTGAACATGGCCGCGACCGCGGCCTTGGTGACCGCGCCCAAGGCCAGCCGGACCGCGCGCGAGTCCTTCGCCGCAACGCTCGGACGCGGACTGGCAGACCAGCATGCGGTGTTACCGCTGCGGCCGGAGGGCCTGCGCCGACTGGACAAGGTCGACGCGCTCCTCATCGACCCGCGGGTGTTGTGCAGCAATACGTTGCGGGTGCTGCGCATCCGCGGTGCCCGCGAGGACGAGCTTTCCGCGGCGTGGAACCACACCCAGGCCCTGCTGAAGCGAAGCGACCTGCGTCCCGGTTGGCACCCGGTTCCCGGGATGCCGACGCGACGATTCGGTCCGGCGTCCGACATCGAGGCGCTGATCTGCCCCGCACACCAACCGCTGGCGTCTGCCGTGATGGCAGAGGCGCGCAGATCCGGGCTGGATATGGTCTCGGTCGACGACGAGGCGCTGGGAGAGTTAGCGCCGGCATTCGATGACATCCAGCCTCTCGAAAATGGGTCGATCGACGACACACTCGCCGCCGCGCTCACCGCCATGCAAAAGGCCGGTCACACCGTAGCCGTGTTGTCATCGACGGGAGCACAAGCACTGTCGTCGGCCGATCTGTCGCTGGGCATCATGCCAGCGCCCGGCACCGGTGCGCCGCCCTGGTATGCGGACCTGATACTGACCGATCTCGCCGGCGCCTGGCGGGTGCTGCACGCGCTACCCGCGGCCAAGGCGGCGACCCAACGCGGTATCGAGCTATCCACTGCCGCGACGGCATTGGGTTCACTTCTGATGCTGCCAGGTGTCGTCGGCCGAGGACCGGGACCGGTGACCACCGGCGCGGCGGCTGGTTTGCTCTCGGGATACTTGCTGGGGCGCGGGGTGGTCCGTGCGCCCGCACCGCGACCGGCACCTGTCTACGAATGGCACGCGATGTCGGTCGAACAAGTTCGCGAGTTGTTGCCACCGCCGGACTCCGCGGAATCCGCAGAGCTGCAGCACCGGCCTGCGGCGAGGCGCGCACTCGCGACCGCCCAACGCGGGGCCCAACTGGCCGGAGCGCCGCGGCAAGCGGTGTGGAACTTCCTCAAGGCCGTCCGCGCCGAGTTGGACGACCCGTTGACTCCGATGCTGGCCATCGGCTCTGCGGCCAGCGCGGTACTGGGTTCACCCGTCGACGCGATCATGGTCGGTTCGGTGCTGACCGGAAACTCCATCCTCGCCGCCAGCCAGCGGCTGCGTGCCGAGAGTCAGCTGAACCGTTTACTGGCGCAACAAATTCCGCCAGCGCGGAAAGTTGCAACCGGCCCAGACGGTAAGCCGATCTACACCAACATCAACGCCGCGGAGCTCCAGCCGGGCGATGTGATCGAGGTGCGGACCGACGAGGTGATACCCGCAGACGCCCGGTTGATCGAGGAGGACGACCTCGAGGTCGACGAAGCGACGCTCACCGGCGAATCGCTGCCGGTGGAAAAGCAGGTCGACGCCACACCGGGCGCAGACCTTGCCGAGCGGAGATGCATGCTGTTCGGGGGGACCAATGTCGTGGCGGGCACCGGGGTCGCGCTGGTGACTGCGGTCGGAGCCGACACTCAAGCGCGTCGCGCCGCCGAACTCGCCGCGGGTGAGCTACCCCCCATCGGGCTACAACACCAGCTCAGCCACCTCACCAATAGGGCGTGGCCGGTCAGCGTGACCGGCGGCATCCTGGTCAGCGCGCTCGGCTTGTTGCGCCGCAAGGGTTTGCGCCAAGCGGTGGCCAGCGGCATCGCCGTCACGGTGGCTGCCGTACCCGAAGGGATGCCGCTGGTCGCGACCCTCGCACAGCAGGCATCGGCGCGACGGCTCACGGAATTCGGTGCGCTGGTGCGCATTCCGCGGTCGGTGGAGGCGCTCGGCCGGGTCGACGTGGTCTGCTTCGACAAGACGGGAACGCTCAGCGAGAACCGCCTGCGGGTAGCGCAGGTGCACCCGGCACCGGGTTATTCCCGCGAGGAGGTATTGCGCTGCGCCGCGCACGCCACACCACCGGCGTTGGATGGCGGCCGCCATATACACGCCACCGACAGCGCCATCATCGAAGCGGCAGCAGCCGTCAACGGCTCGAGTCCTGTCCACGAACCCGATGCGCACCTGCCGTTCCGCTCCGGCAGGTCGTTCTCGGCCTCGATGTCGGGTGCCGAGCTGACCGTCAAGGGCGCGCCGGAAGTGGTGCTGGCCGCGTGCACGGACGCCGATCCGGACGTGGACCGTACGGTGGCCGAGTTGGCGGCCGGCGGGTTACGGGTGATTGCGGTGGCGCAGCGGCAGCTGAGCCCAGAGCAGATCAAGGCAATCGAAGACGACCCCGACGACGACGACCTGATCGCCGACTTGTCCACCAGCGAGCTGTCCCTGACAGGTTTTCTCGGGCTTTCCGATACCCCGCGTGCCGAAGCAGCCGGTTTACTCGCCGATCTGTCCGACCGGCAGGTGGCCGTGCGGCTGATCACGGGCGATCATCCGATCACGGCAACGGCCATCGCCAAGGAGTTGGGCATGCCGGTCACCGCCGATCAGGTCATCAGCGGCGCGGAGTGGAACGCCTTGTCCCGCAAAGATCAAGAACGCGCCGTCGCCGAACGAGTGGTTTTCGCCCGGATGTCACCGGAGAACAAAGTGCAGATCGTTCAGACGCTGGAACGCACCGGGAAGGTCTGCGCGATGGTCGGGGACGGCTCCAACGACGCCGCCGCTATCCGGGCCGCCACCGTCGGGATTGGTGTCGTCTCGCGCGGCAGCGACCCGGCCCGCACCGCGGCCGACGTAGTGCTGGTCAACGGCCGCATCGAGGCGCTGCTGCACGCCATCGAAGAAGGCCGCGAACTCTGGCGGCGGGTGCAGGCGGCGGTGTCGGTACTGCTCGGCGGCAATGCCGGCGAGGTGGCGTTCGCCATTATCGGCAGCGCGATCACTGGAAGTTCGCCGCTCAACACCCGCCAGCTGCTGCTGGTGAACATGTTGACCGACGCGCTGCCGGCTGCGGCCCTTGCGGTCAGCCCGACCAGAAGTGCCGGCGACCGCGTCGGCGGCCGCGGCCCCGATGAACCCGCGCTGTGGCGTGCTGTCGGTGTCCGCGGGGCGACCACCGCGGCCGCAGCCACAGCGGCGTGGGCGATGGCCTCGGTCACCGGACGCCCGCAACGCGCGTCCACGGTGGCGCTCGTCGCATTGGTGACCGCCCAATTAGGTCAGACCTTGCTGGACTCGCGCGCCCCCCTGGTGGTGGTCACCGCCGCCGGCTCGCTGGCCGTGATGGGAACGTTGATCAGCATTCCGGGGGTCAGCCAGCTACTCGGTTGTACACCGCTCGGTCCGCTCGCCTGGGCGCAGGGGCTGGGATCAGCCGGTGTCGCGACCGTCGGGATGGCCGCCGCTACGCGCTTCTTAACCGGTAGGCGTACATCCGAACCAGAACTGCCGACCGCGCCCGTAGTCCACTGGACGCCCGGCGAGTCTCGACGATCTCCACAACGCCGAGGCGCCACAGCACCGCATACATCTCGATCAGCGGCTCGGTTAAAAGTAGTGCCAACGCCTGGGACAACGGATCGGCAAGCGCGTCAGTCGTCGACATACGTCTGACATTGACCGCAGTATCCGGCTGAGCGGGAAACACTTCGTTACTGAAAGGCAAACCATGGTCGAAAAAAGGTCGCGGCGCGCAACTCCCCAAAGCGTAGCCGTGCAGAAGATCCGCGAGGGTGAGACGTTCGCGGTGAGCCTGCCAATGGTCGGGCAAGTCATGGTTCCGCGACCGGATCAACTCGCGTACTACGGTGGCCTCGCCGCGCTGGCCGCATTCGAGCTCATCGACTGGCCTGTGGCGGTGGTCATCGCCGCCGGACATCTATTGGCCAGCAACCACCACAACCGCATCCTCGAGGAACTCGGCGAGGCGATGGAAGAGGCCTAAACCCCCGCGACCACGGCATGACGGGCGTGGTCTGATTGCCCGGCTCCTCCTCGCCCGCTTCGCGGGCCGCATCGTCGCCGGGCGGAAGCCCAATTGCCCGGCTCCTCCTCGCCCCGCTTCGCGGGCCGCATCGTCGCCGGGCGGTGCACACCGCCGTATCACTGCGCTACCGTGGACAACAGCCGGTCGCGGCCGGCACAACAGAATCCACGCGGGAGCGCACGCCCAGTGCGCTGAGAGGACGGCTGGGGCCGTTGACCGTACGAACCTGATCGGGTAATGCCGTCGTAGGGAGATCAGAAGTGACATCCGTATCTATTGACCCGTCCGTGACCACCGGCCCCATCGCGGGCAGCAGCAAGGTGTACCGAGACCTCGATGGCGTGCCCGGCGCCAGAGTGCCGTTCCGTCGGGTGCATCTGTCCAATGGGCAGCACTTCGACCTCTACGACACCTCCGGCCCCTACACCGACCCCAACGCGGTGATCGACCTGAAGGCCGGGCTCCCGCCGCGCCCCGGGGTGGTGCGCGACCGCGGCACCCAATTGCAGCGGGCCCGCGCCGGTGAGATCAGCGCGGAGATGGCGTTCATCGCCGCCCGGGAAGGCGTGCCGACCGAGCTGGTGCGCGACGAGGTCGCCCGCGGCCGTGCAGTCATCCCGGCCAACCACAACCATCCCGAGAGCGAGCCGATGATCATCGGCAAGGCGTTCGCGGTCAAGGTGAACGCGAACATCGGCAACTCGGCGGTGACGTCCTCGATCGCCGAGGAGGTCGACAAGATGGTGTGGGCCACCCGCTGGGGGGCGGACACCATCATGGACCTCTCGACCGGTAAGGACATCCACGAAACCCGGGAATGGATCCTGCGTAACTCGCCGGTGCCGGTCGGCACAGTGCCGATCTATCAGGCGGTGGAGAAGGTCAAGGGCGACCCCACCAAGCTGACCTGGGAGCTCTACCGCGACACCGTGATCGAGCAATGCGAGCAGGGTGTGGACTACATGACCGTGCACGCCGGAGTGCTGCTGCGGTATGTGCCGTTGACGGCCAAGCGGGTCACCGGCATCGTGTCCCGCGGCGGGTCGATCATGGCGGCTTGGTGCTTGGCGCATCATCAGGAGTCGTTCCTCTACACCAACTTTGAGGAGCTGGCCGACATCTTCGCCCGCTACGACGTGACGTTCTCGCTGGGCGACGGGCTGCGGCCAGGTTCGATCGCCGACGCCAACGACGCCGCGCAGTTCGCCGAGCTGCGCACCCTGGGCGAGCTGACCAAGATCGCGAAAGCCCGTGGCGCCCAAGTGATGATCGAGGGCCCGGGACACATCCCGATGCACAAGATCGTCGAGAACGTGCGGCTCGAAGAGGAGTGGTGCGAGGAGGCCCCGTTCTACACGCTAGGCCCGCTGGCCACCGACATCGCCCCGGCATACGACCACATCACCTCGGCGATCGGCGCGGCCATCATCGCCCAGGCCGGCACCGCGATGCTGTGCTACGTCACCCCTAAAGAACATCTGGGATTGCCGGATCGCAAGGACGTCAAGGACGGGGTGATCGCCTACAAGATCGCCGCGCACTCGGCGGATCTGGCCAAGGGACATCCGCGCGCGCAGGAACGTGACGATGCGTTGAGCCAGGCGCGTTTCGAATTCCGCTGGAACGACCAGTTCGCGCTCTCCTTGGACCCGGACACCGCGCGCGAGTTCCACGACGAGACGCTGCCCGCCGAGCCGGCCAAGGCTGCGCACTTCTGCTCGATGTGTGGGCCGAAGTTCTGCTCGATGCGCATCACTCAAGATGTCCGCGACTACGCGGCCGCGCACGGGCTGGACACCGAGGAGGCCATCGAAGCCGCCATGGCGGAGAAGTCGCGCGAGTTCGCCGAGCACGGCAACCGGGTATATCTCCCGGTCACGTGAGTTATCTGCCGCTGCCGCGCCGTGGTGAGACGCCGGTGCGGGTGCTGACGATCGCCGGATCGGACTCCGGCGGGGGCGCTGGCCTGCAAGCCGATGTCCGCAACTGTGCGCTGCTCGGTGTGCACGCACTCTGCGCCGTGACCGCGGTGACGGTGCAGAACTCGGTGGGCGTCAAGGGTTTTCACAAGGTGCCCGGCGACGTCATCGCTGCCCAGATCGAGGTGGTGTGTCACGATATCGGGCTGCAGGCCGCCAAGACCGGCATGCTGGCGTCGACCGAGATCATCGTCGCAGTGGCTCAGGCATGGCGTGACCATGGCCCGGCCGGAACCGCGCCGCTGGTCGTCGATCCGGTGTGCGCGTCGATGCACGGTGATCCACTGCTACACCCGAGTGCGCTGGATTCGCTTCGCACCAAGCTTTTTCCGCTTGCCACGCTGGTCACACCGAACCTGCACGAGGTGCGGCTGCTGGTCGACATCGACGTGGTGGACGCCGACGCACAGCACGAGGCGGCTCGTGCGCTGCATGCGCTGGGACCCGAGTGGGTGCTGGTGAAGGGCGGCCATCTGCGGCCGTCTGAGACCAGCAGGGATGTGCTGTTCGACGGGACAGACTTTTACGAGTTCGACTCGCACCGTGTGAACACCACGCACGACCACGGCGCCGGTGACACGCTGGCGACCGCGGTGGCCTGCGCGCTCGCGCACGGGTTAACCGTGCCGGACGCGGTCAGCTTCGGAAAGCGCTGGGTGACCGAATGCCTGCGCGCCGCCTATCCGCTGGGGCATGGCCATGGCCCGGTGTCACCGCTGTTCCGGCTCAGCTCAGGATGACCCTCGAGCAGATCGCGGGTATCGCGCACCAGCCCGATGGCGCCCCAACCGGTGTAGTGGTGTTGACGCACGGCGCCGGCGGCAGCCGGGAATCCCCACTGTTGCAACAGGTTTGCGACGAGTGGGTGCGCCGCGGCTGGCTGGCGGTGCGCTACAACCTGCCCTACCGGCGGCGCCGACCCAGCGGTCCGCCGTCCGGTTCGGCGGCCACCGATCGCGCTGGGATCGTCGAGGCGATCGCGGTGTGCCGCGGCCTGGCCGAGGGCCCGCTGATCGCCGGCGGCCATTCCTATGGCGGCCGACAGACCTCCATGGTGGTCGCGGAGAGTGAGACGCCGGTGGACCTGCTGACACTCTTTTCCTACCCGGTTCATCCGCCGGGCAAGCCGGAACGTGCCCGCACCGAACACCTGCCCGACATCACGGTGCCGACGGTGTTCACCCACGGGACATCAGATCCGTTCGGCACTCTCGACGAGCTGCGCGCCGCGGCGGCGTTAATCGCCGCCGCGACCGGGATCGTCGAGATCACCGGCGCACGCCACGACCTGCGCTCGAAGACCCACGACGTACCGGCGTTGGCGGTCGATGCGGCGCTGCGGCTGCTGCGGTGGCCCGCTCGAAGGTGATCCAGTCGTGACCGCGGCAGCATTTGCCCGGTACCGCGGGTACAGTATCGTCGGTTCGTGGACTCATCGCCCTATGACGTCATCATCGTCGGCGCCGGCTTCGGCGGTATAGGCGCCGCGATCCAGCTCAATCGGCTCGGTTACGACAACATCGTCATGCTCGACCGCGAGGCCGACCTCGGCGGTACCTGGCACGTCAACCGTTACCCGGGGCTGGCCGTCGATATACCGTCCACCACCTACTCGTACTGGTTCGAGCCCAACCCATACTGGTCACGGCTGTTCGCGCCCGGCCCCGAGCTCAAGCGGTATGCCGATCGGATCGCCGACAAATACGACGTGCGCCGCTACATGCGGTTCAACACGACCGTCGAGGGCGCCCGCTGGGACGAGGACGCCCAGCTGTGGCGGGTAACGCCGGCCGGCGGTGAAACGCTGACGGCACGCTTTCTGATCACCGCAACGGGCTTCTTGTCACAACCGCACACGCCGGACATCCCGGGTATCGCCAACTTCGACGGGCGGATCATCCACACCACGGCTTGGGACGAGAGCTACGACTTCGAAGGTCGTCGCGTGGGGATCATCGGGACCGGCGCGACGGCGGTGCAACTGATTCCCGAACTGGCCAAACAGGTCGCCGACCTGACCGTCTATCAACGCACCGCGATCCACGTGGTACCCAAGATCGACTTCGCGATCCCCGAGGCGATGCAACGCCTGTTCGCGCGCGTGCCCTTGGTACACCGGGCGTTACGCTGGGTCACCGACACCCTCTTCGAGTTGATGATGGTGACCGGTGTGCTGCACTATCGGCAGTTCCGGCGGCTCAACATCGCCGCCGCCGATCTGGCCAAGATCAACCGATTCGTGTCGATCCGCGACAAGGAGCTGCGGCGCAAGCTGACGCCGGACTACGACTTCGGCTGCAAGCGGCCCACCTGGTCCAACGACTACTACCGCACGTTCACCAAACCGCATGTGCACCTGGAGACCAATTCGATCGAGCGGATCGAGCCGGACGGCATCGTCACCGCCGACGGCCATAAAACCGTCATCGACACCCTGGTGCTGGCCACCGGCTTTGACCTGTGGGACGCTAACTTCCCGGCCATCGAGGTCGTGGGGCGCGAAGGCCGAAACCTCGGAAAGTGGTGGCGCGACAACAGGTTCCAGGCCTACCAGGGAGTGTCGATTCCCTACTTCCCCAACTACTTGAGCCTGGCCAGTCCGTATGCCTTTTCCGGGCTGTCGTTCTTCAACACCATGGAATACCAGATGCGGCACATGGGCCGGCTCTTCGACGAGCTAAAGCGGCGGGGCGCAACGACATTCGAGGTGACCGAAGAAGCCAATGCCCGCTTCCTGGACCGGATGACCGAATTGCTGGACAACTCGGTGTTCTATTACGGCGACTGCACCACGTCGCGGTCTTACTACTTCAACCACAGCGGCGAGGCGACACTGCTGCGGCCTACGTCGACCCGCAACGCGGTGCAGGAAGGCTCGACCTTCCCGCTGAGCGACTACGCAATCGCCTAAACGATTGACCGGTCTGGCATTGGCCGGCATGGGGCGCGCTGCTCGTCCGGCGCGCCTGGGCGATCCCGGTCGCTGTCCTCGGATGGCTCTGCTGCTTACCGGGCTACTGGTCGCCTGGGTACACAACAGCCACCAGAAACAACACCAGAAAGAAGAAGACGCCTCGGGCGCCTGACCGCACCCATCCCGCATTTATTCAGCTAGGACTGGACAGTTGGGCCTGTCTAGTTTAGAGTGGCGAGGGTGGATGACATCACCGAATCCGCCGCCGGGGCCGCCCGCGATCTGCGGGTGCTGTTTAGCCGGCTGCGACGGCGGCTGAAGGATCTCGCGACCGGCGGCGATCTGACACCGTCACAGACCGCGGTGCTCACTCGGCTGCGGAAAGAGGGGGCATCATCGGCCAGCGCGCTGGCCGCTGCCGAGGGGGTGCGTCCACAGTCGATGGCCGCCATACTGGCCGCCCTCGACCAACATGGGCTCATCCAGCGCACGCCCGATCCCGAAGATGGTCGCCGTCAGGTGATCTCGTTGACCGCCGATGGCCGTCGGTGCGCTGACAGCGACCGTCAGGTGCGTGACGAGTGGCTGGCCCGTGCCATGCAGGACCGGTACTCCGAGCGGGAACGCCGCATCATCCTCGACGCGTTGTCGCTGCTCGAGCGGTTGACCGAATAATGAAAGGACAGCTACCACAATGGAATTAGGAGTACACTTCATCGACTTTCTGCCGGGCGATTCGGCGAGGCTAGGTCCGACGCTGGCCGCGACGGCCCGGGCCGCCGAGCAAGGCGGTGCGACGATGTTCACGCTGGCGGATCATTTCTTCCAGATGGAAGGTGTTGGGCGCGCGGAGGATCCATTCCTCGAGGGCTACACGTCGCTGGGTTTCTTGGCCGGGCAGACGGCGAAGATTACTCTGACCATGCTGGTCACTGGGGTCACCTACCGCTATCCGGGCGTGCTAGCCAAAGCCGTCACAACTCTCGATGTGCTCTCGCAGGGCCGGTCGATGTTCGGCATCGGAGCAGCCTGGTACGAACGCGAGCATGTCGCCCTTGGCATTCCGTATCCACCCCTACGCGAGCGGTTCGAGATGATGGAAGAGACGCTTCAGATCTGCCAGCAGATGTGGAGCGCTGACAATGGGCCGTACAACGGCAAGCACTATCAGTTAGCCGAGACAATCTGTGAGCCGCAACCGATTCGGCGCCCGCCGATCCTGATCGGCGGTGCAGGCGAGAAGAAGACGCTACGCCTGGTCGCGCAGTACGCCGACATGTGGAACACCACGGTGTCAGAGGTCGACGAGCTCAAGCACAAGATCGAGGTGTTGACCCGGCACTGCGAGACCCTCGGCCGAGACGCCGCCGAGATCCGCAAAACGGTGGGCCTGTTCGCTGATCCGTTCGCCGACGTCGACGGCTACCTGAAGGCCGTCGAACGCTACGCCGAACTGGGCATCGAATTGATCAATGTCGGTCCCCTACCGGGCAACCCGGACCCGGTCGGCTTCGTCCGCCGACTCGGCGACGAAGTAGTGCCGAAACTCGCCGAGATCGGCTGAGCCGCAACTGCTTAGAATGGCGGCGGCTCGTCGGGGTCGTTGACGGGTGCCGCGCGGGCAAGGGCGTCGGCGCGTTGTCGGGTCAGGCGCTCGTTGCGGTTACAGTTGCGCTCAGTGCTGATGCGGTGTCGCCGTTCTTGGGCGCGTGTGCGACGGCGGGTGGGCATCATGGCGGCGCGGCCACCGCAGCGAACGTCTTGCGGCTACGAGCAGTTCGGGGGCAGGTCGCCGGTGGGCACCGTCAGCGAAGGGAACGGCAGCGCACTGCCGGGGGTGGTGACATACGTCTGCCCGGATGGGAGCGTTCAGATCACCGTGCTCGCTGCGATCGTTTTGCGGCGAAGACGATGGAGGAGGCCGTGCCGCCCTCGCTCATACCGAAGATGGCGGGCTTTTCGAAGCCGACGGCGTCCATAACGGCCTCGATCTCGGCCGCTCGCTCTTCAAGCAAACGAACTTTCGGGATGGGGTCCGACAGGCCGACCCCAGCCTTGTCGAACAAAAGGACCCGACAGAACGTGGCGAGCTGATCAAAGAAGGCCTTGAATTCGGGCATGGTCCAGAACAGCTCGACGTGGGTGACGAACGGCCCGACGAAGACGAGCTCGACCGGCCCGTCGCCGAAGACCTGATACGCCAGGCTCAGATCGCCGTACGATGCGTATGACGTTTCCGCCGCCGCATGAGCGTACTGCGGCCGGGCGCTAGCCGTACCGTATCCACTGCATCGCGCCCGGGCCTACGACAACGCCGCCATTTCCGCCCTGCTAGAACTCCGCTGGGCGCTGATCGGCCCGGCCGCTGTGCAGTAGCAGGGTCAGGCGTGTGTGCAACTAGATGGCTCAATTGGATCGACGGTCAACTGCTTATCGCGCCACCCCAGAACGTTTTGACCAAGTGATGGTAGCGAATCGGCGAAATACGTTCTAAAGAGTACTAAACGCCCTACAGCCACCCGCGCCGGCCATCCTATCGTCAACGGCTTGGCCGTAGGGATGGAAGAAGTCCGCGCCGAACCCTTTTGAGGATCGCCGGGACGGTGGCCCACTTCACCCTCAGGACATGGGGGGCGGGCCACCCCTTTCCTTCCGGGAGCCCTCGCCGAACCCGGCGTCCGCCCTGATCGAAAACAACCGCCGTGTGTGTCGCAAATCACCAAAAAGAGCTGCCTAAAAGTGACCGATTTCGCGTGCTCGGCCGTCTATATCTATGAGAGCGGCTCACCGGGGCCGCAGGCACACCGATGGGAGTGGCCAATGGGCACAGTGATGCGCACTGGGCATTACAGGTTTCCCGACGGTTCGGTGCTGCGGGTGGACCTTGAGATGGGGCGTTGGGTAGGCACGCTCTACGCGCCCTCCATGACGATCAAGACACAAATCGTCGGTAGTGATACTGAGGTTCACGCCTGGGCCGCCGGCCTCGCGGCATAACACTCCCTCGGCACCGGAACGAGGTAGAGCGGTTGGGGCCGGCGGTGGGTGCGAACTTGTGAAATGCACTCTCCGACCAGCGGCTTTCCCTGGCGCCGCCGTTGTGCGACGCGCCGACCCCCGGCATCCGGGTCCGCTTCGCCCTGACGCCTACGCTGGGGCATCAAACCAGGGGAGGCGGTCAACGTGGACCCATACGAGTTCTTTGACGACGCGATCGACGGATTCGCCGAGTGGCAATACACCCCAGGGTGGAGAAATTTGTTCACGGTGACGGTCGCGTCGATCGCGATCATCGCGAGCGTGGTTGTCAGAGTGATCACGCTTAGCCGCAACGCCCGGCAATTTGAGCAAACTCGCTTGGACGCACGCAACGACAAGCTGAAAGCCGAGATCGCCGCGCTTCAAACCGTGTTGGACGAACGGAGTTCCAGGCAAGCGGTTTTCACTAAGCGGCTGACCGACAGCATGAGTACCTTGGGTGACCGCGAGACCGTCGACGCCCTTCCAGCCGTCGCGTTCGCACGCTTAGCCTCGATCCACCGATGAAACTGGTGTGACGATTTGCGACTGGATTGTCGCATGTTGAGCTGAGGCCGCTGCATGAAGGCGTGTGAGCTGCTGGCCTCGTCTACCAGCTTGTCCGGTTTGGGGTTGGGCCCCGGGGCGGGGCGGTTCGGGTAGGGGCGGGCGATGTCGGAGCGCGGTGAGTATTTCAGGCGGCCAGTGCCGGTGGTGCGCGGTGGGTGGCGTGAAAGGC
>DASPOT010000005.1:0-3757 GCA_035625875.1 Mycobacterium sp. | reverse complement strand
ACGCGGCAGCATAAGCGCGCGAACGCGAGGCGTTCACGAACGTTGTCGTCGATGTGATCCTCTGGCGCGTCCCATATCTCGCTGAAGCCGACGCAGATCGCGCCCCGCAACGCTGGGGTGCCAGTCACGATCTGCTCAAGCAGCTCGCGCCACTCAGGCGGCACCCACTCGATTGAACAACGGTCGCCGAGCCGGAAGCATCATTTCCGCGTCTGCGTGTCAGCGCACAGGGGCGAAACACGCTGTCCGCATGGATGACACTCGTGCACGCGGTCGCGTTGCTGACGACGGCTACGCCGCGTGGCGGCACGCAGCTCGCCTCACCGCTTTGGTCACAGTTGGTTGTGTGGTGTGACCGTGGCCCGTAGCCTCAGGCGGTTGTCCATGCCGGCTTGCTGGACCCGCGCACCACCAGTACCGGGTCTTCCCAGTAGGGTTTGGTTTCGGAGAACTTCACCGGTGGGGCGAGCCGGACCAATTCCCCATACGGGGTTTGCGCGGTGATGGTGTCCGGGGCACTGTCAACTTGAGGTCATGTGGACGTTCTGCTAACCGCCTAAGTCTCATACGTCACACGCGACCTGGTGAATCGCGGAGGCGAACCGGCGAAAATCGCCCTCGGACTGCTCAAGTTGACAGTGCCGGAAGCGGTGATACAGCCATACGCAATGCGCGATGATCTCCGCGATACCGGTGGCCCTTGTACGACACCTCGCCCACGATGATCCCCCTCCGGCGTATCGACTCCGAGATCATCCACTTCGGCCGCACCAATCACCAACCTGACAATGCCACCGAAAATGCCTAAAAGTATCAGAGCCATAAGCGTCGGAGTAGGTTGACTCAAGTGAGCGACAGTGATCCCTTTCCCGACGATGTCCCTCTCGCCGATGCCCTCGAGCAGCAGCGCCCCGCAGCTGAAGCCGCCGACCTGGAAACCGTCGACCCCGACGAGCGGGTGCCGACCGAAAACGGCGATACGCCACTGGAAAGCAATGCGCCGGACTGGCAGGAGCAGCACCAGGTCGTCGAAACCCATGACGAGGACGAGGTCCGTTAAGAGTCAAGTGACGGCGAGGACCGCCGCGATGGGCTACTGCCCTGGCCAGCTCAACGGCGTTCAGGAGGCGAAGGGTTAAGGACGATGCCGGGTGAACACGACGACGTTCTCGACGATCTGGTGGTGTGCACGCCGCCGCGCGAGGCGGTCGTGCCAACCAATTCACCGACGGCAGATGAGATTGACATGATGCACTCGAACGGTCCCGAACACCCGCGAATTCAGTGCCGTTGCTATCCGCGTTGCTATCCATTGCGACCAACACCTGCTGTGCGGATCAGTGACGAAACACCAACCTGCACAGAGCAACTCAAATCAGTATGACTACTTGACCTAGGAAGCGCGACGGCTCCTCACCGGGTAGGCTCCGTGGCACCGGTGCGGTCATTGCGCCCCCGCCAGCCACTTCTCTACGTCGGCACGGTGGTACATCACCCGTCGGCCAAGCTTGAACGACTCGGGGCTGCCCGCTCTGACGGACCGCCACCACCGCAACGTGCCCACCGACAGTCGCGTCATCTCGGCCACCTCAGCGACTGTGACAAGTTCGCTATGCTGCTGGCCTAGTTCTCCTGCTGCGTCGGGACGTGGCGGTCTTGTCGCTCCTCACCGTGACCGTGGTTTCGACCGACATCAGTTTCCGCAGCAGATCGCCTGGCATGGGAGTCTCCTCGCCAACCGGATCGTCAAGGGCGACCGGGTGCAGTGCCACTCTGCGCAGCTGTCGCACAAAGTCCGCGACCAGTCGGACGTCGACATCTCGCGTCGGCACGATCACCCACGTTAGGTGTCTGGTGCGACACCACAGACCAATGGATGGCGCAGCGGCTGCACTTTGGGCGATCGCTATGCCGTGCTTCGCGACTCGTCCGGGCATAAGTGGTCGATGGGACAGCCGGTTCGCGAGGTCAGCCGCGAGGAGATCACGCCTTCATGTCAGCGGCCAGAGCTAGCGGGTGTCACACTGGCAGGCGTGCCGCGCAAGATTCTGTACGTCGATCTCGACAACACGCTGGTCGACTTCCCGTCAGGCATCGAGGGCCTCGACCCCGCGATCGTTGAGAAGTACAAGGGCCGCTTGGACGAGGCGCCGGGAATCTTCGCGCTGATGCGTCCGCTGCCCGGCGCCATCGACGCGTTCCGTGAGCTGGCGCAACTGTTCGACACATACATCCTGTCCACCGCGCCGTGGCGCAACCCATCCGGCTGGCAACACAAGATCGAATGGATCCACGAACACCTCGGGGCGGGTGAGGATTCGGTCGCCTACAAGCGGCTGATCCTCACCCACCACAAGGAGCTCAACCGCGGCGACTTCCTGGTCGACGACCGGCCCAACAACGGGGCCGATCGATTCGAAGGTGAGTGGATCCACTTCGGTTCCAAGCGGTTTCCGAACTGGCCGACAGTCGTCGACTACCTCAGGCGGAGCCGCTGACACTGTGGTGCTGGCCTCCACCCACGAGCGCACCCTCGACATGATGCCCCTGAAGGCGCTGCCGGATCACGCCAGCAACGCGGCTGTGACGAGATCGAGATCGACGCCGACGACACTGTGCGACCGGCAGAGCGCCACCACAACGGCCACTACAACGGGCGGTGAGTTTTTCGGCCCTGGTGCTCGGCCTTACTGCAAAATCGGGGTTAGGATCCGACCTCGTTGCTGAGCGCCACGCAGATCGCGCATGCCCTGCGGCGCGGCCTCAGTCTGGTCGAGTTGGAGGAGCGCTACCGCGAGGAGAGCTTGCGCAAAGCGCTGTACTGATAGCCATCAGGGCCGCGCCTCGAAAATCAGGTTGAACGGTGTCCGCATCGCGCGCCGGAACCGCGTGAACCCACCATCGTCGACCATTACTCTCCTCAATCTCAGCTCCCCGGCTTGCGCGCCCAGTGCCGGTCCACGCCGCGCCAGCGACACCGGAACACAAATCAGCGATGATGCCCCGTAGTACAGCCGGCCCACCGGATTCAAGTTCTCCGCGATGCTGTCGCCCGCGAACGGTTCGACGAGCGGGCAGTGGCCATCGGGTGTCGCTTCAGTCCGGCTGTGCGACGAGCAAGCAATACGTGTTCAGACAGAGCCGCTGTGCCGGTGTAAACCGGCGTGCGCCCCAGCGGCAAGCTCATTTACGCGACGTCGCGGGAGTGAACCCGCTGCGCGTCGACAACCGGCGGCTATCTCGACGCGACAACGCTGAAAATATCTTTACGCCGACGCAAAGGGTGTATTCGGCACCGATATTTCCGGGCCGGGGACGGCCGAACTGCTCCCGCGATTTAATGCTGTGTGCACGCTCACCCGTTTCGGGGAGGTCGCCATGACAGGACGTAGGTTCCGTTGGCTGGGTTTCGGACTGTTGGCGAGTGCCGGCGCCGGCCTCTTGGCACTGACGTCGGCGATGACGCCGGCGGTCGCGTTCGGGGACGACACCGCCTGGGTTATGGGCGGCAGCGGCCTGCCTATACCTCCCGCCAGCTACGTCAACGCCGTTGACAACCTATACATCACACCGGCATCGTCAAGTTGTTGGCCAGGTGTGGTGCTGCCAGGATTGGTCGCTGTGGCGATTGCGGCAACGTACAAGGGCTATCGGTACCCGATCGAAATCATCGGGCACGCGGTGTGGCTGTATCACCGTTTTGCGCTGAGCCTGCGCGACGTCGAGGAACTGATGCTGGCCCGCGGTGTGGTGGTCA
>DASPOT010000004.1:0-6767 GCA_035625875.1 Mycobacterium sp. | reverse complement strand
TGGTGAATCCGACATTTCATTCGCCTCCTTTGCGGTATGGCGTCGTTGGCCGGCCGAACCGGCCTTGGTGCAAGCACCGTACGGTCGGCGATCACCCACAGGCACGCGTAATGGACTACCTGTTTCTGCGCCTCACCACCGCGGTGAACCAGGTACGAATCGAATCTCGCGCGGCGCCCGACTACTTGGGCCGAAGTTGCGCGCGCCCAGCGCACCAGCAGGTGATGGTCCAGTGATCACGAGTCCCGCCACGACGCGCGCATCGTACGGCCAGTACCCCGATGAACTGATGATCGACTGGCGCAACACCCCCAGGTCGGCCGCGGAGATCTACTGGCCAGCGGTGAACACAGCCGAGATGCTGGCCATGGCCGACAAGCTCTACCCTGGCCACGCCCTCACCGCCGCCGACGCGCACACGATCGGTTGCACCGTACACCCAGGGATGACGTACATTCCGCTGCCCACCGCAACTTCGGGCAGCTTCGCCGGACTTACCAGTATCACACTGCAACTGCCGTCGGGGATCCACTATGGGGAAGAGTTCACCGTTGTGGTCCGCCGGGTGACATCACGCCGCGTCGAGCGACTCGCCGACACCACTGCCCCAGCACACCTCGGCTGGGTCAGCTAGCGACTGGCCAAAGAAGAACCGCCACTTGCCGCCCTGACGGGCGCAGGGCATCTGCGCGGTGGTTAGCGCGGTGCCGCAAAGGCAATCGCCTCTATCTCGACAAGCTGATCCGGGTAACCGAGAGCCGCGACGCCAAGCAGTGTGCCGGGCGGGTCGTGGCCGCCGAAACCGCCGACGACTTCGTTCCATGCCACACTTAGATCATCCTGACTGCTGCTGGACACAAAGATGGTCGTCTTGAACACGTCCCGCAGCCCAGCACCGCACTCTTCTAAGGTAATCCGCAGGTTGTCGAACGCCTGGCGCGTCTGCGCGGCGATATCACCAGGAGCGACTACTCGCCCCTGATCATCGAGCGGGCACGCACCTGCGGTGACGATCAGACCCGTCTGGGAGGCGATGGCGGCGTATGCGTACGGCACGCCCGAAAATAGTCGGGTACAGCGCACAAGTTCTACTGTCATGCCAATAGAGTCTGTCATCGCAAAGGGATAGTCAGCAGCCCTCGCGCGTGCGATTGCATGCCGGAATCTATCCGCGATCAGCGATGTAGTGTGCTGTGGCTTTTGTCGGCGTTGAAGTCGCCAACGTGGTGGCCATCGAGAGATTCGATGAGGTGCGCCGCGCCTGGATCGTCGATGATCAGGGCTGGTCGACCATCCAGCGCAGCCGCGCCGAGGTGTTGGGCGTCCACATCCGCCGCCGGCGGCGGATCCTCACCGCAGCGGTGCTCAATCCGCACGACGACACCGTTATCCCGCACCTGTGGCTAACGTGTCCTGCCCGCTCGCCCACGCCGGAAGGTTGCGCCCCGCGGATTAGTGCGAGTCGTCGAGAGGTTCATCGCCTGCATCGCTGCCGGGCGCTTGGCGTCGCTGCGCGGTGATCAGCGTGACCTGCTTCACCGCGTCGGCACCGAAGTATCCACCCACCACCACACCGGTTAACACCGTGAAGTTTCCGATCAACGCCTGCGTCAACGGCGATAACTGCGCTTGTAGTGCCGGACTGGTAGGCGCATTAGGGGCCGCGTTGGGAGGAGGCGGGGAGTAGTAGTTGAAGAACGCCGCCCAACCCACGATGACCAGATAGGTGACAACGAATGCGGCGGCGATGCCCATCGCGCATGGAATTCCTGGCTTGATGACCGGCCGCGGCGTGCCGCTGCAGCAGCCGTACCCCGGGAAAGGTGGCGACCGCATCACCGCGGCCCCAGTGTCCAGCGCAGTGTCTGTATGGGCGAGATAAAGGTCCCAAAGCGGAGCGGCGGCGGCTACGACGTCGCCGGCGAATAGTGCCGTTGCACCGAACCGCGCGACGATGCCCGAGCGGGCTGGATTGGCTGACCATAGTTCTTCTCCACGGAGTGCATCGTTGCCGATGGTGCGTACTGCGATTCAATACCTGCGTCCGCGATCCGAAAACGGTTTTGCCATTCTGGTGGCAGAACGGGGTGGTCTTTCGATTGGCATGGCCGTCCCATGACAGTGGAAAACAAGACGCAAGGCCCGCCGACCGTCCAGGGGCAGGGAGGGCAACCGGCCATAACAGGCGTTCCGTCAACAAGACCTCACCCCACGGACGTCAGCTCCGGTAGCGACCGACGTACTCGGTGATCGCGGTGGGCATTTCGGGCTCATCGCTAAACGTCAGTCAGGCTTCGCTGGCTTCACCGCGTGGACGGCATCGAGTATTACTCCACTGACAGGGCGCTGAGCCGGATGATCGGGATGCGGCGGTAGTCGATGAGATCCCGTAGCAGTCGAAGCTCAATCCCTCGAAGTCGGACAACCTCATCGTGCTCCTCCTCCCACGACCATGCTCACTGCCATGCGAACCTCCGCCCAGCCTGGAGGTACTCGTGCACGTGCGCGAAACCCGGCCGTTGAGTCACATTACGGTCCAGACCCGCGGTTGCCTACCGGCGCTCCACGCCGGTCGACATGAAGCGATCCTGGCAATCAAGCGCCCACCGGCATAACACACCCTGTGGTCCTGTGGCCGTGGCGGCTGATGCGTCGGGCCGACACCGGCCACACAGGGGTGCACACACCACCACCAATAGTGGTGGCAGCGGGCTGGCTGCAGCCCTGACCGTCTCCGAAGATCTTCACCAGGCGACTTAAACCGGCCGAAACACCTTGCGCAGAAAGGGGAAGGCCATGCCCGCGGCGCATTCACCGGCATCGCCGCCGGTAGCGACATCTGCGAATTTGAAAAAGCTGGGTTCAACGACGGTCTCGGACCGGCTGGATAACTTGCCACAGCATTACGCGGATGCAAACGTCGATCCCCGACAAATCCATTACGCGGATGCAAACGTCGATCCCCGACAAATCGTTGGCGCCGGTCGCAACGCCCGAGACCGCGCGGTTGGCAGGATGACCGCAGGTACACCCAACCTCCGTCCGGTGCGCGACATGACTCCGTCGCTGCAGTTCCGCACCATCCACGGCTACCAGCGCGCATTCCGGATCGCCGGGTCAGGCCCTGCCATTGTGCTCATCCATGGCATCGGCGACAACTCATCGACGTGGAACACGGTGCAGGCCAGGCTGGCTCACCGGTTCACTGTGATCGCCCCCGACCTGCTGGGCTACGGCAAGTCGGACAAACCGCGCACCGATTACTCCGTGGCGGCTCACGCCAACGGGCTGCGCGATCTGCTGTCGGTGCTCGGCATCGACCGCGTCAGCTTGGTCGGGCATTCACTGGGTGGCGGCGTCGCCATGCAATTCGCTTACCAGTTTCCACAATTGGTCCAGCGCCTCGTGCTTGTCGCCACCGGCGGCGTCACAAGGGAGGTAAGCATCGCGTTGCGATTGGCTTCGCTGCCGATGGTCAGCGAAGCCCTTGCGGTGCTGCGCCTGCCGGGTGCGCTACCGGCGCTGCGGCTCGCCGGGTGGGCGGTCCGGCTGGCTGCGGGTTCGACCCCATTCGGCCGCGACCTGCCCCACGTGCTGCGGCGCCTGGCCGAGCTTCCCGAACCGGCGGCCTCCGCGGCGTTCTCCCGCACACTACGTGCGGTCGTCGACTGGCGTGGCCAAATGATTACCATGCTGGATCGCTGTTACCTGGCCGAACCCATTCCAATACAACTCATCTGGGGGCAGCAGGACTGGGTGATCCCGGTTGATCACGCTAGGCTGGCCCACGCTGCCATGCCCGGTTCGCGGCTGACGATCTTTGACCGCTGCGGGCATATCCCATTCCACGATGACCCGGACCGGTTCATCGAAGTGGTGGAGCGCTTCATCGACTCCACCCAGGCCGCCGCCTATGACCAGGAGCTGCAACGGCACCTGCTGCGCGCCGGGATGCGCCAAGACACCACCTCAGGACCGGGCGACACCCGCGTCGCGGCGCCTGACGCGATGCGCTACAGAGCACGCAGAGCTACCTGAACCGCACCGGAATCGGGATCGTAGAGCCAGCTCGTGTTCCATCCCGAAAATCACCGCGAGTCGTGGATCCGTGCGACGCGACGTGCCGGCGCGACTTGATCAGCAATGCCGGGCCTTCTTTGGCGATCGCCGTCACGGTGGGCCATCTTCTGCGAGAACCAGTCCAAAGGCGATGACACCACCAAGCCGCCGCCAAGGAATGCACCTACGGTCGCGATGCGGATGGGTCGCATCCTGGGCACGGAATAGTGTTCGACGAGCGGGAGCTGCTACTTGTGAGAGCGGCCCACACCGGATTGCGGCCATATCCAAGAAGCACGCCACAAAAACCATCCGTGATCGTAAGCAGTTGGTGAGCTCCGCGCTCGGCGCAAGCACCGCCGCGGCGGTACCCGGTCTGGTCTTTGGGTGTGGGTATCGGGGGCCGACCCCCGTGGGGTCACCGGCCGCGTATGGGCCCACCGAAATCAAGGCGCAACTATCGAGTTCTATGGGCTCGACCGGTCGCCGCGACTGCCGGGCGCGGCGGCGATCACATCAGTCTGCTCGCAGGTGCCCGTGGGAAATGACCTTTCGTTCTGAGCCTCAAAGCCGATGTCGAATGCATATTTGCCGCTGTACCTGGCAACAAGCGTCAAGCGCGGCAAGGTCATTCAGAAGTGGATGTCTAGACCAGCATCTGCGCTCACTACCTACACCACGAAGGCCGTGGCGCCTGCTCGCTTTGCGCTTGTGGTGTGTGCACCCTCGCCCGCGCATGCTGTCGGACACATGATGGTTCTCGTCGCGGGATCGGTCATGAGCCGGTCACCCATGGACAGAAGAGGCGGGAAATCGATAGCGATAGCGCGAAAGCGCCGATCGATCGTGTTCCGTACATGCAGCGACCAACTCGTGAGAGTCACCCAGCGGAAAGGACATGGAGGGCGGTAGCGAGGCCGGCGGGTCCCGAATACCTCCGTGTCACAGGCCTAGTGGATGCAGTGAACCTATGACGCCCGGCACCGGCCAATGACTTTCGTCAGAATTGAAAGGTGACATGTGATGAGGACCTCCTCGGTGAACCGTTCCGGGTTTGATGTCGGCTCAATAGGACCGGGCTGCCGTACCTTGTGAGTTAGTTATAAGTTAGGCGATCCAGCGGGCTATCTGCTCGTGTACCTCCGCATCGCTGCCGTACAACTGGTCAGTCATGATGTGGCACGCACTGTAGCGAGTGGCAACCCAGCGCCCACGCTCGAAGTCCACGCGCACAACACCGCCGTCGACGGTCCTAACGTGTCCGGTTGCATGCGGCGCAATCATCGTTCTCACTTTCCGCCGCCACACGGCCCACAAGGGGTGGCAACCGTTGTCCCGACGGCTCAATTTCACGGCGCCCTGGCGGTCTGGCGTGGGGCCCAATCGCCCCTCACCCAAGCCAACACTGTGCCTACAATTCCGTTGCTATCGGCGATCATTCGGCACCTGCGGCTAAGGAGACCAGCCTGTGAGCACTACGATCCCAAGTGGTATGTACACCCCCGGGCCGCTTCCGAACGCGCGAACTTGGTTGACTGGCCCGAGATGGTGGACACGTGGGGGGCAGTCCGACCGCGGGGGCGTCACCCACGGCACGTCAGCGCGGTCAGCCACCAGAACCGAAACTGGATCACGATGATCGAGTCCTCTTTTGGCTCTATCGTCTATCGGCGACTTTCTGCAGCGCAATTTGATTTCGCGGTGCGTTCGTATGACCATTACAACTAACAAGCGTCGATGCCGGCGCGGGCGAGTAGTGCGCTATCCCATTTTCGGACGGTAACCTTACCGGCGGGTCATTCCTAATCTTGCAGAAGCCGGACGCACATACCACGGCAGCCGCGGAAGGGCATGGGTGGCAGCGTTGGGCTGACAATTGACGACCAGCGGAGCAGCAAGGCTGCTCGCCGCCGCGTTGGCTGAATTCGCTGATCGTGTCACAGCACCGGAGTTGAAAGGGACTGGTCTTTACGTATTCCCAACCGCCCTTGTGATTCAACGTTTGCTGTCGGCACGGCAACGTGATACTCACCCATCGCACTTCAGCGTGCGCCGTCGCCGCCTTGGGGAAGTACACACCACCACCAATGGTGGTATACGCAGGCTGTTCGCGCCTTCCCGGTTCTCCGAAGATTGTTGCCGTCGGCGGGTCATTGGTCGTCACAGCGAACACAGGGGAGATCATGATGATGCGTGCAACATCCCTTCAACCGGCTTCCGTTGCGACAGAGCCGAACTCGCGGGCACGGCAACGGCTCGATTCTAATCTTGCTCGCCCGTGCGCCGCTGCGGCTGGCCTAGCGGTTGCCGCTAACCCTGCCACGGGGGCGAACCAGCGATGACCGGGCCGACGGCACCGAGGTCGACCTGGACGCCGAATGTCGCACCATGACGCTGCGGGCGCTCGGCCGCTCGGTGCTCGGCCTCGATCTACACGGGCGAACCCAGGTGGTGGCACCGGTCCTTCGCGACGGGGTGAAATGGGCGGCCGATCGCGCATTGCGCCCCATCAACCCACCCCGATGGCTGCCGACCCGCGGGCAGCGGCGCGCCTACGCCGCCAGCACGGCGCTGCATGAGCTGGCCGGCGACATCCTGCGGGCATGCCGAGCAGACCCGGATCGCGATGCGCCGCTGCTGCGCGCCCTGATGCAGGCCACCGACCCGCAGACCGGTGCGCCGCTATCGGATCGCGCGATCCGCGACGA
>DASPOT010000003.1:0-79696 GCA_035625875.1 Mycobacterium sp. | reverse complement strand
CGCTGATGATCGCCTCCCATTTCCCGTCGCCAACGATTTTGCCGCGGTGCACTTTCAAACCGGCGTAGCGGGGCGACAGCAGGATGCGCCGTATGCGCTGCGGCGCCCACGTCGCGCCCCGCGTCGTGGTGACACCGGTTTGGTTCCACGCTTTGGCGATGCTGCGCAGCGATTTTCCGGAGAAAATGTCGGTGACCGCGCCGCGGACCATGGATGCTTCGGGTTCGAGGGGTTTCCCGTCGCGGGTGTAGCCGAAAGGCCGGTAGCTTGTCTCCCACACCCCGGCGGCGGCTTTCTGCCCGTTGGCCCGGACCCGGCGCTCGGCGTGATGCTCGGATTCCTGCTGCGCGACGGAGGCGAGGATGCGCGCAACCATCCGCCCGGTGGACGTGGCGAGATCGAAGTCCCCAGCTGTCACGGTCCGGATCTGCACAGCATCGGCGATGTCGACGAGCCGCTCGAGGTCTTTGGTGCGCCGGTACAGCCGGTCGGTGTGCCAGCAGATGACCGCATCGAATTCGTGATTTCGCAGCGCAGCAAGCATGGCCTCGAAACCGGGCCGGCGCTTGCCGTTGTACGCGCTGATGTCGTTGTCTGAGAACGTGGCGGCCACATCCCAGCCCAGCCGCTCGGCGAGCGCGGCGCAGTCGTCTTGCTGGCGTGTCACACCGGCCTGCCTACCGGTGGGGTCGTCGCTGATGCGCACGTAGATCGCGGCCCTCATCCGGGGCACCATAGCATGGATCAGCGTGACAAGTCCGCACTGCTGCCGAAGACCGCGCCGGCGATGAAGGCACCGTGCGGGGTGCGGCCCCACTCACCGCTGCCGTAGGTCGTTGAGACGCACATCGCGACACCGGGCAGCCCGGCCTCAGATGCGTACCACAACACGAGGTCTTCGGCCTGAACCCTGGATTGCACGTAGTGAGTGAGCCGACGGCGGTCGATTATGTCGTCTTCGGTCGCCACCCGGCCGCGTCGCCGGCCCACGGTCGTGTAGGTACTGGTGAACACGAACTTGCGCAGATTGGCGTCCTTGGCGACGTCAAGGACGTTGCGCAGACCGTCCACGTTGGTGCGAAACAGCGGCGACGGGTCGCGCAACCACGCCCGGGTGTCGACGACGCAGTAGTACACGTCATCGCAACCCTCCATTGCCCTGTGCAGCGTGGCGGTGTCGAAGACGTCGCCGTGGAATCGGGTGAGCTCCAGATCGTCGATGCCCCGGGTGTTGGCGGTCGGCCGCACCATCGCCCGGACGTCGGCGCCGGCAGCAACGAGTTGGCGGGTGACGTGTGAGCCCAAGAAGCCGTTGGCGCCGATGACCAGCTTGGGTGCGTTTATACCGATCCTCCGTGCTCGCGCATCCAGCGGGCGGCGTCGTTGTCGAGCGTGCCCAGCGCCTGTGCCTTCTCGCACCACTTCATCGCCGCCCGCACAAACCGCAGCGGGTTGTAGATGTCTTCTTGACGGCACCACAGGCCGTTGCCGGCGTAGGTGATGATGGAGATATTGGTCGCGCTGATGACGCTGCGTCACCAGGGTCGACCATGGGGTTGTCCAGTTCGCAGATGATTCGCGCGGTGGACTCGTCGATGACCGACCACAGCGACGGGAACGCGACCATGTGGCTGCCAGGGAAGGTGGTCATCGTCTTTCTCGTCGCATCGTTGCACGTCACCGGCGGAGTGTAGCCTAGCGAGGTGGCACGCGCCGACCGGGCTGCTGGGCTGCTGTGAAGGAGGACAACGAATGACCGCATACGGCAAGGCGATTCTCGCGGGCGGCTGCTTCTGGGGTATGCAGGAGCTGATCCGCAAGCAGCCTGGTGTGATCTCAACCCGAGTCGGCTACACCGGCGGCGAGAACGCGAACGCCACCTACCGCAATCACTCCGGCCACGCCGAAGCCGTCGAGATTATCTACGACCCAGCGCAGACTGACTACCGCAGGCTGCTGGAGTTCTTCTTCCAAATCCACGACCCGACAACGAAGAACCGCCAAGGTAACGACGTCGGGACCAGCTACCGGTCCGCGATCTTCTACCTCGACGACGAACAAAAGCGGATCGCCCTGGAGACCATCGCCGACGTCGAGGCGTCCGGTCTGTGGACGGGCAAGGTCGTGACGGAAGTCAGCCCCGCCAGCGACTTTTGGGAGGCTGAGCCCGAGCATCAGGATTACCTGCAGCGCTACCCCAACGGGTACACCTGCCACTACGTGCGGCCGAACTGGAAGCTGTCGCGGCGGGCCGCCGCCGAGCGGTAAGGCGGTCTTCGCAACAAGCTGGGCGCGGACCCGGCGATCGCCCTGCCCGGCAGTGGTCCATTTCTCGGTTCTGGAACGCCCAGGCGATACGGCGTGGATACTGGCTCATGTCGCGAAGCTGCCGTTACAGAGTGGTGCACGATGTCGAACGACAACACCCGGTCGATGACCTCACTACGCATCGCGCTCGTCGTCATCGGCCTGATTTTCATTTTCGGGGTCTATCCCCTGACCCTCGTGTGGCCGTCCGGCTGGAGATGGGGTCATGGATCGTCGCACTACCTGACGATGATCCTCGGGATTTATAAGCCTCGGCGTCTTTCTGCTGATCGCTGCACGTAATCCGCTGGCCCACCGCAGCTTGATCTGGTTCACCGTGGTCTCGAACGTCGTTCACGCCGGGATCATGGCGGCCCAGGCGATCACGGACTCGGCCGAGCGGGGCCACCTTATCGGCGCGCAATGGTCTCGTCGTCGAGCGTGGCTGCCGCACACACATCGGATCTGGCCATACCGACGAACTGGATATCGACATTTTTGACCAGCGGGAAGTACTTCGCGCTGTCGAAGGTGCTCAGCGCGATGATCCCGCCGAGGACTTCAGCCACCGTGAACAGCACGCCGGCATAGATGACCCCGAAGTGGTTGCCGTTGCCGTCGGCGGGGGACCGTCGTGGCCGCGAAACCCGGCCGGGCCTCGACGACCTTCACGCCCATCTTGTGTGCGATCGGGATGGTGGATTCCATCGCGCCCTTCATCATGTCGACGAGCTGGTCGGCGTCATTAGTCATTGCCGCACATCCTAATCCGGGAGTCGGCGAGCAAGGCGGTCGGGCTGACGCTCAATGGTTCAGCGGTAGCGGCGATGCACGACGATCCGCCCGCCATTCTTCGGAGTAAACGCAACGCCCCGGGCGTGCCACTTCTCCCCCGGCGCCGTGGTGGTCTCGATGGTGAAGTGGCGCAACACTGTTCGCAGCACCACGTCCATCTCCATGTTGGCGAACGCGGCTCCCACGCAGCGTCGGGTGCCGCCGCCGAACGGGATCCACGCGAAGGTGGGCGGCTTAGTTCCGATGTAGCGCTGCGGGTCGAAGCGCTCGGGCTCGGGGAACACGTCGGCGTTGGCGTGTATTTGCGAGATGCTGACGACGATCGAGTACCCGCGGGGAATGGCCCATTCGCCGAGTTGGTACACCGGGGCGTAGACGTGGCGGCCGGCGCCATCGATCACCGTCTTCGCGCGCTGCACCTCGAGGATCGTCGCCTGGCGCAGCTCGTTGTCGTCGGTGTCGGCCTCCTCGACCAGCGCCGCGAGGACATCGGGGTGTCGGCTCAGCCGTTCGAACGCCCAGCCCAACGTCGCAGCGGTGGTTTCGTGCCCGGCGGCCAGCAGTGTCAGCAGCTCGTCACCAATGTCCTTGCGCGACATTGATGAACCGTCATCGTAGCTGCTGCGCAGCATCAGCGCCAAGATGTCGGTCCGCTTCTCGAAGTGCGGGTCTGCCCGCTCGTCTGCGATTAGCTTGTCGATGACGACGTCGTACTTGCGCCGCCATTCCGCCAACCGCCCCCAGGGGCTGTAGCGACCATACTTCCGGGACGGTTTCGGCAGGATTGCCAGCCGCGAGCCGAGCGTGACCCACGGCGGGATGATCCGCCGCAGCTCGTCGAGCTCGGCACCAGCGGCCCCGAAGACCGCACGCAAGATGACGTTGAGCGTGATCCGCATCGTCGACGGCAGGGTTGCGAACTCCTTGCCCTCGGGCCAGCCGGCGGTCTCGCGGAGGGTCTCTTCCTCGATGATGGTCTCGTAGTTCTTGACGCTCTTGCCGTGGAAAGGCGGCGCCAGCAGTCGCCGCCGACGCCGGTGATCGTCGCGGTCGAGTGCGAACACCGAGCCCGACCCCAGCAACCGGCTCAAGTTGGGCTGGATGTTGCCGAGATCGTCCGGGCTGGTGGTGAAGATTTGCTTGGCCAGCTGCGGGTCTGCGACCACCACGGTGGGACCGCAGACCGGGATGTCGATCGTGAAGATGTTGCCGTAGCGGCGAACCAGCTGCTCGACGGTCCACCGCCGCAAGATCGTGAACGCGACGCCTTGGAGCGCCTTCGGAATCCGGGGCACCGGGGGCAGCCTGACAGCGGGCGGCGCTGGTGCGGCGGTGACTGCTTCGCTCATGGCGGCTCCCAACTTCCACGTGGTACCGCGGTGTACCACAGGCCTATTCGGGTACGGTACTCTGTAGTACCAAGCTTGACAAGGGTTGAATCCGCCGGAGGGGGCGCGGCCGTGACAGCAGTGGCCGACGACGAGGTTCTCGTCGACATCGACCCGTTTCGGCGTCGCCTGCTGGACGGCCTCGTCGCCTCCATCGGCGAGCGCGGGTATCGCGCCACCACCGTCGCCGATATCGTCCGTCACGCGCGCACGTCCAAGCGCACCTTCTACGACCGGTTCGCCAGTAAAGAGCAGTGCTTTTTGGAGCTGCTGCGCGCCGACACCGAGAGGTTGGCCGAGGACATCCGAGCGGCCGTGGATCCCGAGGCTGATTGGCATCGCCAAATCCGTCAAGCGGTCGAGGCCTACGTCGGCAACATCGAGTCCCGCCCGGCTATTACGTTGAGCTGGATCCGCGAGCTTCCGTCGCTTGGCGCTGTCGCGCGCCCCGTTCAACGCCATGGGTTGCAGCTGTTGACCGACCTGCTGGTCGAGCTCAGCGGCAGCGCGGGTTTTCGGAGGGCAAACCTGCCGCCACTGACGCCGCCGCTGGCGGTAATCCTGCTGGGCGGATTGCGTGAACTGACCGCGCTCGCCGTCGAAGACGGAAAAGACGTCCGCGAGATCATCGAACCGGCAGTGGACGCGTCGATAGCACTGCTTGGCCAGCGACGCTGAACCGGCGACGCCAGCCACGGTGCTCGCATAGGCTCGATTGCCCGCCTCCTCAGCGGGCCATTCCGGCCCGCATCGTCACCGGGCTAGGCTCGATTGCCCGCCTCCTCAGCGGGCTATTCCGGCCCGCATCGTCGCCGGGCTAGGCTCGTCGAAAACCGCCGACGATGTGGAGGACTGCGATGCGGCTATCGACACGAAATCAACTCAAGGGGACCATCTCCGAGGTTGACCTCGGCAGTGTGATGGCCATCGTGAAAGTTCGACTCGACGGCGGTGACCAAGTGGTCACGTCGTCGGTCACCAAGGATGCCGTAATCGAACTCGGCCTCAATGTGGGTCAGCCTGCGACGGTGTTCATCAAGTCGACCGAAGTGACGATCGGCGTCGAATAAGCACCGGCATGGCACCGACCATGCGCGCAGAGCGCTTTTACGCCGACACCAAAACCGTCGCGCTGGAAGTTGTTCCGATCTTCGGGTCCGGTCCTGGCGAAGACGCAGGGCCACAGGCCTCGGGCACCATTTGCAAGCTCGGCCCCGCTGTGGACGGCTGGGATTAGGGTACCGAGTCGTGGTTTCGTATGGGCGCCTTGACCTATCGCGCTCGATTAATGGCATCATTTCGCTCGACAAGCTGCATGCCCTTACCGCGCTGGCGTTTTCGTCATGGCGTCCCGATCTCGCTGACAAGCTCGATGGCCCGGCCCAGGGTGCGCAGCTTGGTATCTAGCGTGTCGCCCGCCGGATAGAGCCGCACTGTGTCCACGCCGACGTCCCGCCAGACCGCCAGTCGCGCGCGAACCATCGCCTCGGTGCCGATGAGTGTGGTAGCCAGCACCATTTCGTCGGTCACTAAGCCGGCGGCGCCCTCACGGTCGCCGCGCTGCCAACGCTCCCGCACCTCGGCGGCGACGTCGGCCCAGCCTTGGCGGCTGTAGGCCCGGTTGTAGTAGTTGGTGCTCGCCGACCCCATCCCGCCGAGGCTGAACGCGAGCTCTTTCTTGCGGCCCGCGACCATGGTTCGCAGAGTATCCTCGTCGGCCGCAAACGCGACTTCGGCACCCTGACAGACGTCGATGTCGGCGCGGGTACGACCGGAGTGTGCGAGCCCATCGTCGATGTGGCTGAAGTAGGCGGCCGCGGCGGCTTCCGGGACGAAGCTGGTGCCCAGCCAGCCGTCGGCGATCTCACCGGTCAAGCGCAGCATGGCCGGTGACAGCGCGGCAAGGTAGATCGGGATGGGGTGCTGGGGCCGGGTCGACAGCCGCATCGGCACCGCCTCGCCGCCGGGGCGTGGGATTTGAAATTCATTGCCCGAGTGGGAGATTTTGCCGCCCGCGAACGCCTTCCGGACGATGTCGACGGTTTCCCGGAGCCGGGCCAGCGGTCGGCTGAACGAGACGCCGTGCAGGCCCTCGATCACTTGCGGACCAGACGCACCCAGTCCGAGCAGAAACCTCCCCGACGACAGGTTGGACAGGGTGATCGCGGTCTGCGCGACCGCGACGGGCGATCGGGTGCCGACCTGCAGGATGCCTGAGCCGAGCAGCATCCGGTGGGTGCGGGCCGCGAAGTAGCCCAGCGCCGACGGCGCATCGGACCCCCAGGCCTCGGCCACCCAGCAGACGTCGAGCCCTAGCTTTTCCGCTTCGACGACGAAACCGACCACGTCGGGACCGGACGCTTCAACCGTCGTCGCGGTCCGCATCAGCGCGCCCCGTGTTCGGCCAGCTTCTTGATAGCCTCCAGTGTTGTGGCGATCGCCGTCTCGAATTCGCGGAGCCGCACGAACACGATCTTTTGTTCCTTGTCGGGCATCGCGTCGATGGCCAGCGAGAGCCCCGATCGGCCCGGCCCCAGCTGCGCAAAGAAGGTCAGCATGGTACCGCCGTCTCGGGGTGTCAGCTGGAATCGCCATGTCGCCGAGGGGTTTTCGGGGTCACCGACCGCCCAGGCGAATTGCTGTGACTTGTCGAAGGCGACGATCTGTGACGTGGTGCTCCATTCGCCAAGTGCTTCGTGTTTGTTGTGTCCGACGAACCGGGCGCCGACTCGGGGCCTGTCGGCGCCGTCGACCCATTCCACCGCTTGCAGCTCGTCGCTGATGGTTGGCATCAACTCGATATCGGACACCAGGTTCCAGACCCGGTCGGGATCGGCGTCGATCCATGTCGAAGCTTCCACCGTGGGTCTCTCCGCATAACGCGCACCGGTCCATTCCACGCGCCTATTGTCCCCCGGCCGGGCCTGGACAGATTATCGGGGCGGTTGGTGCCGTTACGCCGACTCCAGCCTCGACAGTCCAGCGCGTCGCCAACTTACGCTTCGGCGGGCACACGATCAGTTAGATCGTCGAGGACTTCGCGGCGATAATCGACACGTCGTATCGACCACGACGCCGGAAAGGTCAGCTTGACGATCTTGCGCACGACGGTGCCGAACTGCCGCAGCAGCGGGCCGCTGTTGTAAGGAATGCCATAGCGCCCGCAGATATCGCGCACCTCGGGTGCGATCTCGGCGTAGCGGCGCGTCGGCATGTCCGGGAAGAGATGGTGCTCGATCTGGTGCGACAGGTTGCCGGACAGCAGATGAAAGAGCCTGCCGCCGGTCAGGTTTGCCGAACCGAGGATCTGCCGGAAATACCACATGCCGCGCGACTCGTTCTGCGTCTCTTCGATGGAGAATTCCTGGGTACCGTCCGGGAAGTGGCCGCAGAAGATGATCATGTACGACCAGATGTTGCGCATCAGGTTGGCCGAGAGGTTGCCGGCGAAGACAAACGGTGCGAACGGTCCTGCCAATAACGGGAAGGCGACGTAGTCTTTCAGCATCTGCCGGCGGGTCTTTCGCCAGATGCCTTGGAGGATCTCGCGCTTGTCGGCGAGGCCGATCTCGCCGGCGCGGATGCGTTCGGTTTCCAGTTCGTGCAGCGCCACACCGTACTGGAATAACACCATCAGCAAGAACGCGTAGATCGGGTTGCCCAGGAAATACGGCTCCCAGGGCTGACCTTCGCTCATCCGCAGGATGCCGTAACCGATATCACGGTCCATCCCAACGATGTTGGTGTATGTGTGGTGCATGTAGTTGTGCGAGTGCCGCCATTGATCAGCCGGGCAGGCGGTGTCCCATTCGAAGGCACGGCCGGAGATCGCCGGGTCGCGCATCCAATCGTACTGGCCGTGCATGACGTTGTGACCGATCTCCATGTTGTCGAGAATCTTTGACACCGCCAGCATCGCGGTACCCGCCAGCCAGGCCGGCGGCAGGACTCCGGCCATCAACAGAGTGCGTCCGCCCACTTCCAGTGCGCGCTGGGCCTTGATGACGCGGCGGATGTAGTCGGCGTCCCGTTCGCCGAGGTCAGCCATCACGCGTTCCTTGATGGCATCGAGTTCGCGGCCGAACGCCTCGGCCTGCTCGGGGGTCAGGTTGATCGTGGGCTGTGACATGGTCACTCCTTCAAGGGTCTGGGTTTGATTTGCTCAACTGCTCCTCGGGCCGCTCGGCGGCCCGCATCGTCGTCGAGCTAAAGGGCCAGTTCGACGTCGCCGACCGGGACGGACACGCAGATCTGCACGTCCTCGTCGGCAGCGGTCGAGAAACCGCCGGTGGTCAGGTTGCACACAGTGCCGGCGGTCTTCCGCCGCGTGCAGGTGTGGCAGATGCCCATCCGGCATCCGCTCTCCGGTTCCAAGCCGGCCGATTCGGCCTGTTCCAGAAGCGATCGGCCGTCATCAACGACGTCAATGCCGCTGTCCGCGAACCTTACTCGCCCGCCGGATGGATTTGTCGGTGGTTCGAATGCCGGTGCCACGAAGCTCTCCGAATGCACGTTCGTGCAGTGCTCGTGGACGCCATCGACCAAAGTGGTTGGCCCGCAGACGAATACCGCATCCGGTGACGGCATGGCCGCGGCCAGGTGCCCCGGCCTGAAGCGGCCGTCGAGGTCTCCGCCACCTGACCAGGTGTAGCCGTGCAGCACGCGCACGCCAGGCATCGCGGCCAGCTCGTCACGGTAGCAGGCCTCCGCAGGCGTGCGCGCGTAATGGATGAACGCAATCTCGCCGTCGTGGCCCTCGGGCGACCAGCGTGCGCAGCATCGCCATGACTGGCGTGATGCCACTTCCGCCGGAGACAAACAGGATCCGCCGTCGCCGCGGTGCCGACAGCATGAAGTCGCCGCCGACGCCGGCGAGGCCAACCACCATGCCGCGCCGGGCGCGTTCATATAGGTAGGTCGAGACCAATCCGCGCTCGTGGCGCCCGATCGTCAACTCGAGGTCGGGGGCGCCTTCGGCATTTGCCGGTGAATAGCAACGGGTGTGCCGGCGACCGTCGATGTCGACGGCGAGGTGGACGTACTGACCGGCCTTGAGAGTGTGGCCGGACACGAAGGCCGCGTTCGGTGCAAGGGTCAGGGTGACGCTGCGCGGCGTGGTGCGCCGCACATCGACGACCTTGGCCCGGCCCTCACCCAACGTCCACGTCGGGGCCAGCAGCTCGGTGTACCGGTCGACGCCGTGCGGCCCGGCGAGTTGGTCGACCAAGTCGGAACTTAGCACTCGCTTCTTCAAAGTTTCAGTGAACACGTGTGCACACTGATGCTTGGGAGCCCAGGTGGTCAAGGATTTCAGCAGCTCTGCGGTAGGTTTCACATAGTGAACATTCGTACGCCCAGCTCACGGCCGCACCGGCCGAGGCATGGCGGTACCCGCGAAAGCCTTTCCAGGGAGGAGCGCAAGGAGGCGACCCGGCGTGCCATCATCGCCGCAGCGCTCAAGCTGCTCGATGACCGCAGCTTCGGCAGTCTGAGCTTGCGGGAAGTGACACGCGAGGCCGGGATCGTACCCGCGGCGTTCTACCGCCACTTCGAGTCGATGGAGGCCCTCGGGCTGGTCCTCATCGACGAGTCGTTCCGGACCCTGCGCGATATGCTGCGCGGCGCGCGCGCCGGCAAGCTCGACCCCAACCGGGTGATCGAGTCATCGGTCGAGATCGTCGTCGCCAGCGTCGCCGAACGGCGCGAGCACTGGCGCTTCATCGGCCGCGAACGCTCGAGCGGAGTCACGGTATTGCGCTATGCCATCCGCACCGAGATGCGGCTCATCACCTCCGAGCTCGCGACCGACCTCGCCCGCTTCAACGGGCTGAACGCCTGGAGCACCGAGGACCTCAAGGTGCTGGCGACTCTGTTCGTCAACTCGATGATTCACATCGCCGAGGCGATCGAGGACGCCCAGAGCGCCGAGGCGCTCGAGGACATCAAGCGCACCGCGGTCAAGCAGCTACGGATGATCGCTATCGGTATCACCGGCTGGCGCAGCAACCCGTGATCACGGGTTTTCCAACCGTGGCATAGATCGACGCCTGGGCGATGATAGAGCGATGGGCATCAGGATGGCCGATCTGCTCGGCGGCGCACTGGGATCGCTGCGCTATGAGCCGACCGAGAAGCGGCTTCGGGTTTATCTTGCCGACGAGCTGGTTGCCGACACGCGTAACGGACGGTTGGTCTGGGAGCCACGCCGCGTGGTCCCGACCTACGCGGTGCCAGAATCGGATGTCTCGGCGCGGCTGGAAACTGCTGGTCGGGTTGCGGACCTCAGCGATCAATCGCTCCTGTATCCGACAAACCCGTTCGCCGCGCACACCTGTCCGGGAGAAATGCTCGACGTCGTTGTCGCCGGGGCGAGGCGCATGGCAGCGGCCTTCCGGCCGAACGACCCGGACCTGGCCGGGTATGTCGTCTTCGACTTCGCAGCGTTCGAGTGGCGCGAAGAAGATGAGCCCATCGTCGCGCACCCGCATGACCCTTTCAAACGGATCGACATACTCGCCAGCAGCCGGCACATCCGACTCGAATTGGACGGTCGGTTGCTCGCCGAATCGTCACGACCGCTGTTGCTGTTCGAGACGCTGCTGCCGGTCCGGTTCTACCTGCCGCGCGCCGACGTCGTCGTCGATCTTCAGCCGACTGACACCGTCACCTACTGCGCGTACAAGGGCCGGGCGATGTACTACTCGGTGCCGGACGGCCCGCAAGATCTGGCCTGGACATACCACGAGCCATTCCATGACGCCGAGCCGGTCCGGGACCGAATCGCCTTCTTCGACGAGCGGGTGGACGTTATCGTTGACGGGCAACGCCGGGAACGCCCGCTCACCCCGTGGTCACCCGACGGCGCTGGGTAGCTTGGTGGTCAGCTCGCGCCGGCGTGCCGGCGGCAAGGTCGCTGACATCACCGGTCCCGGGATCACCGACCAGTGGGGTACGACGTGCGCTGACCTGGGCGCGTCGGTACTCGCGCCCAACGGCACGCTGGTGTCGGTATTCGGTGACACCTTTGCCGGCGACCGGGTTGGACGTGGCGATTGGCGTTCGCCGGTGATCCTGATCGGCACCGGGGACGCCGATCACGAGATCAGATACCAGCGCGCCGGTGGCGACGACCCGGACTATGCGCGCCAACTGTGGCACTACCCGCACCGCATCGTCGCATCCGGCCGGCTCCGCCGTAGGATCAGCACGGTAATCCCCTCCGACCTGTTGCGGGTGGACGACACGCTGTACCTGCACGCGATCGTCAACCGCGGTTTCGGCAACCCAGCACCGACCCAACAGGTCGCGCCGAACTTGACGGCCGGGGATACCACACCGGTCGAGCACATCGACCCGGTGCCGGCCAGCGACCCGGCGCACCCCGTCGATGCGGGCGCGGGCGTGGACGAAACGCCGAGCGGCGGGCCGGTGTGGCCGCCCGCCGAGACGGACCCGGTCGGCGATGCCCCCCTCGTCGACCCCCTGCTCAGCCCGGCCGCGGAAGCACTGCCGCAACTTGCTCCCGCGATCATCGGGGGAGTGGTGGGCGGTGTCGGCGGCGTGTTGGGCGGCCTGGCCGACGCGGGCCAGCGGGCGCTCGGCGGTGCGCCGCAGGCGGCGACCCCCGCGCTCAGCAGCCTGGGCCAACCGGCGGGCCAGCCCGCGGGCCAGCCGGCGGGCGCGCCACCCGGCGGTGATCAGCCGCAACTACCCGACACACCCAGAGGCGACGGCGATCTAAAGCCCGACGATGGCGGCAGTGCGCCCGGCGACACAGAACCATCATCGGAGCCCGGCCCCCTCGCGGCGTCCCCGGCCGGCTGCCGCGTCCTCGCCGGCCCGGCCGCAGTGCGCCAGGTGCTCGTCGAGCAATTCATCGGCCCGGTGCCTTCACGGCTCGATGAGACGGTGACGGTCGTGAAGCCGGGCCCAAGCGTCCAGCCGCCGGCGGCGTGCCGGGTCGACGTCGCCAGGCAGGAGAGCAAGGCTGTGTGCCGACGGTGCTCCCGCGCACCGACCTGGACGAGCAGCTTGCTCGGCGCCGTCCGGAGGACGACGACCCAAGAGTCACACTTCTCATGCCCGCGGAACTCGCCGGGCGGCCCCACCCGCCCCGCCAAGCCGGAGTCCCTGGCCTGGGAGACGCTCAAAGAGCAGTGGCGCGCCGCGAAGTGCATCGCATACCGGGCCGGCAGCGCATCGCGGAACTGGCGGCGCGCTCGACAAGGCCGCGTTCACCCGCGCCGACATGGTCGAGCTGATCGGCGCGCAACTACCGGTCGATGCTGAGGTGACCCGCGCGCGCACATCGAGCGCATCGTCGACACCGTTGGTCTACGGGTAACCGCGCCGCGTAAGGCGCACGAGCGCGAGGCCCACGAGAAATACACCCTGGACGCGGTCATCGCCGAGGAACAATGCGTCTTCGGCCTGGTCGACGAGCGGGAGAACCGGGCGCGGCTGGATGTGCGCGCCGAAGATCTCGATGACCTGTCCGCTGATCAGCAGCGCGCCGTGGCCAACATCGCGGCGCGAGTACGGCATTCTGGCCCCATGTACTTTGTTGGGCTCGATCTCGCATGCGGCGAGAAGAACCAGAGCGGTGTCGCGGCCATCGACTCCGATGGCAGGCTTCTGCACGTCGGCGTTGAACAGGACGACGTGGGCATCATGGACGCCGTCGCGCCGTACACCCGCGACGGATGCCTGGTGGCCATCGATGCGCCGTTGATCGTCAACAACGTGACCGGACACCGGCCATGTGAGATTGCGCTGAATCGCGATTTCGGCCGGTTTCATGCCGGCGCGCCGCCGGCGTTCATTGACAAGCCCGAATTCAAGGATCCGCGCGGCGCCCGGTTGGCGAGTGCACTTGGTCTCGACATGGACCCGGCGTCGAGTGCGAGCCGCCGGGCTATCGAGGTCTATCCGCACCCCGCGACCATCGTGCTGTTCGAGCTCGAGAAGACATTGAAGTACAAGCGGGGCGACTTCGCGGATCGGCAGCGCGACCTTCTGCAGTTGATGTCGCACATTGAGGAACTCGACGACGCAACACCGCGGCTGCGGGTGAATCGCAACGTGGCCTGGGTGGAGCTGCGGAAGCGGGTGGAGGCCGCAACCCGACCGGGACAACTCGACAGGGACGAGGATCCCGTCGAGGCCGTCCTTTGCGCCTATGTTGCGCTCTATTGGTATCACCGGCCGGAGGATGTGAGGGTGTACGGCGACTTCGCAACCGGCTACATCGTGGCGCCGAAGCTTCCAGCTGAGCGGGCAGCCGCACCGCGGCGGCGCCAGGCGCAACGAGAAGCGGATGTAGTTCTTCAGCGCGTCGCGCAGGTTTCGGCGCTACTCGAGAAGGCCCAGCTCGAGCTGAGCGCGATCCGTCGACAGCTGGGCGCTTAGTCCGGCACCAAAAGCGTTCGAGAGCAACAGTTCCGGTACTAGACCGGGAGCACGGTGTATTCGGTCGCGGCACCGACAATCAGCTCGTGTGCGGTCAGACTCGGAGCTTCTTCCGTCGATTACCACCGCCGTGGACATGGTTCCTTGTGTGGCTACTTGGTCACATGACGTTGGGCCACAAAGCTTTATGTCAACGCCGACCAGTTCGGCTCACAAACCGAGGCAAGCGGCGACTGGGCCGAGCGTGCTGCGGACCCGGTAGCTGGGGTCTGAGCGGAGTATGTCGCTGGCGGCTTCGATGAATTGGTGGCTGGTCGTTTCGCTGTCGGTGTCGGCTCTGATGCCGGATCACGAGTTCTACGGCTACGGCTATCACCAGTCGATCTGGTGACGGCCTCTGCCCGAAGGTTCGAGGCCTGGCCGCCGCGGCGGTGAACCACTCGAACGGATCGTGACGGTCGACGTAGTCTCGACCCGACGCGAAGGGCTCCACGCCATTACCCCAACCGACGTCGCAGCCGAACGCTTCGCGGACATGACGGCGGCCGAATTCGTCGACTTCACGCACATCGAGTGGGCGCACCCGCGACTGTGCCGCACCTGCGGATGCAGCGATTACACCGCCTGCGAGGCGATGACCGGCCCGTGTGCACGGGTGCGCACCTACGACGACAACACCGGAATCTGCACCGCCGGCGCGGCGTCCGCCTCACACAAGGCAGAGAACCAGACCGATGAACACCGAGTCAGATCGTAATGCGCGGACCGCCCTCCGCCGCCAGCCTCCACTCCTCCTTGCGCTGATCAACCAGCGTCGGAGTCAACGCGCTCCTCGCCAAGCGGGCGACGAGCAGTGTATTCCGCGCGCCAGAAGCGGATATGCAGACGAGCACTACATCGCCGAGTGGACGGCGATGCTCGCCAGCCGCGTCGAAGCGCTCCGCTAGCTGAGGATCAACGCCAAGAGACCGCCGTCCGCAAATCAGCCCCCAACGACGCGATGAACACCACACCCAGCCCGCCGCTCGGGAGCACTTGCGCGCCCTTCTACCGGCAAACGACAGCCCGTCGCACGTCTTCTCGCTGCGCAAGTGCAATCTTGGTGCAGCTAAACGTGAGAAAATGCAGTCAAACTTGGACCGCTTATCATGCCGCCGGCCATGATCACCCACAGCGTGGCCTCCATCAGAGGCCATCGCCGCGCTGATCGGGCTGTGAAGAGGGTTGCGCCGGTTCAACCCGCCACGTCAGTCCCGGCCGCATAGGCAGCAAGCGTCGCCACCGGGCTTTGCTGCCACAGGCAATCGACACGGGCGAAGCCAGCTTCTTGCAGCATTCTTGTGTGCAGCGCGAGACCGCCGGCGATGTCGAACAGGTCATAATCGAGAAACACCGCGTCCGGCTTCATTACCTGAGCGATCCCGCGATAGCAGGCGGCGATCGCCGACAGATCGCGCAGATTGTGGATCGCGATCGCCGAGACGGCGAGATCGAACGGCCCGCCGACCGCGCCGGTCCAGGACGGATCGCGCAGATCAGCCTGGATGAAGCGGATGCGCTCCCGGTGCTGCGCCAGCCGCTCGCGCGCCGCAGCGAGCATTGGCTCCGAATAGTCCTGCAGACAGGCCCGGGCTTGCGGAAAGGCGGTCACAACCTCTTCCGTTACCACTCCGTACCCACCGCCGACATCGAGGACGGTAATCGCGGCCTCCGGACCGAACCCGCTCTGCGCGAGCATCTCTCGAATCCGCTGCCGGCGTTCTGCGTCGCCCCCGGCATCGCGCGCGATCCACCATTCCACATAGTTTTGCGAATGCCAGTCATGCTCTGTGGTCGAGAAATCGCCCTGTGCTGCAGACATCGCCGCCCTCCCGAGGGATGTTTCCCTCACATTAGCGCGCTCCCCCGCGCCGGGCCAGCAGCGGCGCTTACGGCACGAGGCGAGTCGTGAGAACTGAATCGGTTATAGGTAGCGAGCTGACCAGGCGCTACTCCATTTTCGCTATCACGTTGTGGGACAGCTTACTTCGTCATTCGTTTGGCTAAAGCAGTTTGATTGGTAACGCCGCATAATCACCACCTTCACTTCGGCCGAACGCTCGAACGCGACCACGCGGGTGCGCCCGGGGCGCCGGATCGCCCTGCCGCGCCCAGCTCGACTGGACGACAATTGGTTTCGCCCATTCCGACCAACGGCCGCCGTCGGTCTCGAGGCGAAACAACGTCGCGGCCGGCGCGCTGGTGGTTCGGTTGATCTCGAATGAGAACGTCCTGCCCGACATGCCGTCTCCTACCGTTGCACACTGATGATTGCGCTGACGGGGACCTTACCGGACGGCTCGTCGTGCCTGATTCGCCACGGGCGGTCATCCGACGGCCCCCCTGTTCGCCCGGACGACGAATACGACGGAATCGAATTCGAATATGCAGGGTTACCAGTCAATCCCGCCGTATTCACGATCAGGGTGTGCCACAGCCTGTTTCGCGGGTAGTAAGCTGTTCGCGCCCGTGGCGCCTCACCACGTCGTTGACCACTTGTCGCCTGCGCCTGTCGTTCAGCGCGGCCCCGATGAACTCAGAGAAGGTGTCGCCGTCTGGTAGTGGACTGGCAGATTTTCACTGCGGGTGGGTCGCCAAATAGTCGGTGACGGGGATCGGTGAGGTTGCCACGTATCCGATGGGCAGGAGCACGTCACCAACAGTCGTGTGGTAGTAGATATCCCATCGGTAGTAGCCGGCGAACATAGCGGGATCGGCTGCGAGCACGGCCGCGTAGTCGTTGACCGCGCGGACGTACCGGTCCCAGTTGTTGTACCGAAACAGGGCGTCGTCGTGGTGGTCGGCGAAGCCGTTGGCGGCGAGGTAGCGACCGGCCGCCATGATGCTGTCGTGGGGCGAGAGGATGTCGCCGTCGCCGTATTCGGCGAACGTCGAGGGTAGGAACTGCATGGGGCCTTGCGCGCCGGCGTCGCTCACGCCGATGATGCGGCCCAGGCCGGTTTCGATTAGGTTGATCGCCGCCAGGTAGTTCCAGCCGACGCCGGTCGCCGCCTCTGCTTCGCGGTAGTAACCGAGCAGCTTGTTGGCCGGCGTCGGCGGGTCGATGCGCCACGCGGGCAGCGTGTCCTTCGGTTCGCTCGCGACTATCGCGGTGAACTGCCGTTGCGCGTCGACGTTGCGGTCGTAGACGTTCAGCAGCGACGGCGGGATCCGCGGGCGCGCGATCACGTCCCACTCGGGATGCCGACCGAGGGCGCGGTAGGCCGCTTGCTGGCGGCGCGCCGCCCCGATTAGCACGGCCTCCGACGACTTCGGGTCGCGCAGCGCCTGCTCGTCGGCAACGAGGTCGTCGGCCAGCTGCACGGGGTCCGATGCCAGCCGCCGCGGCACGGGCGGGAGCGCGGTCGCTGCCGTGGGCGGCGTGGCGGTCGCCGTCGGTGCGGTCGACGCGCTGGTCGATCCTGAGCAGGCGGCGAGCGCGAACGTGATCGTGACGACGAGCAGCGTCATGCCGCAACGCATCACGCGGTCATGCGTCAACCGAGAGCGCGTAGAGTTCGCCGCACGCATCCTTTCTCCTTCGTTTGCGATCCGCTGTCTCCGCATCCACCACCCTGGGTGCTGTTGCTTCCACGTTCGGCGTCTCACAGAATCACGAATCGCGTCATCAGACAAATCGAACCTTCTGCCCAGCCGAACATAGCCTTCGTTTCGGCGTCAGGGCATTGGACACTCCACTCCCCCGGTGGAAAACGTGCGGTATTCCTCGCGCGACGGCCGCTTACGGTCTAGCAGCAGTTGTCAAGTCGGTGCTGATCATGTCGGGCGCCCCACCACCGCGCGGTCGACAGCGGCGCTATCCCAGGACTCCAACACACTGTCGAATTCCTGCCCGGCGCGGTACAGGTCGGACAACGCGGAGGTTGCTGACGAGTCACTAATATGCCCCCTGGTGCGTTCCGCCGACGTCTTCCGATACTCGAGTCGACGGCCGCAAGCGTCGACTGGTTCAATCCCAGTATCGCGCACCACCATCGTTGCAGGTCAGAGGCACTTTTTTGGAACGGTCTGGACGGCCGTTGACAGTACGTTGTCAATCGGCCCCAAAAACCGCTACAGCTGGATTCGCTGCTCCTTCGGCTCATCGTCCCCCTCCTTCGTCGGATACCAGCTCACGACGACGGTCTTGTCACTCACGACGACGGTCTTGTCCTTGAGTACGCGCCACGGTTCCAACAGGTCGATCTCGGGCGAAGCGTTTCCGGCGATTTCGCGGAAGGAGCTCCGCCCATTAGCCGTACCAGCCCCCCGCGAAGGCGGACTTGGTACTTCGTGGTAGCGGTGAGGTTGCGCAGCCGGTCGACGCCGCCGTCCCTGTCGATTTGCCAGGGGTTCTCGTCGGCGGCCTCCCACTTCCGCTCCGTCGCGTCGGCCAGTCGCTTCGTTTCGGTAGCGATCTGGCCCTGAGCCGCCACCGCGTCCTCCGCAGCCTTCGTAGCGCGCTCAGCCTGTAGGTCTGCTGCGGCCTCCGCTTCTTCGCTCGACGTGATGACCGCCACGACTGGACGCCGAATATCGCCGAGATGCCGGCGACGACCCAAGCGGGCACGCTGCCCATATCGAAGTGCACGGGCAGCCACGCTACACAACGCAGCCTGAACCGGGTTGCGCGAACGCTAGCCCGCCGCGCCGCCCAGCTACGACGCTGAACCCGACGGCTCAAGGCGGGGACTCGACGCCGCGCAGCCATAGTAGTCTCACGCGCGTTCACAACCGGGGTCATCCCTGTGATGATCAATGCATGGACCCGCAGCACCGCCAGCAATTGATCGACGAGTTATTGCGCCTCAGCCGAGGCGATCTCGACAACGTCATCAGCGAAGTCCGCCGCCGTGAAACCGTCGAGGAGGCCGGGGTGCGCGCACTGGCCGAGGCGTTCGCGCTGCGGGAAGTGGCCAACCCGTTCGCCCACGCGGCAACCGAGGAGGAGTGAGCCGATGAGAAATTCCGTGCGCTTCGACCCGTTCGCCGAGCACACCCGGCTGGTTGACGAGGTGGCCAGCGCCGGAGCCAGCCCGCCGGGCGAATGGATGAAGCTACGCAAGCGGTTTCGGGCGTTCCTGGACATGGGCGGCCGAGCGCCAATGCAGCACCGGCTCGTCGACGCCGTGGTCACCGGATCAGATGCCGACATCGTCGCGCTCCGCGCCGCCGCCCACGCCGAACAGCTGGAGCAGCCCAAGGTTGTGGCCGCCGTCCGCGACGCGATATTGCAGCGAATGCAAGAGGTTTACCGCCCGGTGGCGACCGAGCAGTACGGCAAGGTCGTCGACGTATTCGACAGCGCCGCAAACAAGTTCACCGCGGCGGCTCAGGTCATCAACCCGGAGACCCCGGCGGCCGAGATGGTCGGTGCATCCGACGAGCTGAGGCGGAACTGGTTGGACGCCGACATCCTCGCCCGCCAGCTCACCACGCTGATCGGGCCGCTCCATGCCGCCGCACGGCTGACCGGCACCGTCCCAGAGAGCGCCGGGCGTGACGGCGGCGGCAAGGACGCCGTGTTGCTGCCACTGGTCTGCGACCCGGGCGAGCTGCACCGGCGCCGGGTCTGGGAAGCGTGGGAGGCCAAAGGCCGGTGCGGTCGCTGGTCGGCTCTGGTCGCGCACGGCGTGCGTCTGCGCGGGTGGCCCGCCGACCAGCTCGAGGCCTTCGGGCCCTACCGGCCGGCCAAACCGCTGGAGGAGCGCTACGAACCAGTCGCGCTGGGCATCTCCGAGCGGCACCTTGTTGATCCCGAGGACCCCAGCTACCAAGAGCCGGAGCCGGTCAAACCGCGGCGGGCGCTCGCGCGCTGACGGCACACAGCTGCATCCAAGTCGGGACTCGTACCGCCCGTGATCGGTTAAGGTCATGCCGTGGCGGAAACGTCGTACGCCTCCTGCGGCGATCTCAGCCTGGCGTATCAGGTGTTCGGCAACGGGCCGGTCGAGCTCGTCTTGGCGGGTTCGTTCGCCAGCCACGTCGAGCTGTTTTGGACCATGCCCGAATTCAAGGCCTTCTTCGAGCGGCTCGCCACGTTCTGTCGCGTGCTCCTGTTTGACAAGGCCGGGGTCGGGCTGTCGGACCCGGTCCCGCACGTTCGCACGCTGGATGATCGAGCGGCCGAGATCGAGGCCGTCATGGACGCCGCCGGCTTCGGACAAGCCGTCCTCTTCGCTCTGGGTGAGGGCGGCCCGGGAGCCATCGTGTTCGCGGCAACACGGCCGGAGCGGACCCGGGCGTTGATCCTCTACGGCACGTACTCGTACATCGTAACCGGGTGGGACGATATGGACCGCGACCCGGCCGAGGTGCGGGCGCGCAGCCTTGCCGAGCTGGATGAGAAGCTAGATGAGAAGTACGTGGCGTCGACGGAGCAGGTCGTCCGCGCCCAGGAAGTTGGTCGCGCCGTCCGCTCGGCCTGGGGCAGCGGTGCGGCACTCAGCATCACCTTGCCGTCGGCCCGGGCGTCGATGCGCCAGCGGGGAATGTTGGAGCGGATGTGCGCCAGCCCGGGGATGGCGCGGGCGTCATTCGAAGCGGCGTTCCGGATCGACGTGCGGCTGATCCTGTCGACGATCACCGTGCCCACCCTAGTCATCCATGCCCGCGAGGACGTCATGCCGGTGCAGTGGGGCCGTTACCTGGCCGACCACATTCCCGGTGCGCGGTGGCTCGAGGTCGATGGCGTGGACTCCGGGCCCTGGTTTACCGAGCCCGACAGGATCCTGAGTGGGATCGAGGAGTTCCTCACCGGCAGCCGTGCGGCGCCGGCGCCGTCACATCGGGCCCTGCGCAGCGTGTTGTTCACCGATATCGTCGCGTCGACGCAACACGCCGTGGCGGCGGGCGATGAGCGGTGGCGTGCGGTGCTGCAGCGCTTTGGTGAGATCACCGCCGACCTCACGCAACGGTTCGGCGGCACGGTGGTCAAGAGCACCGGCGACGGCCACCTGGCCACGTTCGACGGGCCGACGCAGGCCATCCGCTGCGCCGAGGCGTTGCGCGCAGACGCCGAGACGCTGGGCATCCAGATCCGCGCTGGCATCCACACCGGCGAGTGCGAACTGCTGGACAGCGACATCGGTGGCATCGCGGTACACATCGCGGCGCGGATCTGCGGCCAGGCCGGCGCCGACGACATCCTCGTCTCACGCACCGTGCGTGATTTGGTCGTCGGCTCGGGCACGGGTTTCGAGGACCGCGGCAGCGTCGAGCTGCGCGGGGTACCCGGCACCTGGCAACTCCTAGCGGTCGATCGCCACGGCGCGCGGGCGGGATCGCCCGAGGCAGAGCTGGCATCAATGCCGACTCCGGGCCGTAGGACCGCGATGCGCCGCTCCGATCGCGCCGTCGAGGTGATCGCTAGGCGGACACCATGGATCGTCCGCGGGATGGCCCGCCTCGCCCCGGCCACCGACCGCAGATGAACCGATTTAAACGCACGAAAAACGCCGCAGGAGCGTAGAGATTGCCGGAAAATCTCCGTTTTTGCAGAAATGTTTTGATCTGTAGCATCCCGAGCCGAGAAGCCCTGCCCGAGACGAGAGTTAGCCAAGGGGGGCTCCCCCCACCCTCTGACCTGCACTTATGCGCTAGTATTGGTTGCCGGGGGACCATTCGGTTTCCGTTTCTCGTGCATGGATACATCACCGCCCACGTCGGGGCGTTCGGTGTGGTGTTTCCTTTTCCACGAGACAGGACACCCAGCACGGGAAACCCATCCCATTACGGATGATTCCGCATGTCTCCCCTCAATGCAACCCCCAATTCCGTTGCACCCCAAGCTGTATGGCACGATACAGGTGCCGTGATAGGTTCGCCCTAAATATCAGGGCCCGACCGAGCCCCCTCGCACATGTCACCCGTTCTCGGCCAGCTTCGATAGCAGCGCCGCGATCTCGTGGTCTCGGCCCTTGGCCGCGTGCTGGTAGCGGATCGCGGCCGTCGGTGTCGAGTGCCCGAGCCTTGCCATCAACTCAGCCAGCGACGCCCCGGTCGCGGCGGCGAGCACCGCACCGGAGTGGCGCAGGTCGTGGAACCGCAGATCGGGGCGGCCAGCCTTGTCGCGTGCCCGGTACCCAGTCATGGCACGGCCGTGCAGAAGGAGCCCCGGATTAGAAGTTGAGCGGGTAACCGCCGCTGACCTTGAGGGTCTCACCGGTGATGAACGATGCCTCGTCGGAGCAGAGGTAGAGCATGGCCGACACCACGTCCTCCATGGTGCCGAGCCGATGCACCAGCTGTCGCTCCCGAACAATGTCGTCGACCAGTGAGTGCGGCAGCTCGGCGAGCGCGTTTTCGGTGTTCATCAGACCCGGGGCGATCCCGTTGACGCGGATCCGGTCGGGGGCCAGCTCGGAGGCGAAGGCGACGGTCAAGCCACGCACCGCGAGTTTGGACACACCATACGGGCTAATATTCATGAAGCCGGCCATCGAGGAGATATTCAGCACCACGCCACCGCCGCGGTCCCGCATCGAATCACGGCATGCCAGAGTGCAATTGATGACACCGATCACGTTCACGTCGAACAAACTGCGTACGTCGGCACGGGACAGCACACCGAACGGTTGGTTATATTTCGTCAGGTGCAGACCGGCGTTGTTGATCAGGATGTCGATGCCGCCGAACCTCTCGATCGTGACGGCAACAGCGCTGTCCACCTGGTGCTCGTCGGCGACATCGCAGGACACCGCGATCGCGCGAGCGCCTTGCGAGGTCAGTTCAGCGGCGGTGCGCTCAGCGGTCTCGGTGTCGATGTCCACGACCGCCACGCTGGCCCCCTCGCCGGTCAGCGCCCGGGCGAAGGCCCGCCCGAACCCGATGGCGCCGCCGGTGATGAATGCGGCCATCCCCTGGAATCGCACGGGCCAACGTTATCGCGGTTAGCGCGCCCGTCCTAGCTGCCGATATTGCGTCGGCTACCTCGGTGCCCGCCACATCGGCCACAGCGTTGGCCCGCCGTCGGGTAGCGCGATCTCACCGGTGACCGTGAAGCCGAAGCGTTCGTAGTACGGCACGTTCTCGGGTTTGGTCGACTCGAGATAAGCCGGACAATGCTCGGCATCGGAGCGGTCCAGCCGCGAACGCATCAACGCCTGCCCGAATCCGCGGCCGCGGACAGCTGTGTCGCTTCCGATGACGGCCAGATACCAGTGCGGCTCTTCGGGGTGTACGCGCTTCAGCATCTGCAGCGCCGCCCGTGCCGACACCAACCGGACGCCGAATGCGCGGATGAGCGACGGCGTCATGGCCAGCTGCGCGCGGGGTGTCTGCTGCCATCGGTTCGGCGGATCCCAGAGCGCCGCCGCACTGATAGCCGGCCCGTCGCAGGCCACCTCCACGCCGCCGCCCGCCAGATGATGGTGCCGGGTCAGTGCCGCAAACAGCCTTGGCAGATGCGCGGACCGAGCCTTGGCGTTAGGCAGCATCCACGTCGTGACCGGATCGTCGTAGAAGGCCCGGCCCAGGACGCGGGACAGCTCACGAATATCGGCTTTCCGTGCAGGGCGTGCCTCGATCACATCGTCAGGCTAGTCATCCTCGCCACCACCGACCGGCGGGAGGTACCGCCAGAGACAGGCGCGTCACCGCATTAGGATGATGTCGCTTCATCAACACGTTTTGCCGGCGTCACTGGTACGCCGGGGGACGGTGGTCGACGGTGTGGGACTTCGAAACAGACCCGCAGTACCAGAAGAAGCTGGACTGGGTCGAAGGATTCATGGTCGACGAAGTCGAACCGCTCGACTTGGTCGCGCTTGATCCGTATGACAAGAAGAACGCACAGACGATGGCGATCCTGCCGCCTCTGCAGCAGCAGGTGAAAGAGCAGGAGTTGTGGGCCGCGCATCTGCGACCCGAACTCGGTGGTCAGGGCTACGGTCAGGTCAAGCTTGCGCTGCTCAACGAAATTCTCGGGCGATCCCGCTGGGCGCCGTCGGTATTCGGCTGCCAGGCGCCCGACTCAGGCAATGCCGAAATCCTCGCGCTGTTCGGCACCGACGAACAAAAGGCCCGGTACCTGCAACCGCTGCTGGACGGCGAGATCACGTCCTGCTATTCGATGACCGAACCGCAAGGCGGTTCGGATCCGGGGCTGTTCGTCACCCGCGCGGAGCGTGACGGCGACTCGTGGGTGATCGACGGGGAGAAGTGGTTTTCCACCAACGCCAGGCACGCGTCGTTTTTCATCGTCATGGCCGTCACCAATCCGGACGCGCGCACTCGCGACAACAAGATGTCGCTGTTCATCGTCCCCGCCGAGACGCCGGGCATCGAGATTGTGCGCAATGTTGGCGTGGGCGCTGAGTCGTCGGATCATGCCTCGCACGGCTACGTTCGCTACACGAATGTGCGGGTGCCGGCCGATCACGTGCTGGGCGGTGAAGGTCAAGCGTTCGCGATTGCGCAGACCCGGCTCGGTGGTGGCCGCATCCATCATGCGATGCGCACCATCGCGCTGGCACGCCTGGCGTTCGACATGATGTGCGAGCGCGCGGTGTCGCGGCAGACGCGGTTTGGGCCGCTGTCTGATCTCCAGATGACACAGGAGAAGATCGCCGACAGCTGGATTCAGATCGAGCAGTTCCGGCTGCTTGTGTTGCGGACCGCCTGGCTGATCGACAAGCATCAGGATTACCGGAAGGTGCGCCGCGACATCGCGGCGGTGAAGGTCGCCATGCCCCAGGTGCTGCACGACGTCGTGCAGCGGGCCATGCACCTGCACGGCGCGCTGGGTGTTTCCAACGAGATGCCGTTCGTCAAGATGATGGTCGCCGCCGAGTCGCTGGGTATCGCCGACGGCGCCACCGAGCTACACAAAATGACCGTCGCCCGGCGCACATTGCGTGAATATCAGCCTGTGACAACGCCTTTCCCGTCTCAGCATCTACCGACCCGGCGTGCCGAGGCGCAGGCCCGACTGGCTGAACGCCTCGAACACGCCGTCGCCGAATTCTGACGTGGCGGACTCGACCGCCATCATCGGCGAGAACGCCGACGCAACTCAAGAGCTGCTATGGTGACGGTCACCAGGTCGAGGAATTTGTCGACCTCTTCATCGTAGCCACGCCGGAAGAGCGGCGGCTTCCCGAATACAACATTGCGAACGTCGTCAACCGTCAGAACACTTCTGGCATCGGTCACGCCCACGATCGTAGGAGCGTCACGCCGGTGGGCACGGCACCAATTTTGGTTCCAGCCAGCAATCTGGTCACGAAATGTAGCGGACGATGCTCTCTGCCACGCACGCCGGCTTCGTGGACCCTTCGATCTCGACCGTCGTCGACACCGTCGCCTGCACGACACCGTTTCCGAGGTCTTGGACATCGACCAACGAAGTCTGCGCACGCACCTTTGCGCCGACCGGCACTGGAGCCGGGAACCGGACCTTGTTGAGGCCGTAGTTAATGGCTAGCTTGATTCCGTTGACGGTGTACATCTCGTGCCAGAGTCGCGGCAGCAGCGCCACCGTCATGAAGCCGTGCGCGATTGTCCCTCCGAACGGGCCCTTGGCTGCCCTTTCCGGGTCGACGTGGATCCACTGGTGATCGCCGGTCGCGTCGGCGAACAGGTTGACGTCCTCCTGAGTGATGGTGACCCAGTCGCTCTGCCCGATGTTCTGGCCCTTGGCGGCAGCAAGTTCGGCGACTGACTCGAAGGTGCGCATGCGGTTACTCCTCTGCTTCAGCCCGGCGACGATATGGGCCGGAACGGCCCAAGGAGAAGCCGGGCAATTAAACCTAACCCGGCGACGATACGGGCCGGAACGGCCCGAGAGAAGCTGGGCAATCGAACCGCGCAAGATGAGGGTGTGAAACTACTGCTGCTCGCCGATACGCATATTCCGCACCGCGCACGCGAGCTACCCACGCAGGTATGGGACGAAGTCGCGAAGTCCGATGTCGTCTTCCATGCCGGCGACTGGGTGGCACCGGAGTTGCTCGACGAGCTGGAAACCCGAGCCGCTCGACTGGTGGCGTGTTGGGGGAACAACGACGGGCCGGTCCTGCGATCGCGGCTGCCGGAACGTGCGGAGGTGACACTAGCGGGGCTGCGGTTCATCGTGGTGCACGACACCGGCGCCGCCACCGGCCGCGAGGCACGGATGTCACGGCTGTACCCCGACAGCGACGTCGTCGTCTTCGGTCATAGCCACATCCCGTGGGACACCACAACGAAAACCGGTCTGCGCCTGCTGAATCCGGGGTCGCCAACGGACCGCCGCCGACAACCGTCGTGCACCTATATGACCGCGACGGTTGACAGCAATGCACTGACGGATATGGTGCTGCACAATGTCGAAAGATAGCTCGGCTATAGAGGTATTATTGATTGGGGTGGACGCATACACCGACCTCGCCGCTGAGCTGACCGCCGTCGTCGGGAGATTCCGCCGACAGCTGCGACGATCAGTTGGTCGCGGATTCGAATCTGGGCGGCTTACCGAATCACAAGCGGAGCTGTTGCGGCTGGTTGGACGGCAGCCCGGGATTTCGGTCAGCGTGGCCGCCGCTGAACTGGGCCTGGTACCCAACACCGCCTCCACCCTGGTGTCCAAGCTCGCCTCGGACGGTCTGCTCGTCCGAACTGTCGATGCCGCCGACCGTCGCGTCGGCCGGTTGCGGCTCACCGAATCGGCACAACAGGCCGTGGATGCGTCTCGCACCGCACGCCGGGCGCTGCTGTCCGAAGTGCTCGGCGAACTTGACGAGAGTCAGATCGTGGCCCTAACCGGAGGATTGGAGGTCCTTGACAACATGACCCGAATGCTGCATGAGCGGCCGACATGAGCACTCCGCTGGCTATCGATTGCCGGCATCTGACCTACCGCTATGGTCAGTTCACCGCCGTCGACGATTTGACCCTGCAGGTGCGATCGCGTGAGAAGATGGGTCTGGTCGGGCCCAACGGAGCGGGGAAGACCACGTTGGTACGCATGATCACCACCTTGACCCCGGTGCGGCATGGCGAGTTGTATATCTTCGGCCTGGATGCCCAACACCACAACCTCGACATTCGCTGCAATATCGGCTATGTTCCGCAGCAACTTTCGATCGAGCTGGCGCTGACCGGCAAGCAGAATGTGGAATGGTTCGCGCGGTTGTACGACGTGCCCCGCGCCGAGCGCACTGACCGCGTCGATCACGTGCTCGGCGCGATGAAGTTGCTCGACGTGGCCGATCAGCTGGCCACCACCTACTCCGGCGGCATGATCCGCCGCCTGGAGCTGGCCCAGGCCCTGGTCAACCGCCCGTCATTATTGGTTCTGGATGAACCGACGGTCGGGCTGGATCCGATTGCGCGTGACGGTGTCTGGTCGCAGGTACAGCACATGCAGGCCCAGTTCGGCATGACCGTACTGCTGACCACCCACTACATGGAGGAGGCGAACGCGTTATGCGATCAGGTCGCGCTCATGCATCACGGCAAGTTGCAGGCTGTTGGATCGCCCACCGAATTGAAATCAACCGTGTCGCCGAATGCGACGCTCGAAGATGTGTTTCGCCATTACGCGGGATCCGATCTGGATGACGACACCCTGCGTCAGGGTCTCCGTGAGATCCGTTCCAGCAGAAAGGTTGCCAGCCGTGTCGGTTGACCACGTCTAGGCAGGTCTTGTCCGCGCTCCCCAGGGGTGGCGTCGGCTGCATGGAACGTTCCGGCGCATCAGCGCGTTCGTGATCGTCGAACTTCAGAAGTTGCAGCATGACCGCACCGAACTCGTCACCCGGATGGTGCAGCCGGCGTTGTGGCTGTTGATCTTCGGTACGACTTTTACCCAGCTTCACGTCATCGACACCGGGTCGGTAACCTTACTGGCTTTCCTGGCACCGGGCATCATCGCTCAGTCGGCGTTGTTCATCTCGATCTTCTACGGAATCCAGATCATCTGGGATCGAGATGCCGGCATCCTGGCCAAACTCCTAGTGACGCCGGCGCCGGTATCGGCACTGATCACCGGCAAGTCGCCGCGAGTGTGCGGTCGGTGGCCCAGGTCATCGGCGTGCTGGTGTTGGCCTATCTGATGGGCGTGCATCTGACCGTCAATCCGTTCCGGATCCTCGCGGCGATGGGCATCGTGATGCTCGGTGCGGCTTTTTTCGCCTCCTTGTCGATGACACTGGCCGGGCTGGTGCGCAACCGCGATCGCTTGATGGGCATCGGCCAGGCCATCACGATGCCGTTGTTCTTCGCGTCCAACGCGCTCTACCCGGTCCACGTGATGCCCGCATGGCTGTGTGTGCTCAGCACGGTCAACCCTCTCAGCTATGAAGTCGATGCCCTGCGGGCGCTGTTGATCGGCACCCGGTTCGATTCGATGGACATCATCGCCTTGCTAGCGGCGGCGATCCTGGGCATCGCCGTAGCGACAGCGGTGTTGCGGCGGCTGGTCCGGTAACTTCGAGTCTGCGCCGACTCTTAATCGTTAGCCAACCGCGACGTACTACCCCGGCGGCGATAACCCGAAGACAGCACCCCGCTGTGTTTCACTGCCGAAGAACAACATTCGACCGCATCGTGCGGCCGATGAAAGTTGGGATGGGTGGGAGCTATGAAGTTGGTTGAAAAGTTGCGTGGCGCAGCAGCAAGTCTGCCGCGCCGGCTGATTATCGCGGCCATAGGGGCTGCCCTATTGCCCGGCTTGGTCAGTTTTGTGGGCGGCTCGGCGACCGTGGGCGCGTTCTCGAAGCCCGGTCTGCCGGTCGAGTACCTGCAGGTACCGTCACCATCAATGGGCCGCAACATCAAGGTCCAGTTCCAGGGCGGCGGACCGCACGCGGTGTATATGCTCGACGGCCTGCGCGCCCAGGACGACTACAACGGCTGGGACATCGAAACGCCGGCGTTCGAGGAGTACTACAACTCGGGCCTGTCGGTGATCATGCCCGTCGGTGGCCAGTCCAGCTTCTACACCGACTGGTACCAGCCGTCGCAGGGCAACGGCCAGAACTACACGTACAAGTGGGAGACGTTCCTGACCAGGGAGCTGCCGCCTTGGCTGCAGGCCAACCGGGGCGTCTCACCGACCGGCAATGCGGCGGTGGGCCTGTCGATGTCGGGTAATTCCGCGCTGATCCTGGCCTCGTACTACCCGCAGCAGTTCCCGTACGCCGCATCGCTTTCGGGCTTCCTTAACCCGTCTGAGGGCTGGTGGCCGACGCTGATCGGCATGGCGATGAACGACTCGGGCGGTTACAACGCCACCAGCATGTGGGGTCCGACGAGTGATCCGGCATGGAAGCGCAACGACCCGATGATCCAGATCCCCCGACTGGTCCAGAACAACACCCGTATTTGGGTCTATTGCGGTAGTGGCACCCCGAACGACCTCGGTGGCGACAATATGCCGGCCAAGTTCCTGGAAAGCTTCACCCTGCGCACGAACGAAAGTTTCAGGGACAACTACATAGCCGCGGGCGGACACAACGGCGTGTTCAACTTCCCGGCCAACGGGACCCACTCCTGGCCCTACTGGAATGAAGAGCTGGTTGCCATGAAGCCCGACATCCAGCACACGCTCAGCGGTCCGCCCAACGCCGCCTGAGACGTAGCTCAAACATTGGCAGCAGCGCACCCGCGGCGCTGCTGCCAATGTTTTTACCCCGCAACTAACGTCGAGGGAAACTACGTCATTCTCAGCAGTGATCGCCCAAAGTCACGTTTTGTCATTTGCCGTTCTCTTTCAACAGGGCACGACGGTCGATGTGGAAGTACGTGTACCCGGTTGTCAGCGCACACACTACGGTGGCGGCCGCCAACATCTGGGATCCACTGACCACCAGACTGATACATCCGCCGACCGTGGCGCCGACGATGAAGCTGGCATAGAGCAGAAAGTACCCCAGCCAATCGGCAGCAACTCCGTTGCTGATGTGGCGTTCGATGCCTTGGCCTAGCTTCACCAGCGTGCCGGTCACGTAGCTCAGCGGGATCGACACTTCGCCGTCCTTGACGAACGAGGTGTTCAAGGCACCAATACCGAAGGCCACAAACAGGATCGGTACAAATGAGACTTGCCCCGACCATCCGCGCACGATGATGTCCACCACGGTGGCGACTGCCAGAGACAATGTGGTCAGCACGGTCGGACCGTGCGGATGCGCCACCCAGAAATGCCGTCGACACAACGACGCAATCACCACGCCACCGATGAACGCCGCAAGCAGTAGCGCCGCTGTTATCGACAGCCAATGCTCATTCCGGAAGAATCCCAGCACCGCACGCTCGGTGTTGCCGGTCATGAAAGTCACGAAATATCCTGCCGAGTGCGTGAATGCCGCCGCGCCCAACAGCCCGGCCAGCCCGGCCAGGAGCCACGACAACCTAGCCTCACTGTCGAACATCTCACGCATCGCGGAACATACTTCCAGACGCGTGCGGCACTCGCAGCGCCAGCGAACTCTAGCCAGCTGTCAGCCGGGCGATCGACCGCAGCGGAATTGGCAGCCATCCGGGGCGGTGCCGCGACTCATAGCCCGTCTCGTAGACCGCTTTGTCCAGTTCGTAGGCAGCCAGCAACAACGCCGAATCGCGTGGATCTACCCCCGACCCGGCCGCGTACCCATCGCAGAACGCGGTGCGGTTGCGCTCGACCCATTCCCGGGCGCGCGCGGCCAGTTGCCTGTCGTCGGTCTGGTCCACCAGGGGTTCGTAGGCGGCGTACTCGTAGGACCGTAAGACGCCGGCCACGTCGCGTAGAGGGGAATCCGGCGCACGCCGCTCATCCAGCGGCTGGCCCGGCTCACCCTCGAAGTCAATCAGCAGCCAGGTCTCCGGTGTGCGCAACACTTGTCCCAGGTGCAGATCACCATGCACGCGCTGAACGGTGATCGTCTGTTCGGCGAGCTTTTGGAATCGCTGTTCGATCGTGGCAACGTACTGCTCCAGTTCCGGCACGGCCGCTGCCGTCGACGACAGCCGAGCCAGCATAGTTTCCACCGGAAACGTGGCCTCCGACATGCCGAGGCTGTTGGCCAGCGTGGCATGCACCGAGGCGACGGCTTCGCCGAGCCGATAGGACTCACCGGCGAAGTCGCCGCCGACCTCGTAGGCGTACAGGTCGCCCTCGGCGAATAGGTCACGCACGCTCGCGGTGGCCATGGCCCACCCTTCGGCGGCATTCGCCGCGTACGCGGCCACCATGCCCAAGGGGCACAGGATACCCTCGGAGTTGCCCGGCGAGACTGTCTCGTAGGAGCCGAGCAGCCGCGCCACATGCGGGTTGCCGGCGCGGCCAAGCACTCGGTTCAGTTCGATATCGGGATTAATGCCGCTGGTGACACGGCGGTACACCTTGAGGATGGCCTCTTGGTCGAAGATCACGCTGGTGTTCGTCTGCTCGGCTTCCGACACCCACGATGCCGTCTCCAGCGGCAGCGAGACGTCCGGCTCTTTGGCGAATGTCACATCGCCACGCACCGCTGACGAGTCCATCAACGACAGCAGGTATTGAGCCGCAGCAGGCTCGTACAGCGCGTCGTAGGCAGGGAGGTCCTGGTCCGCACCAATCGTGGCGACCGCGCTGTACTCCGAGACGGGCCCGGAGCCCCAGTTGACGATCACCTGATAGCGCTCCGACGAACCGTCGGTGTAGGCGACGTCGACCAGCACCAGGTCGAGATCCTCGCCCAGGGCGACGATAAGACCCGGTTCGGCGGTGGACAGTTCCCGACTGCGCCCGGCATACCAACGTTGTTGTGGAAGCCATTCTGACCATGGCAGATTGGCTGGCGAGTTCATTGTGTCTCCTCCGACGCCCTCAGCTGGAACCAGTAGAACCCGTGTCCCGGCAGTGTCAGCAGATAGGGCAGGTGGCCGATGCGCGGAAAGTCCACGTCTCCGGTCAACTCCACTGGCGTATAACCGTTCCAGTGCTGCAGGTTCAGTTCTATGGGCTGCGGGAAGCGCGACAGATTGTTGACGCATAGCACGGTGTCATCGTCGGCTTCACGCACGTACGCCAGTACCGACGGGTTCGACCCGCCGAGTTCACGGAACGTCCCGATGGCGAACGCGTCGTGTCGGCGTCGTACTGCCAGCATGGTGCGGGTCCAGTTGAGCAGCGATGTCGAGGTGTCACGTTGCGCCTCCACATTGACGGCCTGGTAGCCATACACCGGGTCCTGGCTGGGCGGCACGTAGAGCCGGCCGGGGTTGGCGGTGGAGAAGCCGGCGTTGCGATCCGGCGTCCACTGCATCGGAGTGCGTACCCCGTCGCGGTCCCCCAACCAGATGACATCACCCATGCCGATTTCGTCGCCATAGTAGAGGACCGGTGAACCTGGCAGCGAAAGCAGCAGCGCGGTGAACAACTGGATCTGGTCCCGGTCGTTCTCCAGCAGCGGGGCCAGCCGCCGACGGATGCCGACATTGGCCTTCATCTGCGGGTCCTTGGCGTACTCGGAGTACATATAGTCGCGTTCTTCGTCGGTGACCATCTCCAACGTCAGCTCGTCGTGGTTGCGTAGGAAGATTCCCCACTGGGCCATATCGGGGATCGGCGGCGTCTGCGCCATGATTTCTGAGATCGGGAAACGCGACTCGCGACGGACCGCCATGAAGATGCGCGGCATCAGCGGGAAATGAAACGCCATGTGGCATTCGTCACCACCGGTGTTGGGGTCGCCGAAATACTCGACGACATCGCTCGGCCACTGGTTGGCCTCGGCGAGCAGTACCCGGCCCGGAAATTCGTCGTCGACGACCTTGCGGACCTGCTTGAGAAACGCGTGGGTCTCGGGCAGGTTCTCGCAGTTGGTGCCCTCACGTTCGAAGAGATAGGGCACGGCGTCCAGCCGGAACCCGTCGATACCGAGGTCAAGCCAAAAGCGGATAACGTCGAGCATGGCCTCTTGCACGGCCGGATTGTCGTAGTTCAGGTCTGGCTGGTGAGAGAAGAACCGGTGCCAGTAGAACTGGCGACGGACCGGATCGAACGTCCAGTTCGACTCTTCGGTGTCGACGAAGATGACGCGCGCGTCGGCGTACATATCGCTCGTGTCGCTCCAAACGTAGTAGTCACCGTATGGCCCGTCGGGGTCGCGGCGGGACTCCTGGAACCACGGGTGCGACTCGGAGGTGTGGTTCATCACCAGGTCGGTGATGACCCGGATGCCCCGCCGGTGGGCGGCGTCGACCAGCGCGACGAAATCGTCGACGGTGCCGAATTCGGGCAACACCTTGTAGAAGTCCCGGATGTCGTAACCGCCGTCCCGCAGCGGTGAGTCGTAGAACGGCGGCAACCAGATGCAGTCGATGCCGAGCCATCGCAGGTAGTCAAGGCGGTCGATCAGTCCCCGCAGATCTCCGCAACCGTCGGCGTCGGCGTCGTAGAACGCCCGGACCAGTACCTCGTAGAACACTGCGCGTTTGAACCAGGTTGGGTCGGCGGGCAGGATGGCGGCGTCGGCGAAATCGTCGGCGGTGGGGTGCTCGACCACACCATCCTCGACACGACTTCCCTCCGCGGGATCGTGTTCGACGCTGTCGTCTACGTGGTTCATCACGTCCACGATGCCACGGTTACCCGAGACCGCACACACGGAATCGTGGGCGACGCCAAACGAATTGGACGCAGCTGACGGTTGCTATCCGCGCGGGTGTCAGCCCGGGGGACCTTCTGCCAACGTCACGTTCGCTGTGTGCTCGCCGGCTAGCGGACCGCGCCAGCCCAGCACGATGGTGTCACCCGGGTGGTGCTGGTCAAGGATATTCGTCAGCGCGGTGGCCGAGTTGACGGGTTGGCCGTCGATCGAGGTGATCACATCCCCGTTGCCGATCCCGGTCTGCACGGCCGGTGCGTTCGGCAGCACCCGCACGACCCTCGCGCCGTTGCCGTTGTCGGTAACGCCGACGCCGAGGAATGGCGTGGGGCCGATGTGCACGGTGGACGACGCGCCGCCGCCCCGGATTTGCCCGGCGATGGCGTTTGCCTGATTGATCGGGATCGCAAAGCCCGTCCCGCCCTGTGACAACTTGTAGTTCTCGGAGGCGGCGGTGTTCATGCCGATCACCTGGTTAGCGGCGTTGACCGTGGGCCCACCCGAGTCCCCGGGACGGAGGCCCGCGCTCATCTGGATCAACCCGTTCAGCGTCTCCGAGCTACCGGTCAGGGCATCGGACGCCGTGACGGTCTGGTTGAGCGCGGTAACATTGCCCGCCAGCGCGCTCGGGGTCCCTCCAACCCCACCGGCATTTCCCAGCGCGACGATCGGATCACCGACCGCAACCTGCGAGGAGTTACCCAGGTTGGCCACCGGGAGACCGCCCGCGCCGCGCAACTGCAACACGGCGATGTCGTGGCTGCGGTCATAGCCGACCACATCGGCGTCGTAGGTTTGACCGTTCCCGATGTTTCTGGCCTTGATGCCGGTGGCGCCCGCGATCACGTGGTTATTGGTCAGCACCGTACCGTTGGGGTCGACCACGATGCCGGTGCCGGCTCCTACCGCGCTCTGGTAACCCAGCTGGGTGTCGATGTCGACGACGGCCGGGCCTACCTGCCCGACGGTTGTCAAGGGGTCGAGCGGCGCGGCAGGTGCCTGCCTGAACGGGCCGAATGTCGTCGGCGACGCGTTGGCCGGCGCCGCGGCCAGCCCCAGCCCCAACACAACCGTCAGAGTGAATAACCACCACGACCACCACGGTGTGCGGCGGTGCGATCTGCTCATCCCGTCACCTCCTGCATCGGTCACGCCCGATTTTGCTCGCGTCCGCGTCCGGACGACGCAGTTTTCGTAGACATCACCGTAGTCCAGCTAGTCGGTTACGTCGCCCCGGCGCACCTCACTCGCGGCCGCTTCTGCGCTGATCTGCCAGCTCGGCCCGGAGTCTGGAATAGCCACCACATCCTCGCGGCAAACGAATCAGACGCTCGTCGGTGCAAACGGCTGGGTGAGATGGTGGCTGACATCACCCACCATGTCGATGAGCGTGAAGTCGCGATAGGAGTACCTCCACTGACCGTCGACGCGTTCGAACCGGTCATGGTAGCGGCCGGTGACAATCGTCTGCAGTGGAAAGTCGTCGGTCTGCTGCAGCACCGTGTAGTAGCTGCGGCAGCTCGCGGTGCCAGCCTCGTCGTCGACCTCGATGATCGGGTTGCTGACCAGGTGCTTGGTTCGAGGCGTCCCATCCGGGTAGAGCACGATCGCAGCCTTCCAGAACGCCAGCATCCCGGCCGCATCGATCGTGGCGTCGTCAGCGACCCGGATCCGGCCATGCTCGAAGAGCGAAGCGGCCCCCACCAAGTCGCCGCAGTCGAGACATTCGGCGTAGCGATAAAGCAGGTTTGCGATTTGCGTCTCGGCCGCCATGACGTCAAACTAACGTGCCCTTGCCAGTGCGGAGGCTGTATAGCTATGGGTGTGCTTGATTCATTCAGACTCGATGACAAGGTCGTCATCGTGACCGGGGCGTCGTCAGGTCTGGGTGTCTCATTCGCCCAAGCGTTCGCCGAGGCAGGCGCGGATATCGTTCGCGGCGCGCGTCGCGCCACCCGGATAAATGAGACGGCCGCACTCGTCGAGGCCACCGGACGCAAGGCGCTGTCGGTAGCAACCGATGTCAGCGTGCCCGAACAATGCCAGGAGCTGGTCGATTCGGCAATGCAGGCATTCGGTCACGTCGATGTTTTGGTGAACAATGCCGGCAAGGGAACCGCTCACCCGGCGACCCGGGAGACACCCGATCAGTTTCGCTCCGTGATCGACGTCAACCTCAACGGCACCTATTGGATGGCACAGGCCTGCGGACGGGTCATGCAGCCGGGAAGTTCGATCATCAATATCGCCAGCGTGCTGGGCATCACCACCGCAGGTTTGCCCCAGGCCGCATACAGCGCGAGCAAGGCCGGGGTTATCGGCCTCACTCGAGATCTGGCCCAGCAATGGGGCTCCCGCAAAGGAATTCGCGTCAATGCGCTGGCGCCCGGCTTCTTCCGGTCCGAAATGACCGACGAGTACAAACCGGGCTACCTGGAAAGTCAGGCGCACCGGGTGATCCTTGGCCGCCTGGGCGACGCGCGCGAACTCGCCGCCACCGCCGTCTGGCTGGCCTCAGCGGCCGCCGGTTATGTCACCGGGCAGACGATCGTCGTCGACGGCGGCCTCACGATCACCTAACGGCCCTTCTAAGCTGGCCGGATGGGCGGATTCGACCCGAAGGTCAGATTCGCGCAGGCCCCGGTAGCGCGACTGGCCACAATCGCGCCCGGCGGCGTGCCACACCTGGTGCCAGTCGTGTTCGCGCTCGGCGATGACGTCGTCTACACCGCTGTCGATGCAAAACGCAAGACAACGCAACGGCTGCGCCGCCTGACCAATCTCGAACGCGACCCGCGGGCCAGCGTGCTCGTCGACCACTACGCCGATGATTGGACGGAGTTGTGGTGGGTCCGTGTCGACGGTGTCGCAACGATACACCGCGATGACGTGGCGATGCACACCGGATACGAATTGCTCCGCGCCAAATACATTCAGTACCAATCGGTTCCGCTGAACGGTCCAGTGATCGCGGTTGCAGTCCGCCGCTGGGTCAGCTGGCACGCCTGATCAACGGTTCGGTCCCGAAGGATGCTAGACAGCTGGATCGGTCCGCCGACCTGGCGCGTCTGGGTCGGCTTGGAAACTTCGGGCGTCGTCTCCGACCGGTGCTGCGGCCAGTTGGGAACCGGCGCCGTCGGGTACCGCTGCGGGCTCGGGCGTGACGGCAGGTTCGCCCGCAGATCGTGGTGGCGTCAGGCGCTCCAAGAACCTCATCAGTTCCACCGGGAACGGCAGTACCAGCGTGGAGTTCTTCTCCGCAGCAACCTCCACCACCGTTTCCAACAGCCGCAGCTCTAACGCGGCCGGGTGCTCAGCCATAACCTGCGCTGCTTGGGCGAGTTTCCGAGATGCCTGCAGTTCGCCGTCGGCGGTGATCACCCGAGCGCGTCGCTCACGCTCGGCTTCGGCTTGGCGCGACATCGACCTCTTCATCGAATCGGGCAGCACCACATCCTTGATTTCGACGCGGTCGATGTGAATTCCCCAACCCAGCGCCGGGCTGTCGATCATCAACTCCAAGCCTTGATTGAGGCCCTCGCGGTTGCACAGCAGGTCATCGAGGTTGCTCTTCCCGATGATCGACCGCAGCGAGGTTTGTGCGACCTGGCCGATCGCGGAGATGTAGTCCTGCACGTCGACAGCCGCCCGCACCGGATCCGAAACCTTGAAATAGATGACCGCATCTACGCGGACGGTCACGTTGTCACGGGTGATGCCGTCCTGGGCGGGCACGGGCATCGTGATGATCTGCATGTTCACCTTTTCCAGGCGATCGGCTATGGGAACTAGCCAGGTGAGCCCCGGTCCCCGAACGCGTGATTGCACACGCCCGAACCGAAACACCACACCTCGTTCGAATTGCTTGACGACGCGAACGGTCGTTACCAGCCAGAGCGCACCAAGGCCGAATATGGTGGCCAGCACATAAGAGGCGATCATTTCTGTCTCCACTTCCGCCCAGGCGCCACCGCCAGCACGCCAGCTGCACACGACCGCACTCGCCGCAGCGGGCCCGAGTTCATGCATCTGATTGTCGCACCAGTATTTTGTACCTTCAACAAGATCTGCCACACGGGCAGATCGTTGGCGAGCTCTGCAGGAGTCTAGCCTCTGGTGCTGAGGCCCCGGCCGGTGGCTACGAATATGTGCGCTCGAACCCGTTGTGTGCCAACGCATGCTGACGTCATGCAGGTCTGTCGCGAGTACCCGAGGCGAAGCCCACCGCGAATCGGAGTACTACCTCGGCGAGCCAGTCTGTTGTGCGCAGCCTGAGCACTCAGCAGTACCGCTGGGCAGTGCCAGATGATTAGCGTGGCCGACTTGGGACGACGGGCGGTGGGCTACGACCGGCGCGGCCACGGACGCTCCGACGATCTCGGTCGCGGCTATGACTACAACAGGCTCGCCGACGACATGGCAGCGGTGATCCACCACCTGGATCTGCGCGACGTGACCCTCGTGGCTCATTCCATGGATAGCGGCGAAGTGGTTCGCTATCTCACCCGCCACGGCGACGGCCGAATCGGCAGGCTGGTGTTGCTGGCCCCCATCACGCCGTTTCTGCAGAAAGCGCCAGACAACTCCGGTGGCGTGGACAGCAGCCTGTTCGCCCTGCAGCATGCGCCGCACGGCTCGTACCTCACGCACCGGGAGCGGGTCAACCGCGATCTGCTCGCCCTCATCGCAGACTTGGAGGTCATCGAGGCGAGTGCCGGGGGCCCCGGTACCTGGCGCTTTCCGCTGAACATGCGGGACTAACGCTCCTCCGGTGTATCGTTTCGCCCGTTCGTGCGCCCCAACCACGAACTCAGCCCGACATGGGCACTCTTCTGCGCGGGTGGCCTTGTGCTGAACGACACATGGGGGAATGGTGACTAGCAGGATGCCAGCAAGCGAGCGGAGCGAGGAGACAGATTATGGCAGATAAGACAGGTCCTTCCCCGGGCACAGGAGCCGTTCCCGCCGCGGACAGTCCGGCCGCCATCCGCAATGTGGTGCTGGTGGGACCGTCGGGTGGCGGCAAAACCACTCTCGTCGAGGCCCTACTCGTCGCCTCCGGTGTGCTGTCCAGGCCCGGCTCTGTCGTCGATGGCTCGACAGTCTGCGACTATGACGAGGCGGAGATCCGACAGCAGCGCTCTGTAGGCCTTGCGGTGGCCTCGCTCGCGCACGACGGTGTCAAGGTCAACCTCATCGATACGCCTGGGTACGCCGACTTCGTCGGCGAGCTACGGGCGGGGCTGAGAGCCGCGGATTGCGCTCTCTTCGTAATCGCGGCGAACGAGGGGGTGGACGAGCCGAGCAAGTCCCTCTGGCAAGAGTGCAGCCAGGTCGGCATGCCGCGCGCGGTGGTGATCACCAAACTCGACCATGCCCGGGCGAACTACCAGAACGCGCTCTCCGCCGCCCAGGACGCATTCGGCGATAAAGTCTTACCGCTCTATCTGCCCGCTGGTGGCGGCCTGATCGGACTGCTGTCGCAGACACACTACGAATACGTCGGCGGCAAGCGGACCGCACACCCACCGGACTCGTCATACGCCGATCAGATCGAGGACGCGCGCGGCACCCTGATCGAGGGAATCATCGAGGAATCCGAAGACGAATCCCTCATGGAGCGCTATCTCGGCGGTGAGAAGATCGACGAGTCGGTGCTGATCAAGGATCTGGAGAAAGCCGTTTCCCGGGGTTCGTTCTTCCCGGTGATCCCGGTGTGCAGTGGCACCGGTGTCGGCACACTGGAATTGCTGGAGGTCGCCACCAGAGGATTCCCCCCGCCGCTGGAACACCCACTGCCCGAGGTCTTCACACCGAACGGGGCGCCGCGCACCAACCTCACCTGCGACGTGGACGCGCCGCTGCTCGCGCAGGTGGTGAAGACGACGTCAGACCCGTACGTCGGCAGGGTCAGCCTGGTCCGGGTGTTCTCCGGGACCATCAGGCCCGACACGACGGTTCATGTGTCGGGCCATTTTGCGTCCTTTTTTGGGGCGTCCGCCGGGACTGGGAGCACGCACGCCGACCACGACGAGGATGAACGCATCGGGATCCTTTCGTTCCCGCTCGGCAAACAGCAACGGCCCGCGGCGGCCGTGGTGGCAGGTGACATCTGCGCGATCGGTCGGCTGAGCCGCGCGGAAACCGGGGATACGCTTTCCGACAAATCCGCCCCCCTCGTGCTGAAACCGTGGGCGATGCCGGAACCGCTGCTTCCGGTCGCGATCCAGGCGCACGCGAAGACCGACGAGGACAAGCTGTCGGTCGGGTTGGGGCGGCTGGCCGCCGAAGACCCGTCACTGCGGATCGAGCAGAACCAGGAGACGCACCAGGTCGTGCTCTGGTGTATGGGCGAGGCCCATGCAGGTGTCGTGCTCGATGCGCTGGCCAACCGCTACGGCGTCACCGTGGACACAGTAGAGCTGCGGGTGCCGCTGCGAGAAACCTTCAGCGGCAAGGCAAAAGGCCATGGCCGCCATATCAAGCAGTCCGGCGGACACGGCCAGTACGGGGTATGCGACATCGAGGTCGAGCCGCTACCGGAGGGCTCGGGATTCGAGTTCCTCGACAAGGTGGTCGGCGGTGCAGTGCCGCGGCAGTTCATCCCCAGCGTGGAGAAGGGGGTGCGCGCGCAGATGGAAAAGGGGGTGCACGCTGGCTACCCGGTGGTCGACGTTCGGGTCACCCTGCTCGACGGCAAGGCCCACAGTGTCGACTCGTCGGACTTCGCGTTCCAGATGGCCGGTGCGCTGGCACTGAAGGAAGCCGCAGCGGCGACTAAGGTGATCTTGCTCGAGCCGATCGACGAGATCTCGGTGCTGGTACCCGACGACCTGGTCGGCGCGGTGATGAGCGACCTGTCCGGACGTCGTGGCCGTGTTCTCGGTACCGACACCGCGGGACAGGAGCGCACGGTGGTGAAAGCCGAGGTGCCGCAGATCGAGCTCACGCGCTATGCGATCGACTTGCGTTCGCTGTCGCATGGCGCTGCATCTTTTACCCGTTCGTTTGTTCGCTACGAACCCATGCCGGAGTCCGCGGCCGCCCGGGTCAAGACCACACCGTGAGACTCCGGAGTAGCCGGCGAATATGCGACGACGTTCTTGCTCGCCGCGGTCGACGGCCGCACGGCACAACAGCCGACATGCTTTGTGAACTGATCCGTCCAGTACGTCGGCAAGCACGGGTTCCACAGGAAACGTAAGCGACTACCTATAGACCTCGGAGGATCCGAAGGACGGCAGTTAAGGGCAGTTAAGGGTGCGTATGCCCACCCGACTGCACCGCTTGTGGGCAGGTCTGCGACGCAGCGTCGTTCTCCTGCTGCCGATGGTCTTAGCTGGGGCAGTGATGCGCCGCTTCCTTATCTCAGCGGGCATGCGCCGCGGCGACCAAGCAGTGATCGACGCCAAGCGCGCGCGCAACAAGCATTTCGCGAACCGATTGGTCACAACGGTCGGGAGAGCTGGACGCCGTCAAATCATCTTCGCGGTTATCCATTTCACTGGTCGCCGCTCTGGATGCCGTTATAACAACCCGTTCGTTCTCAATTTGCTGGCGAATCCTGGCGAACTGCAATGGCAGGGACGAAGAATACCGGTTGGTAAGCCGACATTGATTCCTGTCAGTATTGTGACCCACCTACTGCCATCCCCGTCGCGGTTTCCGATGTGGCTTGATGGCACGGATACCTGCGTGCGAATCGAACCCGTGGCTGAGGTCGCCATCACGGCATAGCAGTGAACCGAGCGGCCGCTTTTCTGCCGGAGCAGTGCAGAGGCGACCGTGCCCGTAAAGCATCTTCGGCATGTCGCTGCCGAGCAATGTCGTGCTTCGTGATCGCCAGCTTCAGCCGTCCCGGCGCTGGGGCCAAGGTCCACGGCCATGCCGGGTCCGGGTTAGGTGACGAAACCCGCCCCGTCAACCGGCAGCCATCGCTAGGCACCTCGCACCGTGTACCTAGAGGCGATGCCGTCGCGATAGAGAGTCTTTAGCGAGAGTCGGTTTGCTACACCGCGTAGTCGGGTAGATTGGTAAACAGAGTATGGTGCAGTTGATCGCGCCATCTCGAAGGGGTGGATGCCATGGGGCGAGCAGTTCGACACGTATTCGTCGTGGCAGCCAATACGGCGATAGCCATGGTGGTGTGGGCTAGCCCCAGCCTGGCAGCCGTTGCAATACCGAACGCGGCTTCCGCGGTTGTCTCGATCCGACCGACGAGTGGCGAAGTGGTGGGTGTGGCCCATCCGGTCGTCATAACGTTCACCGGAGCGGTCACCGACCGCGCGGCCGCCGAGCGGACCATCAAGATCACCTCGCCGAGGCGCCCGACCGGGCGATTCACCTGGGTCGACGACAATGTCGTGCAATGGGTTCCAGACGAATACTGGCCCGCCCACACGAAAGTGACGGTGCAGGTAAACGGCTTGTCGACAGGCTTCGAAACCGGCGACGTGGTGCGCGGTGTTGCCAGCATCTCCGCGCACACATTTACCGTCAGCATCAACGACGAGGTGATGCGGGTGATGCCGGCGTCGATGGGTAAACCCAGCCGCCCCACGCCGGTCGGCGACTACACCGCTCTTTCGAAGGAGCGCACTGTCGTCATGGACTCGCGAACCATCGGTATCCCGCTAAGTTCGCCGGACGGGTACAGGATCACCGCCTCGTACGCCGTCCGCGTCACCTGGAGCGGCGTGTACGTGCACTCGGCCCCGTGGTCGGTGGACTCGCAGGGCTACGCGAATGTCAGCCACGGCTGCATCAACCTGAGTCCGGACAATGCCGCTTGGTATTTCGACACCGTGCACGTCGGCGATCCGATCATCGTGCAGGGCTGATGGGCGCGGGTTGAGGTTTGCCCGAAACGGCACCGACGAACCACCCCCTTGCGGGGTAGAGCCGGGCAATCAGACCCAGCCCGGCGACAATGCAGCCCGCGAAACGGGGTGAGAAGGAGCCGGGCAATCAGACCCAGCCTGATGGCGAAGAAGGAGATCGAGATGACATCTGCGAAGGCACGTGCGGTACATTTCGATCGCTATGGCGGCCGTGATGTGCTGTACGTCGCCGACATTGACATGCCGACGCCTGGCCGCGGCGAAGTGCTCGTCGAAGTTCGGGCCGCCGGGATCAACCCGGGCGAGGCCGCCATCCGGGTCGGTGCGCTGCATGAGATGTTCCCGGCGACATTTCCGTCCGGCGAGGGCAGTGACCTTGCCGGTGTGGTGGCCACAGTGGGACCCGGGGTCACGGAGTTCTCCGTCGGTGACGAAGTGATGGGGTTCAGCTTGCGCCGATCCAGCCACGCCACTCACACGGTTGTCCCGGCGGACCAGCTGATCCGCAAGCCTCCCCAGTTGAGTTGGGAGGTGGCGGGTTCGCTGTATGTCGTTGGTGTCACGGCGTACGCGGCTGTCCGCGCGGTGTCGCCGCAGCCCGGTGAGACGGTAGCGGTCTCGGCGGCCGCCGGCGGGGTCGGCAGCCTTGTGGTGCAACTGTTGGTCCGCCACCAGGCGCGAGTACTTGGTATGGCGTCGGAGCGCAACTTCGAATGGCTGCGGGCGCACGGAGTTACCCCGATCGCCTACGGCGACGGGCTCGCCGCACGGCTGCGGGAAGCCGCGCCGAACGGCATCGACGCGTTTATCGACTTGTTCGGCCCGGACTACGTCCAGCTTGCCGTGGACCTCGGTGTGGTGCCCGAACGGATCGACACCATCATCGCGTTCCAGAAAGCCGCCGAAGTCGGCGCCAAGACCGAGGGCAGCGCTGAGGCGTCGACACCTGAAGTGCTAGCCGAAATGGCCGACCTTGTTGCCACCGGTGCCATCGATTTCGACACCGCCGCCACCTATCCCCTCGACCAGGTCGCTGAGGCTTTCGAAGAACTCGAGCAGCGGCACACACACGGCAAAATTGTTCTGCTGCCGCAGGATTCGTAACTCCCGAGATCGACCCCAAGCGCGACTGGAGTCGATCTCGGGCGCTTTTAGCTCATCCGATGCCGGCCTGGACGACTTCGATCACGTGCAGCACGCAGGCGAGGATCAGGTAGGCGCGCAGCGTGAACAGCCCCGCCCGGCGCACAAGCGACATGGCGCCGCATGCCGCAGCGGTGTTTGCCTAGCGGGTCGTGGCCTCGACAAGCGGTCGCTTTTGTGCGATTCCCCACTCGCGGCTCGTAGGGCCATCAGTCCACCGCGTACGCTCGACCCCATGGCCATTACACTTCAGGATCCCCGAGTCTCGGCGGCCCTGGACCAGATGTTCGCCGAGGCTAAGGACCAGACGTCCCTGTTGCGCGATAGGCGAGACGAGTTCGAACGACTGTCTTCGGCCAGTGCGCAGGAACGCGCCGACGCGCTGAGCGAGTTCTATATCCCGGTCACCCCGGAAGCTGGTCGACTGCTGTACTCGTTGGTGCGGGCGACTCGTCCGTCAACAATAGTGGAATTCGGTATGTCCTTTGGTATTTCGGCTATCCATCTGGCATCGGCGGTGCGCGACAATGGCAGCGGCAAGGTCGTCACCACCGAGCTCAGCGCCACCAAGATAGCCGCCGCGAAGAAGGCTTTCGCCAATACCGGGTTGGACGACCTGATCACGGTGCTCGAAGGAGACGCGCTTTCCACGCTGGCGAGCCTGGACGGCCCGGTCGATTTCATGCTGCTCGACGGTTGGAAAGAGCTGTATCTGCCGGTGCTTCAACTGCTCGAACCGCGGCTGTCGCCAGGCACGCTGATCGTCGCTGACAACACCGAGATGGCCGAAACTAAACCCTACCTCGAATACGTGCGGAACGTCGAAAACGGCTATGTGAGCGTCAACTTCCCAGCCAGGGATGCTGACAGCATGGAAATCAGCTGCCGCGCAGCGAATTAACCAGATGACGTCTGGACCCCGTGGGGGAGATGATGGTGGCGGCGGTTATCGCACGGATTCTTCCAGCCATGGCGTCAGCCATTTCACACCCTCAGGGGTGAGGTGAACGCCGTCGCTGCGCACCTGGATGCCATCGACCTTGCCAGTGTAGACGCCATTCGGGCACAACCTCCTATTGAGGTCCAGCACGCCAGTATTCGGACGTTGCCCAATCGTGCGTCGCAACAACACGTTCCATTGGTTTACCCGCTCCGGTTGATCCTCCGGATAGAGGCTGCCATCCGGCTTTTCGCCCCGCCGACTATAAGGCACGGTGGCGACCACCACTCGAACTCCCGTGGAGCCGAGAACGTCCAGCGCCCGTTGGAGCTCGCCAACGAGATATGCGTCGAACCCCGGATCGCCGATATGCGTCCAGCGGCCTTCGTTGACTCGATCTACCGTCTCCCAGCGGCCCACGATCAACAGCACGACGTCAGGCCGGTCCTGGGCGATCTCTGCCGACCATCTACTCGGCCAGCTGTCGCATTCTGGTTTCTCGTCAAGAGTCTGGCCAAGGTACCGATATGGGCCGCCCCGCACCAGGCTGCACCCGATCATGGTGTGGTCGATGAACGTGAATCCGGGCGTCGTCGGAAGGTAATGCATCAAAGTCCATGCGATCGAGTCGCCGAATACCGAAACGGTGAATGGCCGGGCGGGATCTCGCTGCGCGACAGCCTGCACGGGTCGAGACCCGGCTGGCGGTGACGGTGAAACTGCCGCAACCGAAGACACCCCGGGCGGGAGGCTGTTCTCGAGTGCGGCCCCGGGTGCGGCTCCGACGGGGACGACAAGCACTGTCACCGCGGCAGCGGTGGCGACGGTGGCTCCCGCCAACGGCAATAGCGGCACGCCCACCGGCCGCCACCGTCGGATGGGCCGTTCGATCAACCACCAGGAGAGAGTGGCTACCGCCACCGTGGTGCTACACCGAACAGCAAACAATGGGAATCCGGACCACCCGGTCCGCTCCCCGTTCAGCGTCATAAAGATCGGCCAGTGCCATAGATAAACGCCGTAGGAGACCGCGCCGAGCCACACCAGGGGACGCCAGGCCAGCACGCGGGCAACCGCTCCCCGCTGGTCCAGCGCCATCGGGGCGATGACAAGGACCCCCGCAATTGCCACCGCACCGAGCAGACCGTCGCGGAACTCGCGGCCACTTCCTGTTGCATAGTGAGCGGCCGCCGCCAGCGCCGCCAGACCGATGACCGGCAGAACACGGGCGATCCGTCGACCCCATCGCGACCGGATCAGGCACCAGCCGCGGTTCAGGGAGGACCAATCCCGGATCAGGAACGCCGACGCCGCGGCGCCCATCAGCAGTGCCTGCGCCCGGGTATCGGTGCCGAAGTAGACGCGGTCACGCGAGGCATTGGAGGCGAGGACGATGGCCCCGGCAGCGGAGCCCAGTGCTCCCAGCGTGGCCAGCACGAAAACGACGACCCGGACCGAGCCGACTGTCGCCCGGCTTCGGCGGCGCCTGGCCCTCACGGCCAGCAGTAGCGCCACCGTTATCAGCAGGAGTGGCCAAACAAAGTAGTACTGCTCCTCCACACCTAGCGACCACGTGTGTTGTAGAGGGGAGGGCGGAGCGCCTTGAGTGAAATAGTCGGTCTTTTGGGCGATGAACCTCCAGTTCGCTGCCCATAAGAATGCTGCAAAGGCGTCGTTTCTTAACCCGGTAACCGCCTCCTGCGGAAGGAGGTGGTCGCGTGCGAGGCCTACGGTCAGCACCATCAGGACCAGCGCGGGCAGCAGCCGCCGGGCACGGCGAATCCAGAACCCGAGCAAGTCAATACGGCCACTGCGTCCCAGCTCGTCGAGCAGCAGTGACGTGATCAAGAATCCGCTGAGGACGAAGAAAATGTCGACGCCGATGAATCCGCCGCCGACGCCGGAGATGCCGCCATGCTCAACGAGCACCAGCGCGACCGCGACTGCGCGCAGGCCATCCAGGGCCGGGATGCCGGCACGGCGCTGTGGTCGTCGGAGCCGATCCCTACCCCTGGAGGTCGTCGAGCGGCCTGCGTTCGAAACAGGAGCAATCCATCGGCGCCGCCGAATACAACGAACCGGCGCGGGGTAGCCCCTGGCCGGTTCAGTGCTCGCTCTTAGCGCGCCCCGACCGCCTGGCCGGCTGACGCCATAGTTGCCGCCGATACGTCTATGCCCCTCCTCTTGATCACAGCAAGCTTAGGTGCGACTCAGCCGCATGAGTGGAAGACACGACGGTGCAATACCGGAATCCGATGTACTTAGCGCGGCAACCGTCTCCTATACCGAATCCCTCGCGGGCCTCAGATCACCGGCGGTCAGTCCGAGTTCTTCGAGCACCGCTGTCGTGTCGGCGCCGAACTCCGGGGCGGGGCCGGCGACTCGACCTGGCGTACGGGAAACCAGGTCGGCACGCCGGAAAAGCGCACCGGGCCGTGCGCGGTGTCCACGGTTTCGAAAAATCCGACGGCGTTCAGCTGGGGATTGTCGAACAGCCCGTCTGGAGTGTGAAGAGGCGCTGCAGGTATTCGAGCTCGCGGAATAGCTTCAGCCATCCCTGGGTCGTTCGCTCCCTCGGGGTTTCGGCCAGCAGCGCGGTTGTCCATGGGCAATCCCGTCGTTTTCATCTGATGAATCAACACGCTGCTGCCGCTCGGGGTTATGCTGCGCGCCGGTTGACCAGAGGCCGCTGATACGACGGATCCCCCGTGCTGCGCGAGGGTGCGCCGTTGCCGTGGATGTCGGGCACGCTGGCGAACGACAGCGGCATCGTCGGGACTATCCCGACCACTCGATGACGTTGTTGCTGACGGCGATCCGTCACTGCCCGTCGCGCCGCTGTAGCCGGTCGATGTATCGTCCGCCGGCGAGCCAGTTGCTCTCGCCAAGGTTGCGCGCGGCGAAGAGATAATAGGTCTCGGAATGTGCTGTGTCACCTTCGATTTCGCAGGCATTGTTGAGCAGGTCGTGGTGCGTCGCCACCTGACCCTGGTCGTGTATGGCAAAGGCCCAGTCGTAGAGATCGGCTGGGCCGCCGACGAAATCGCCCGCGGCGATCACCGCGTCGGGGTGAAACGCGGAGAGGAACAGTGCTCGGTCGAAGCCGTCCATGCCGCGGCTGAAGCGCGTGAGGCAGTCGAGGATGTCCCGTAATATCGTGCGTTTCGCGATGCGCCAATGACGCCCACGCTTTTACAACCGGTCGAGATAACGGCCGCCGATGATCGTGCCCCAAGATATATAGCGTCGCCGGAATCGTCGGCGATCCGGGCCCGACCCGCTCGAGGTACTCGGCAAAGGAGCCGATGAAGACGCCATGATCGACCCACGAGTCCGGCCAGCAGCACGCGCGGATGAGCTCGGCGTCGTGGCGATCCTCGCCGCGGGCGAGGCGACCAGCTTGCCCACGCGGTGATCAACATCGGAGAGATCGAGCTCGGTGATCTGTGGTCCGGTGGATTTCTTGCTCATTGGTGCTCCCGATCAGCGATTGACATCGACAACGATGCGGCCGCGCACCTTGCCCTCCATGAGTTGACCCGCTGCGGCGATCGCGTCCCGCAGTGGGATCTCCTGGGCGATCGAATCAAGCGCTTGCACATCCAGATCCTCTGACAGGCGTTTCCAGGCGGTTATGCGCCGCTCCTTGGGCGCCATCACGCTGTCGATGCCGAGCAGGGAAACGCCGCGCAGAATGAACGGAGCAACCGAGGCCGGAAAATCCATGCCCTGGGCCAGGCCACACGCGGCCACCGCGCCGCCATAGCGTGTCTGAGCACAGGCGTTTGCCAGCGTGTGGCTCCCGACGGTGTCGATGACGCCGGCCCAGCGTTCCTTCTGCAGAGGCTTGCCTGCCTCCGCGAGCTGGGCACGGTCCAACACCGTGACGGCGCCGAGTTGGTGGAGATACTCAGCCTCCGAAGGCTTCCCGGTTGCCGCGGCCACCTTGAAGCCCGCCTTCGACAACAGCGCGATCGCGACGCTGCCGACGCCGCCGGTCGCACCTGTCACGAGGATTTCGCCCTGATCGGCAGATACACCGTGCCCCAGCAGGGCGTCTACGCACAGACTCGCCGTATAGCCCGCAGTGCCGATCGCCATCGCCTGCCGGGCAGTGAAATTGGACGGCAGGGGCACCAGCCAGTCGCCGTTGAGGCGTGCGCGCTGGGCGAGGCCACCCCAGTGGGTTTCACCCACGCCCCAGCCGTTGAGCACTACGCGGTCGCCCTTCTTCCAATCCGCGTGCGTGCTTTCGGAGACGACGCCCGCGAGATCGATACCGGGCACCATTGGAAACTTCCGTACCACAGGCGACTTGCCGGTGATGGCGAGCCCATCCTTGTAATTCAGCGTCGAATTTTCCACGTCGATGCTGACGTCGCCGTCCGGCAGCTGCGCCTCGTCCAGATTCGTGAGCGCAACCGTCTGCCCCGTGTCACCCTTCTCGATCAGAATTGCTGAAAACATGGGTACCACATGCCTCCTCATCGCGAAACAGACTTATTGGGCGGCCTTGTCAGGCGCGTAACCGAGGGTGCTCTTAATCTCCAAGTACTCATCGAAGCCGAAGTCGCTCCATTCGCGACCGTTGCCGCTCTTCTTGTAACCACCGAAGGGCGCGTTCATGTCGAAGGCGTGATTGATCGTCACCCAGCCGGCACGGATCTTGCGGGCCACGGCACGCGCCTTGTCGAGGTCAGCTCCCGAGACAAAGCCGGCCAGACCGTATTCGGTGTCATTGGCGATCTCGATGGCCTGATCGATGTCGTCGTAACCCAGCATGCACAGCACCGGCCCGAAGATTTCCTCGCGGGCGATGGTCATGTCGTTCGTGACGCCGGCGAACACGGTGGGCCTGACGTAGTAACCCTTGTCCAGTCCCTCCGGCCGCCCGGCGCCGCCGGCGACGACAGTTGCGCCCTCATCGATACCCTTCTGTATCAGGCGCTGAACCTTGTCGAACTGAGCCTTCGACGCCACCGGTCCGATGGCGTCGCTATTGCTCGGGTCGCCAACGGCAACCTGCTCGGCGGCCGCGCGCGCGACGGCGATGGCTTCCTCCATACGCAAGCTCGGTACGAGCATGCGCGACGGCGCATTACAGCTCTGACCGGAGTTCAGCATCATGTTGACCACACCGCTGCGGACGCTGTTTGCGAAATCCGAATCGTCGAGAACGACGTTCGGGCTCTTGCCGCCAAGCTCCTGGGTCACCCGCTTCACCGTGGGGGCGGCATTCTTCGCCACATCCACGCCTGAGCGGGTCGAACCCGTGAACGAAACCATGTCGATGTCGGGATGGCTCGCAAGGGCCACGCCCACACCCGCACCGTCGCCGTTGACGAGGTTGTACACGCCGGCCGGTACGCCCGCCGCCTCCAAGATCTCGGTGAAGATGTAGGCCGAGTACGGCGCAACCTCAGAAGGTTTCAAGATCATCGCGCAGCCCGTCGCCAGCGCCGGGTACACCTTGACGGCGATCTGGTTGAGCGGCCAATTCCACGGCGTGATCAGGCCGCATACGCCGATCGGCTCCTTGACCAGCAGCGTCGCCCCGTGCTGTTCCTCGAACTGGAAATTCTTCAGCACGTCGATGGCAGTCACCAGGTGACCGAGGCCAAGCTGGACCTGAGGGCCCGAGGCCAGCGAGGCTGGCGCGCCCATTTCCTCGGTCACCGCGTCGGCGAGCTCACCGGTGCGCTCCCGGTATTCCGCAAGGATCGCCTGCATCAGGTCCAGGCGCTCTTCCCGGCTGCTCTGCGACCAGCTGGCGAAAGCCCTTCGCGCTGCCGTGACCGCATTGTCGACGTCGGCTGCGGAACCCAGCGAGATCTTGCCGGAAACTTGTTCGGTAGCCGGGTTTTCCACGTCCAGAGTTCTCGGCTCGACCGGATCGACCCACTGGCCGTCGATGTAGAACTTCAGATATTCGCGCACGACACTCCCCTTCGCTTACTGTGTGCCTTCGGCGTACCAAGTCCTGAATTCACCGTACTTGGGCATTTCCTCCGAGTTCGCCTTCGGGTCAATGCAGACATGCACGACGGCGGGCCTGCCGCTGGCGTAAGCCCGCTTGACGGCCGGACCGATGTCCTCCTCGCACTCGACGTATTCGCCGTGGCAGTCCAGACCTTCGGCGATCTTGTCGAAGCGCACATTCTTGCTCCAGTGCACGCCGGTTTCAGCCGACTTCTCGCCGAAGGTGCGTTTGTAGACGCCTACCTCGAGGCCCCACTGGTGGTCGACGCCCACGACGCAAACCAGCGGCAGTCTCTGACGTGCGGCTGTCTCGAGTTCAGCGATATGGAACAGGAACGAAGAGTCGCTGGTCATCAGCATGACCGGTCGCTTGCCCCCTTCGGCGACCGAAGCGCCGACGGCATAGGGCAGCCCGGTGCCGAGGTGGCCGAAGTTCTGGTTCCAGATGACGTCGTGCGGCTTCGCCTGCGAATAGGTCCAGCCGAAGATGACGGTCGCGCCGCCGTCGCGCACCATGATGCCATCTTTCGGGAAGGCCTTGGTCGCCTCGACCACGAAACGTGCGGGATGGATGGGCGTCATGCCGCTGGGCGCGGTTTCCACCAACTCGGCCAGCTGGTCGGCATCCTGCTTGATCCAGCGCTCAAGGTCAGCCGACAGCGAACGGGGGCTGTCCTTGAGCGCCTCAACCAGCTGGGGCACGACGCCGCGCAAGTCACCCACCAGCGGCACGTCGACCGGCCGATTCACCCCGATTGCCATCGGGTCCTGCTCCACGTAGATCCACTTGCGATTGGCGTTGTTATCCGCCCAATACCGGGTCTTGCCGTAATGGACCGGCTCGCCGAGCTCGGTGCCAAGCGCGACGCACAAGTCCGACTTGACCACCGCATCGACCGCCGCGGACGAAAACCCATAGGGGAAGGTCCGCTCCTCAAGCCCTGGGATAAACGAGGTACCGCCCGAAGTCTGGATTACCGGGCAGGCCATCAGGTCGGCGAGCGCCTTGACCGATTCCCCGGTACGCGACGTGTGCACGCCATGGCCGACCAACAAAATCGGGTTCTTGGCCGCGCGCACCAGCTTCGCCGCCTCGGCGATCTCCCACGCGCCCGCCCCTTGGTTGACGAGGCGATAGCTGCTGGGCGGTACCGGCGCCGGCACATCCAGCTCTTCGGTGATCACGTGTGCCGGATATTCGATGTAGGCCGGACCCGGCGTGGTTGACATCGCGCGGCGGATCGCCTCACGAACGATCTCGTCCGTCTGATCGGCATATTCGATCGAGGCGCTGTACTTCACCGACGGCGCGAAAAGGGCTTCCTGCCGGACGAATTGGATGCGCCCGCGACGCACCCGCCGTTCGGTGATGCGTGCCCGCTGGCCGCCGATGAAGATGATGGGCGCGTTTTCCACCTTGGCGCACATCATCGCCCCGGCAAGGTTGGCGACACCGGGCCCCAGCGTGCCGATGCACAAGCCGGGCTTGCCCGTTATGCGTGAAGCCGCGTCCGCCATGAAGCCGGCGCTTTCCTCGTGATGAGGCGCGACCACCGTCCAGCCGCGCGCTTCGGCTTCGAGGAACATGTGGACGAAGTTCGGATCAGGTATACCGAACAGCGTGTTGACACCCTCGGCCTCGAAAAGGTCCAGAATCCGCTTGTAAACGGGAACACCCATGTTCACGACTCCCTGAAATTCATAGGTACCGCACCCTATGCCGATCCCAGCGCGGGTTGCGCGTCAGTGGCGGCCTGGCCGAGTTCTTCGAGCACTTCTGCCGTGTCGGCGCCCAGCTCCGGGGCGGGGCCGGCAACTCGACCCGGTGTACGTGAAAACCAGGTCGGCACACCGGGAAAACGCACCGCGCCGTTCGGCGTGTCCACCGTCTCGAAAAAGCCGACAGCGTTGAGATGGGGATTGTCGAACAGCCCATCTGGAGTGTGCAGGGGCGCTGCGGGTATTTCGAGCTCGCGGAATAGCTTCAGCCATTCTTGGGTGGTTCGCTCCTCGAGGGTTTCGGCCAGCAGCGCGTACACAGTGTCGATCTGGCGCGCCCGCTGCTCGAGCGTGGCGTAGAGATCGCTGGCCCATGCGGGCCGCACGGCGTCGATGAACGCGGACCAGTGTTTGTCGTTGTAGATCAGTGCGGCGATGTAACCATCGCGGGTGCGGTACGGCCGGCGGTTGGGCGCCAGCGCTCGGGGATAACCAGCCGGCCCGAGGGGCGGATCGAAGATGGCGCCGTTGGCATGTTCGACCAGCATGAACGACGCCATCGTTTCGAACATGCTGACCTCCACTTCTTGTCCCTGCCCTGTGCGCTCGCGATGGAACAGCGCCATCATCGTGGCGTAAAGCGCCGTCAGGCCGGCGACCTTGTCGGCCAATATCGTGCCGACATAGTTGGCTTCACCGGTCAGTTGCTCTTGAACGGCCGGCACCCCGCTCTCCGCTTGAATGGTGTCGTCATAGGCGGGCAGATCCCGATCGGGTCCACGCCGGCCATATCCGTAACAGTTGGTGTAGACGATCGCCGGGTTGATGGCGGCGACCTCGTCATAAGTGAAACCGAGCCGGGCGATCGCCTTGAACCGCATCGAGTGGATGAAGACGTCCGCCTTTTCGATGAGCGTCCGCAGGGCGACCTTGCCGCCTTCGGACTGCAGGTCGAGGACGACGCTCCGCTTGCCGCGGTTGACGTTCACGAAGACGCCGCTCATCCCGGGTGCCGGCCCCACCGAGATGTAGCGGGTGTTATCCCCTTCGGGGGGCTCGACCTTGATCACATCGGCGCCCATGTCGGCCATGATCTGGGTGCAGTACGGCCCCATCACCATCGCGGTCAGATCGATGACCCGCACGCCCGCCAGCGGGCCCGTCCGCTTGGTGGGGCTAGCCATGGCGTGCTCCTTGTCGGCTTGCCTGTTTGGCCATCTGGAAGCTGTAGCGGATGTGGTCGGCATGGCCGTCGGGCACTGGTGGAAACATCACTGGTGCGGTGATGTCACGGATGGTGTCAATATGTTCGCCCACCTCCTCGATCGACCACGACGGGCGATATACGCCGGGGGCTTCGGCGACCACGGCTCTTGCCACCCGGCCTGCGATGGCGATCAGCATCTCCCCAGTGATGGAACACGTTTCGTGAGCGAGCCAAGCCACCGCGGGTGCCACCAGCTCCGGGCCCATCGGCGGGTATGCCGAAATATCAAGACCCTCAGTAATTCTCGTCAACGCAGCGGGAACGATAATGTTGCACTTGATGCCCTCGCCGGCACCTTCGAGTGCGACGACATTAGACAGGCCGATCATGCCCGCCTTGGCAGCTGCATAATTCGCTACACCGTTATTGCCGTAAAGGCCACCGATCGAAGAGGTCAACACGATGCGGCCGTAACGCGCTTCGCACATCAGCGGAAAAGCAGGCCGCACGACGTGAAAGGCGCCCCGCAGATGCACGTCGAGGACCGCATCGAAGTCCGCATAGGTCATCTCCTTCAATGATCCTCGACGAACGTTGCCGGCGTTGTGGATGAGAACGTCGATCCGACCGAAGTGGTCGAGCGCGGACTGGATAATCGCCTCACCGCCTGCAGTCGTCGCCACCGACTCGGTGCATGCGACCGCTTGGCCCCCGGCCGCCCGGATCTCGCCTGCGACCTCATTCGCGGGACCGGCATCGACGCCGTCTCCGGCCATACCGCAGCCGGTATCGTTGACGACGACTTTCGCTCCCCTCGATGCCAGCAACAGGGCATACGCCCGTCCCAGTCCCCTGCCGGCCCCGGTCACGACGGCGACCCGGTTGTCGAATCTGAGTTCACGCATCTGCCCGTCATGCCTCACGCGAAGAGTTCCTCACCCTCGAGCTTCGTCCTGGTCAGCAGCCGGCCCGAGTAGGGGTCGTACGGCAGAACGCGGTGCATCGTCCCAGTGTTATCCCAGACAACGAGGTCGCCGACGCACCATTTATGGCGGTAGACGAACTGCTGCTGAGTGGCCCAATCACGCAGCTTTACAAGTAATTCCGCACTCTTCTTGGAGTCTATGTTCAGGACGTGACGGGCGGTGCAGCCGAGGACCAGGGACTTGCGGCCCGAGCGGTGAGTCCAAATCAAAGGCAACTCGCGGTCGCCGATCGCCATCATGCGCCGTAGGGACTCGATGCTAGGTTCGGGATCATAGTAGAAAAGCGTGTTCCACGCTGAATGCATGACGCGCAGCTGCTCGATCTCCGGCTTTTCCGCGTCTGAAAGGTCGTCACACGCAGCATATGTGTTGCAGAACTCGGTATCACCACCACCGTTTTCAGGCAGCACCCTGCTCGACAACAGCGACGCCAGAATGGGCACTTCGTTCATCGTCCCGTCGATGTGCCAATACAGCGAGCCTTTCAGATAGTCGGCCTGTCTGTTGATCTCCGAGTCCAGGGTGACGTTGTAGACCTTCTCTCCGCGTAATTCGGGCGCCAAGGTCCCCAGCGTCTCCGTGAAGGCGATCTGTTCGTCTTCCGTGAAATTGATCGCAGGAAATACGAGCACACCTCGTTGCTCAAGCAGTTCACGGATCTTGGTGGCGTGGACACCCGTCAGCAGCGCCTCCTTGTCCGCCCGGATGTCAGTCGCGATACGAGGCGCTATATCTCTGACCGTCAACGTCATTGCGTGCCACCAATCACGTTCCGAGTACGAGGCCATCAAGATCACCCGCGGCGCGCCATTCCTGCAGCAGGTCGTCGAAAACGTAGAACCCGGGCCCGTATGGCTCACCGAGGTGTGTACGGACCCCTTCTCCGCCACCCCCGCCTTCGTTGTTGTAATAGCCGGGCGTGCACGCCTGGTCGAATGCCGAGGTATCGACCGCAGTTTCGCGGATGATCCTGATCCACTCGTCCTGGGCCTCTTGGCTCGGCTCAACGGTGGCGGCGCCGCACTTTAAGGCTTCGGAGACCATGTAGGCGATGTGCTCGGCCTGCTGCTGCAACATCGCGGTGGTGTTCGCCGCCACGCCCCCCTGGATGAAACCGGTATGGAACTGGTTCGGGAAGCCGCGGGCCGTCATTCCATGGAGCGTCTTGTAGCTGTCTCGCCAGTAATCGAACAGCGACAATCCGTCGCGACCCTCGATCGTGTCGATGGCGTAGCGGCGGCTGATCTCGGTCGTGATCTCGAACCCGCTCGCGTAGATGATGCAGTCGACCTGGTACTCGAGCCCGCCCGCAACGACACCGTTTTCGGTGATCCGCTCCACACCCTTCGAGTCCGATACGTCGACCAGGGTAACGTTCGGGCGGTTGAACGTGCGCAGATACTCATCGTTCGAACACGGCCGTTTGCACAGGAATCGGTAGTAGGGCTTGAGCGCCTCCGCCGTCTCCCTGTCCTCGACGATGCCCCCAATGCGACGGCGCAGCCGCTCCATCACCTTGTAGTCTTCTTCTTCCCGGATGGCCATGATCTGCTCCAGGGTTAGCGAGGAGGGATCATCCATGGCCGCGATCCGCGCAGTCAGGTTGCGGCCGAGTTCGGTCCAGAAGTCGCAGACCAGATCTGGCTCGCCGAACACAACACCTTTGAACGGGCTCCAGCGGTGAAAATTGCGCTGCCGCTCCTTCTGCCAGCCAGGCTTCAACGTCTTCGCCCACTCCGGATCGGTGGGAGCGTTGCCCCGCTCGTCGACCGACGACGGTGTCCGTTGGAACACGTACAGGTGCTTGGCGTAACGGCCCAGGAACGGGACGATCTGAATGCCACTGGCGCCCGTGCCGACTAGCGCAACGCGTTTGTCTCCGAGCTTGTCCAGTCCGCCGGTCGCGTCTCCGCCGGTGTAGTCATAGTCCCAGCGCGACGAATGGAACTGGTGCCCTTTGAAGTCCTTGATCCCCGGGATGCCCGGCAGCTTCGGACGGTTGAAGGAACCGTTGGCCATGGCGACGAATCGGGCGTGGATGTCGTCGCCTCGGTCCGTGCTGATCCGCCAGCGCTTGATCGATTCGTCCCAGCGCAGCCTGCGGACCATGGTGGAAAAGAGCGTGCCATCATACAGGCCGAAATGCTTTCCCATGCGCTGGCAATGTTCCCGGATCTCGGCGCCGTCAGCGTATTTCTTCGTCGGAATGTAGTCGAGCTCTTCGAGCAGCGGTATGTAGCAATAGGCGTCGTTGTCGCATTGGATGCCGGGGAAGCGGTTCCAGTACCAGACGCCGCCGAAATCTCCGCCCATCTCGATGATCCGGACGTCGTCAACGCCGGCCTTCTTCAGGTAGGCGCCGCACAGCAGACCGGCAATGCCTCCGCCGAGCACGACGACGTTGACGTCCTCCGAGATCGGATCCCGGACGACCGGTGGCGTGTGCGGATCGGTCTCATAGTACTCCGCGAGCTCGCCGGTCAGTTCCAGGTACTGCTTGGAACCTTCGGGCCGCAGCCGCTTTTCGCGCTCCAGGCGGTACTTTTCGCGCAGCGCATCGATATCGATGTCGTCGGGCGTCTGCGTCGGTTGTTCGCAGTCGGTCATCGACCATTCTCCTTAGTGAGCTCGCGCGGTGCGCCGGTGCCCATGTACTTGGCCAGTTGGCGGTGAAGATTGGCGGTGCTGCGCTCCCGGTATGGGTTGGGCTTCGTGCCGGGGAAACCAAGGGATTTCATGCCCTGCTGCACCGCGGCCATGTTCGAAAAGTCCTGTGGAAGGACGCTGCGCCAGCGTTCGTCGCCCGCCGGTATGTACTCCCACTCTGTCGGTGGCTCCTGCCCTTCCGGGAACAGCTCGTAGCACGAGCTCTCGAAGATGCACCTGTTAGGGTCGTAGCTGGGGTGGGGACGGGCCGAGTAGCACAGCGCTGTGGTCACGCCCTGCCCGATCTGGAAGTTCGGAAAGATCTGCCACGCGGTGCCGCTGCGCCCCAGAACCTCGGGGTCGATGGTGGGCCAGATGACGCCGCGCGCGGCGTCGTCGCGGCGCGCGGAGGAGAGCCAATGTTCGAGAACATTGTCGGCTGGAGCGCCTTCCGGCAACTCGTCGACCAGCCGCCGCGCCGCATTCACGAGCGTCTGCGTGGTGGTGGCGTTCGTTTCCTCTAGCGTGTAGACCTGCATCTCCGCGGTCGAGATGCGAGGGTCAGCGCCGGTACCGAGCCGGATCTTTGACTTGGTCTCCTCCAGATCCTTGGGCGCGTCATAGCCGATGTTGCTGTGCTTGCCCTGGGCCTTGGCCCAGCCGCGAAACTCACCGAATTTGTTGAACTGCGGGTGTGTCGTCGCAACATGGTACGTCTCGTTGAACGCCTCCATGGCGACCTTCCAGTTGCAGTCGAAATACAGCCACCTGCGCCACTTGCACCGCATGTTCTGCAGCCCAAAGGGATCCAGCATGGTGGCGGCGGGCTCGAGATAGTCGCGCAAGGGCTCGCAATCGGGATCCATGTTGATCCAGATCCAGCCGCCCCAAGTGTCGACGTTGACCTTGCCTAGATGCGTGTTGTCGGCTGTGACCGCACCCTGCCAGTCCTGCTCTTCAGGTACGTGGATGCACTGGCCATCCAGGCCGTATGTCCACCCGTGGAAGCCGCAGACGAACGATTTTCTCGTTCGGCCGCAAGCATTTTTCGCGCCGTCCGGCGTGTCGACCAGCCGGCGACCGCGATGCATGCACACGTTGTGGTGGGCCTTGAACTCGTTTGGTCCGGTGCACACGACGATGATCGAGTCGTCGAGGATGTCGTAGGTGAGGTAACTGCCCACCTCGGGAAGGTCCTCGACCCGGCCGACCTGCTGCCACACCTTGCGCCAGAGTTTGTCGCGCTCCGCGCGGGCATAGTCCTCGGAAAGATAGGCGTCCAACCCGATTGTCACCGGCGTGGAAAGCTCTTCGGCGGTTTCGACTTCGAGATCGCTCATTGCATCCTCTTGATGGCCGCACGGAAGGACTCGTCCTTGAGAAAGAGCGAGGTGTTATCGGCGTCGAGGTGGCTCCATTTGAGGTTGAGGCCGCCGTCGACGAGAAGGGTCTGGCCGGTGATGTAGCTCGACAGGTCTGACAGCAGAAAAAGGATGGCGCTGGCGAGTTCCTCGGGATGGCCGCGCCGTCCCATCGCAATGGCCCGGCGATCACGGTCGGCATCTTGGTCCACGTACGTGCGTGATGCCGGCGTCTCCGTCACCCCAGGCGCCACGGCGTTGACCCGGATGTTGTCCAACGCCAGTTCGAGGGCCATCGTGCGCGTCATTGCCACCACTGCAGCCTTGGCTGTGCCGTAGGCGATATGGTAAGGCGCCGAGTTCATTCCGCTGATCGAAGAGATCGAGACGATCGAACCCGGACGGCGTTGCGCCTTCAGTTCTGCGGCGACGGCCTGGCTCATGAAAAACGTCGTCTCGAGATTCTGCGTGAACACGTCACGCCAGTCAGCCCGGGTGACCTGGGTCGAGGGCATCCAGGTCGACGGCGCGGCGCCGCCCACAACGTTGACGAGCCCGTAGAGATCCCCCCTGGTGCGTCGGATCTTCTCCACGGTGGCGGCGACACCTTCATCGGTAGACACGTCAGCCTCGACCGGTACGACCGAAAGGCCCTGCGCCACCAGCGGGATGATGTGCCGGTCGAGGTTGTCCGGAGAGCGACCCACCGCGATCACGGTCGCCCCCGCCTGAGCGACCATGCATGTCACGGTGGTGCCGATGCCCCCGCCCGCGGCACCGGAGACCACGACGGTCCTGCCGTCGAGGCTCAGAAGGTCCTGCTCCGTCGCCTTCATTAATAATTGTCTGGACAAGTTAGTGGCTTGTTCATATCGGAGAATATCATTCTCTCCCGATGAGTGCCCCGTCAAGGCCAAACTCTTTGGCACGTCTTCAGTATTGTCTGGACCAAGACTGCTTGCTATCGTTCGAGCGGTGACGCTCGGAATCGGATTGTCGGGCCATCTTGGCCGATACCTGCCCGCGCGGCCGCCCAGCCTTGCCGAAGGCTGGTGCCTCAAGCGACTCACCCCACCTAGTCGGCTGTTCGGCGCTAACGGTCTGCGTACCGGTCCGGATGGGCGGATCTACGTCGCGCAGGTGACCGGGAGCCAGATCAGCGCACTCGACCTCGGGACCGGCCGGCTGGAAACTATCAGCGCCAAGGGCGGCGACATCGTCGCTCCCGACGACGTGGCCTTCGACCCCCGAGGCAACCTCTACGCCACCGAGGTCATGGACGGACGGGTGAGCGTGCTCGGCACCGACGGCCGGGCCCGAGTGCTGCGCGATGACGTCCCGTCCGCCAACGGCATCACCTTTTACCGCGGCCGCTTGTTTATCGGCGAATGCCGGGAACGCGGGCGCCTGCTCGAGCTCGATCTGAATGGCGGCGCGCCACAAGCCCTACTCGAGAATGTGCCGTCCCCCAACGCCATGGAGGTCGGACCCGACGGGCTGTTGTACTTCCCGGTGATGGGCGCCAACGAGATCTGGCGCATCAATCCCGAAGGCGGTACTCCTGAACGCGTTGCCGCGGACCTCGGCGTCCCCGATGCCGTGAAGTTCGATTCCGATGGTTACATCGTCTCGACCCAGGTGCACAGCGGTCAGGTGCTGCGCATCGATCCGCGCAACGGCGAGCGCACGGTGCTGGCCAGCCTGAATCCAGGCCTCGACAACCTGACCTTCGTGGGCGACCGGCTGTTCGTCTCGAATTTCACTGGAGAAATCACCGAAATCCTCGGCGTCGGAGAGACGCGGACGGTGTTGCCCGGTGGGTTGAACTGGCCGTTGGATCTGGCGGTCGGTGGCGACGGCAACCTCTACATAGCCGACGGAACCTTTTTCTACGTCTTGGTTGCCGACGGCACGCTGCGGACCGTTGGGATGTTGTTCACACCAGGGTATCCGGGCTTCCTGCGGGGTCTGGTTCCGACCGGAGCGGGTGAGTTCGTCGTCACCACCTCGGGTGGTCAGGTTGCGCGCTGCCGGCCCGTAAGCAACGAAAGTGAGGCGCTGGCCGACGGTTTCGATCAGCTCTACGGTGTCGCCATCGCCCCCGACGGCGCCATCGTGGTCGCCGAACTCGGAGCGGGGCGGCTGCTGTCGATCCAGTCGGGCCACGTCGAGGTGCTGGCGTCCGGCCTGTACGATCCGGTGGGCGTGGCGATCGCGCCGGACGGCACCTGCCTCGTCTCGGAAGCGGGAGCAGGGCGGGTGGTCAGGCTGACAGGATCCGGCCGCGAAACGGTGCTCGATGGTTTGCAGCGACCTCAAGGGATTCTGGTGCGCGGCGGGCAGCTGCATATCGTGGACGCCGCCGCCAAGGAGCTCATCGCGTTCGACCTGGATAGCAAGATCCGTCATACGATCGCCGCCGACTTACCGGTCGGCGCCCCACCCGGTGTGATCCCCAAGCCGCTGCGCGGAATGCCGCCGTACTCGGGACCGCAAGGCCCGTTCGCGGGCATCGCTGCCGGACCGGACGGCACACTTTATGTTTCCGCCGACGGCGATGGCAGCGTATTGGCGTTACGCCGGGAACCTACGCGGAGTCGTTCTTGAAACACGAAGGGCTGAAACGGATGTCGGATGTCAAAGTGGTCGATCATCGCTATCTGCAGGTCGCGCGAACTTTGCGAAAAGAGATCGTGGACGGCGTGTATCCGGTGGGATCACGACTGCCGACCGAACACCAGCTCTGTGAGCGGTTTGCGGTCAGCCGTTACACCGTGCGGGAAGCGTTGCGACGGCTGCGTGAAGACAACCTCGTGTCGTCGCGACCGCGAGCTGGAACACTGGTCGTTCCGCGGCCGTCGTCGGACTCGTATGTTCAGCACGTCATGTCGATCAACGACCTGCTGACCTTCGCCACAGGTGCGCGATTCGCAATCGAGTCCATCGCCATGATCAAGATCGATGATGAACTCGCCACTCGGACGGGGCTTGCCAGCGGAGAGCAGCGGCTGGCCGTCCGAGGTTTCCGGCAGGCAACAGGTGCGGAGGATCCCTTCTGCCGCACCGAGTACTACATCAACCGCGCCTTTGCCGCGGTAGGTAGACTGCTACAACGCCGCGAGGGCCCCATCTTTCCGCTGATCGAGGACCTGTTCGGCTTGAGCATCGTTGAGGTTCACCAAGAAATCGCCGCGGTGCTTATCTCACCAGTACTGGCAGAGGGCCTGAGGGTCGAGTCGGGAACGCCGGCGCTCGAGGTGCGACGCACGTACAGAACATCCGATGGAGAGGTCGCCCAGGTCACGATCAATACCCATCCGGCGTCCCGCTTTCGTCACTCGATGACCATGCGACGTGTGAGAGGCTAGGTTCGTTCGACTAGCCCGGCGACAAAACGGGACGTGCAGCGGCCCGAGCAGGAGCCGGGCAATCGGATCAGGGTCCCCGCTGCGATGGCAAGAGATGTGGACAACGATCGGAAGCTGATCTGCGGACGATGGGTCCGCTGGGACGACGAACACGCCGCCGACGCGTATGCGCGCGGGTTCTGGGTGCACGGCACGCTGGCGGATTCGCTTCGAGAGGCCGCGCTACGCACGCCACAGCGGGTAGCCCTGATCGACGGCGATTGTCGTCTCGACTACCGGAGTCTCTACGCCCGAGCAGCCGCGCTGGCGCACGCACTGCTCGCCCGCATTATGCCCGGCAGTGTGGTGTCTTTCATGCTGCCCAATTGGCACGAAGCTGCGGTGATCTACCTGGCCGCGACGTTAGCCGGGATGGTGGTGAACCCCATCCTGCCGTCCCTGCGGGATCGTGAGCTGCTTTTCATCCTCGACGATGCGGGCAGTCGCATGATCTTTGTTCCATCGGGTTTCGCCGGCCACGACTATGCGTCGATGTTGGAACGCGTGACGGTGCAGATGGATTCGCCTCCGGACGTCGTCGTCGTGCGCGGCGACGTCACGGGCAATAGCCGCCATACCTCCTACGCGTCGCTGCTGGAGCAACAGCCAGCCACGACAGAGCTACCGGCGCTGGACCCCGACGCCGTGAGAATGATCCTCTACACGTCGGGTACGTCGGGTCGCCCGAAAGGTGTGCTGCACAGCCATAACTCGCTTCACGCACTGATCTGCCAGATCCGCGATCACTGGCTGGTCGAAGAGGGCGACAGATTTCTGGTGCCGTCGCCGATCGCTCATATCGGCGGTTCCATCTATGCGTTTGAATGCCCGCTGCTGCTGGGGGTGACCGCAGTCCTCATGGATCGCTGGAACCCCGACGACGCTGTGAGGCTGATGCAAACTGAGCGCTGTACCCATGTGGCGGGAGCAACGCCGTTCCTGGAGCAGATGCTCGCTGCCGCACAGCGCGCCGGTACCCACCTGCCCGACTTGAAGCTGTTCATCTGCGGCGGCGCATCGGTGCCGCCGTCGTTGATCCGCAGGGCGGCCGCGTATTTCGACCATGCCGTCGTCACCCGAGTCTATGGTTCGACGGAAGTACCGATCACCACGATCGGGGCGCCGCTCGACGCCGACCACGCGGCGGACACCGACGGCCGCGCCGGCTTCGCTGAGATCAAGCTCGCCACCCACGATGCCGCACCAGCCCGCGGCGGCGAGATCTGTGCGCGCGGGCCCCAAATGCTGGTCGGGTATCTGCATCCTGAGGATGAAGCCGAATCGTTCGATGCCGAAGCGTACTTCCGCACCGGAGATCTTGCGCGCTGGGTCGACGGCGATTATCTCGTCATTACCGGGCGAGCCAAAGACATCATCATCCGCAAGGGCGAAAACATTTCGCCCAAGGAAGTCGAGGACATCCTTACCGGCCATCCCGGCATCGCCGAGATCGCCATCGTCGGCCTGCCCGATGCCCGCACAGGAGAGCGGGCTTGCGCCGTTGTCGTGCCCAAGGCCGCGCCCGGCCCCGACGTCGCCAGCTTACGCAGTTTCCTTGAGGGGCGAGGCGTCGCCAGATTTAAAGCGCCCGAACAAGTGGTCATCTGGGACGACCTGCCGAAGAATGATGCGGGAAAAGTATTGAAGCATCAGATTAAGGCGGCGCTCATGAAGGCGGACAGTTGATATGCAGGTAGCGATCATAACCGGCGCCAGTGGTGCTATCGGCTTTGGTTGCGCGACCAAGCTTGCCGACATGGGCATGGCGGTGCTGGCGACCGGACGGAATCAGAACAGGCTCGCCGAATTGACGCAAGCCATCCGTGATCCCGGCCGAGTGGCCACCCTTGCGGTCGACCTCACCGATAACGACGCACCAAAGCGAATCGTCGACGCCGCCCTTTCCCGGTGGAGTCACGTCGACTTCCTGATCAACAATGCCGGGGTGGGCAGCCCCAAGCCGTTGCACGAAACCGACGATGAAACACTGGACTACTTCCTCGGTTTGATGCTGCGCGCACCATTCCGATTGGCGCGCGACGTACTGCCGCACATGCGGCCTGGTTCAGCGATCATCAACATCACGTCGACCTTCGCCGTCGTGGGCGGCCTTCGCGGTGGCGCCTACTCGGCGGCCAAAGGCGGGCTGACCGCATTGACCACCCACATCGCTTGCCAGTACGGTTCGCAGGGAATACGGTGCAACGCGGTGGCTCCCGGGGTCATCGAGACACCGATGACCGAACATCGGCTGCAGGACGAGCGCTTCCGGAGGCTCAACATCGAGATGACACCGCATCAGCGCTTAGGCACCGTCGACGACGTCGCGAGCACCGTAGCGTTCCTGTGCTCCCCCGGCGGCAGTTTCATCAATGGCCAGACCATTCTGGTCGACGGTGGGTGGAGTTCCACCAGGTACCTGTCGGAATTTGCGCTCACCTCGGAGTGGAAGGCCCGGTGATGTCGCCGCGAGGTTGAAAGTGGCGGCGGATGCCCGACAGCATCGTGATGTGTGCGTTGACCGCCTGGTGGGTCGTCACCGCGGCCAGGGGTCGCGGAGCTGCTATGCGTAGTCGCTCGATGACACGGGTGCCGCCGTCGATCTGCTCGAATGTCACCGCGCCGTGTAGGCGCACCCCGGGGAACTGACGCGCCTCGGTGATCACGTTCCCGTTCACCGGGACATGCAGCCGCGCCCGATAGCTGATCCGAAGGGTGAACAGCCCCAGCGGGATTCGATCCGCTATGCGATAGCTCTGCGTGTAGCCGTCGGCGGTTTCGCTCCGCGATGTCGTGCGCACCGAAACAACCAGCGGGTGCACAAGTTTCATGTGGTTAAGGTCGACGTAGAAGTCGCGGACCTCCGTGGGGGCCTCCGGTACCTCTTCGATCAGCGTCCGCTCCGCATGGGCGATCCACCAGCTCACAGTGGACAAAGCTAGCGGTGATCGGTGCTGCGGTTAAGGGACGCCACCAAACAGAAGCCAGGGTCGCGAGGGCCAGATGCAGCCGTCGCCTCTGCCTCGCGGGGGTGCGTCACGCCGCAGTGGAAGAAGGCCGGGATCACCAGGCGGTACAGGTCATCGCCAGTTCGCGCAGCGGATTGCGTGAGGGGCTTCGAGTCCAAGCAGCCTGACGCTTTGCTCGCGCATGTCGACTTTCCGAATCTTGCCGGTGACCGTCATCGGGAACTCGTCGACGACGTGGATGTAGCGGGGAATTTTGTAGTGTGCCAGCTTGCCGGTGGCGAAGGCGCGAACGGCGTCGGCGTCGAGCGGGGGCTGTCCCGGTTTCATCCGGATCCACGCGCAGATCTCTTCGCCGTACTTCTCGTCGGGCACGCCAATGACCTGCGCTTCGTCGATGTCGGGGTGGGTGTAGAGGAATTCTTCGATCTCGCGCGGATACACGTTCTCGCCGCCGCGAATCACCATGTCATCCAGGCGCCCGACGATGTTGCAGTAGCCGTCGTCGCGCATGACCGCGAGATCCCCAGTGCGCATCCATCCGTCGGCGTCGATCACCTGGCGGGTCTTCTGCTCATCGCGCCAGTACCCCAGCATCACCAAGTAGCCGCGCGTGCAGAACTCTCCGGGCCGGCCCCGTTCGACAATGTCGCCGGTGCCGGGATCGACGATCTTGATTTCCACATGCGGGTGCGCACGCCCGATCGACGCGGTTCGCCGCTCTAGGTCGTCATCGATAAGCGTCTGGCAGGAAACCGGTGACGTCTCGGTCATGCCGTAAGCGATGGCTATCTCGGTCATGTTCATCTCGGCCACGCAGCGTTTCATGAGCTCGACCGGGCAGACCGATCCCGCCATGATGCCGGTGCGCAGCGACGACAGGTCCGTGCTGGCGAAGTCGGGATGATTGAGCATCGCGATGAACATCGATGGTACGCCGTAGACTCCGGTGCAGCCTTCCCTGTCGATCGCAGCAAGGGTCAGCCCGGGATCGAACCCAGATGCCGGGATGACCATGGTGGCCGCATGTGTGGTGCACCCCAGGTTGCCCAGCACCATGCCGAAGCAGTGGTAGAAGGGCACTGGGATGCATAGCCGGTCCCGAGGGCCCAGGTTCAGCACCTCGGTGACGAAGAAGCCGTTGTTGAGGATGTTGCGATGCGACAGCGTCGCACCCTTCGGGAATCCAGTGGTTCCCGATGTGTACTGGATGTTGATCGGGTCAGTGTTGTCCAAGGCAGCCGACCGGACCCGGAAGTCGTGCTCGGACACGAGTTCGGCGCGGTTCCGCAGGCTGTCCCAGCCGTCGGTGTCAAGGAAGAGAACGTCTTTCAGGCCGGGGCACTCAGGGCGTACCTCCTCGACCATGCGCCGGTAGTCCGAAGTCTTGAACGCCGTCGCCGCGATGAGCGTTCGAACACCCGACTGATTCAGCACGTACGCCAATTCATGCGTGCGGTAGGCGGGATTGATGTTGACCAGGATGGCGCCGATCTTCGCCGTGGCGTACTGCACGATGGTCCACTCTGCACAGTTCGGCGACCAGATGCCGACGCGCTCACCTCGCTCCACGCCAAGGGACATCAACCCCCGCGCTATGAGATCGACCTCGGCGTTGAGTTCGCCATAGGTCCATCGGCGGCTGCGGACGACCTCAACTAGCGCCTCTACGCCCGGGTTCGTCGCCGCGATGCGCTCGAAGTTCTCCCCGATCGTCTCCTCGAGGATCGGGGGCTCGGCCGGACCGGCGTCATAGGATTTCATCGCTCAGCCAACGAGGTCCTCGTATCGGTACTCCGTCGTAATCGGTGCGCCGGCAGGGTGTGCGGCGGCTTCGCGGCCGCGTAGCTCCGCTCGACGGATTTTCCCCGAGATGGTCTTCGGCACTTTGTAGAACTTGACACGTCGCAACCCTCAGATATGGCGCGACACGGTCGCGCACATACTCCATGATCGCCCTCGCCGTGTCGGCGTTCGCCTCCCAGTCGGCCGCCAGTGATATGTAGGCAGGGGCCGCCCCTCCGAGCCCGGCTTGACAGGCTGGCCCGGCATGTTACCAACAGCGTAGTGTCGGTCTCGCCGTAACCGTCCCGGATGGTCAACCGCCACGCTCGTCGGACCTGAGTGATGACGTCAGGGTTGAGCGGCTTACCGGCGGCGACGATCTCCCGCAGACCATCGGGTCTGGCACCGAGGTCGGCCTGAATCAGCATCCGCCACACTGTCGGCGGCGTACCGAACGTCTTCACCCCGGCGCGGCGGATCTGACCCAGCAACGCCGCAGCGTCGAACCGACGGTAGTTCTATCAGCATCGGATCGTCGGCGGTGGTTCGGGCCGTGAAGGGGCCGACAGAAGCGATACCGGAGGCGTCGTAGCAGTGCCACCCGTCGACGGGAGCGCCCAGCACGATGCGCCGGTAGTCGCCGTCGACGCCGTCGAACACGGCGGTGTCAGCGGCGTTGGCTGCCACATAAGGTTGTCGCAGACTGCGGCCACCTCGGGTCACCATAGACCAAGCCCGAGACCCAGGTGCTGCCCGAACTCTGTGAGGAGATCGCTTGTGCGCCACCAGATCAGCACTGTGAAAACGAGCACGACCGCGATTGTCACCGCGGCCTGGATCAGATTTCGGCGTTCTCGGGGCGCATACACGTAGACCGCAGCGACCAGCGCACCTGTGATCAGCCCGCCAATGTGCCCCTGCCAACTGATTGCCGGGGCAACGAAGGTGAAGATCAAGTTGACCGCGATGACCGCGACCACCCACCGGACGTCGAGGGTGAGCCGGCGTGCCACAACGAATGTGACGCCGAAAAGGCCGAATACCGCGCCCGACGCGCCCGCCGTCGCCGCGCACCGGTTGCGCTTTTCGCGCGGGGTCATCATCGGAGAGGAAACCGATGGTCCTGAATTCGACGAGCAATTGGTTGGCCACGATCGCCGCGCCCGTGTTCGACCACCGCCGACGGGTCGCAGTGATCGTGGCCGTACACCCGCTCCGCGCCTTGACACAGAAGCAGATCGACTCCATCGGACGGCGCGTGATGCGAGCGACGATTGCGATCAGCATCGACGGCTGACCCGCCGGATACACCTTCGCCGCTGTGGCGACAGCTGCTGGCGTGGACCGGCCACGTCGGCCGTTTGGCAGCTGGTTAGGGTCGGATACGAAGGTGAACACAACGACAGTTCGGGTGGCATGTGATGGCAAGCAACACCGTGTCCGGCGGCGCGGTCGAGCGCTACCTGAGGTGCCTGGCTGCGCATGATTGGGATGGTCTGGCCGCCACCGTCGCGGACAAGGGCCTGATCCGGGAGGGTCCGTTCTGCGACGTTGTCGAGGGCAGAGAGCCCTACATCGCCTTCCTGCGCGACATTTTCTCCCGTCTCGAGGGCTACCAACTGGAGGTGCAGCGAGTCTCGCACGTGTCCGACCGGGTGTCATACGTCGAGCTGACAGAGACCTTCGAGATCAACGGCGTCCCCACCGAGTACCCGGAATGCATCCTGTTCGAGCAGAACGATGATGGCATGATCTCCCACGTCAGTGTGTTCATCAAGCGGCCGGGCGCGTCCGCGGCGGTGGAGGGTGGTCGAGCCATGTGACGACCCCGCAGCGTCACTGGTGTTGTTGATTGGTGCGCACCCGCGATGGCTGGCGCAGCCGCAGGCTGCGCGAAGACAACGTCTGGTTCGTCAACCCGCCCGCCTCCTGAAGCACGGACGCCTCTCCATGCGCTGTGTGACGTAGACCATCGAGGTCGACGCATTAGCCGTCGTGCAGCTTGTTACACTGGCTAAGTACAACGCCGGACGTTCGGAAAGGAGCCGCATGCCGCGCACAGACAACGACACCTGGGATTTGGCGACCAGCGTGGGAGCGACGGCGACGATGGTCGCGGCGGCTCGCGCGATCGCCACCAAGGCCGACAAGCCCTTGATCGAGGACCGGTTCGCCGAACCACTTGTCCGGGCTGTCGGCGTGGATTTCTTCACCCGGTGGGTCACCGGTGAGCTGGCCACCGCTGACGTCGATGACAACGACTCGGGCTGGAAGCTTGAGCACATGCCCGATGCGATGGCCGCCCGTACCCGCTTTTTCGACTCGTTCTTTCACGACGCGACGCGGGCCGGAATCCGTCAGGCGGTAATCCTGGCGTCCGGTCTCGACGCGCGCGCCTACCGGCTGGCATGGCCCGCTGACATGACAGTCTTCGAGATCGACCAGCCGCAGGTGATCGAGTTCAAGACCGCCACCCTGGCGGGTCTGGGCGCTGCGCCTACAGCCGACCGGCGCGCGGTGGCCATCGATCTGAGGCACGACTGGCCGACAGCATTGGTCGATGCGGGTCTGGATAAGCGCCAACCCACTGCATGGATCGCCGAGGGGCTGTTCGGTTATCTGCCACCGAAAGCTCAGGATCGCTTGCTGGACAACGTCACCGCACTCAGCGCCGACGGCAGCCGGCTCGCCAGCGAGGCCGTCCCGGACATGTCGCAGCTGGACATTGAACAAGCGCGGGAAATGATGCGCAAGGCCACCGCCAAATGGCGTGACCACGGCTTCGAGCTGGAGTTCGCCGACCTTGGTTACGAGGGCGAGCGCAACGACGTCGCCGCATACCTGGAGAATTTGGGGTGGCGGTCGGTCGGTACCCAGATGAGTCAGCTGCTGGCCGACCACGGACTTACCGCGATCCCGCAGAGCAACGACTCGGTGTCGGTGGCCGACACCATCTACTACAGCTCCGTACTCAGCAAGAATTAATGACGGCACCGCGACGGCGAAGCCTCAACCGCACGATCACGCGGCTCTGGGGTTTCGCCGCGCCGGCCTACGATCTTCCAGTTCTGCAGCACTGGGTTTACCGTCCGGCGCACGACGAGGTGATCGCGCAACTGCGCGCCCACCAATCTCGCAGGATCGCCGACATAGCCTGCGGCACAGGAATTCTCGCTGACCGGATCGAGCGTGAACTACACCCCGACGAAATCTACGGCGTGGACATGTCCGACGGTATGCTCGACGAGGCTCGTGCCCGATCGACCCGGGTGCAGTGGTTGCGTGGCCCCGCCGAGCAACTTCCCTTCGGTGACGAGGCGCTCGACGCCGTCGTGACGACCTCGGCGTTTCACTTCTTCGACCAAGCAGCGGCATTACGGGAATTCCATCGCGTGCTGTCGTCCTGCGGACTGGTCGCGGTCGCGGCCTTGAGCGCGCGGCAACCTCTCCTGCAGGGGCCCTCCGCCAACCGGTGGAAACCCGCACACCACGCGTCGCCGGCCGAGGTGCGGGCTTTGTTCGAGAGCGCGGGGTTCGTCGTCAGCGAGCAGCATCGTGTCCAGCGGCCGGTGTGGACGCGGATCGTGTCGGACCTGATCACCGTCGGCGCCAAGAGCTAGCCGGCAAGCCGCCTAACGAGGGAAGCTTGGCGTTGCGTTAGCCCGAGTCTCCTGCAGGGTGCCCTCGTAAGTGAGCGAGTCCCCAGGTCACTGCCGTCACCAATGTTCGCCAGGTATTTGTGGACAGATAGGTAACACGCCGTAAGTATTAGGCGCGGTAGACGTAGCTGAAGGGTGACGGAATGAGGGTTCCGGGTGCAGCCACCGTCGTCGGTGGTATGACCGGTGGAGCGGTGCAGGCGCTGCGAGCCGGGGTGAACGGCGCGGCAGGTGCTGCGGGCGCGGTGCAGATGCTGGCCGGCCCAGTGGTGGAGTCGGTGGGTCAATCGACCGGCCGATTGCTCGGGACACGCAACTCTCATAAGAGCGCCGCGCCGCCGGTGCGTTGGCACAGCGGGCGGCGGGTGCATCTGGACCTGGATCCGTTGTTGCCATTCCCCCGCTGGCATGAGCATGCGGCTGTGGTGGAGGAGCCGGTTCGCAAGATCCCGGGCGTGGCCACCGCCCATGTCGAGGGCGCATTGGGCCGCCTGGTGGTCGAACTTGAGGATGACGCGGACAGCGACCGTGTCTTGAACTCGGTGCGTGAAACAGTGGCTTCCGCGGCCGCCGATTTAACCTCGGCAGGACCGGAGCCGGCAATCCGAACTGCGCCATTTGCCGACCCGGGTAACCCGTTGGCGATACTGGTGCCGCTCACCTCAGCGGCAATGGATGTGGTGGCGATCGGTGCCGCAGTGACCGGTTGGGTGGTCCGACTGCCCGCCGCACCGCGAACCACCCGAGCTGCGGCCGCTCTCCTCAATAATCAACCGCGGATGGTGTCACTGCTGGAGTCGCGACTGGGTCGAGTGGGCACTGATCTTGCGCTCAGCGCTTCGACAGCGGCGGCGAACGGGCTGACGCTAGCGGTCGGTACACCGCTGGTGAACCTGATGCAACGCGGCCTGCAGATCTCCGAGGCGATGGCTCATCGTCGCACGTGGCGAGACCGGGAGCCGCAGCTGGCCTCGCCCAAGCGGCCGCAAGCTCCGGTGGTCCCCGTCATCTCGTCAGCCGGGGCCAATTCGCAGACCCCTCGGCACAGCTGGGCGGCCGCAGCGGCCGGTGAGGCTTCGCACGTCGTGGTCGATGGAGCCATCGACTCCGCGATCGACACCGCAAAGGGATCCATGGCCGGGCCCGTGGAGGAGTATGCCGACCAAGCCGCGAACGGTTCGTTGATCGCCGCTGCAGGTGCGTTGCTGGCCGGCGGTGGCACCGAAGACGCGGCAGGCGCGGTACTGGCCGGGGTGCCGAACGCGGCGCATATGGGCCGGCAGGCGTTCGCCGCGGTGCTTGGTCGCGGGCTCGCCGACGCCGGGCAACTGGTTCTCGACCCGGGCGCGCTGCGTCGCTTGGATCGGGTGAAAGTGGTCGTCATCGACGGCGCGGCGCTGCGTGGTGACGCCCGTGCCGTGTTGCACGTGCGCGGCGACGCACCCGGCTGGGATGAGGACCGGGTCTATGAGGTGGCCGATGCACTGCTGCACGCTGAGCAGCCACCGGAGCCCGACCCCGATGAGTTACCGGCCACCGGAGCGCGCTTGCGATGGGTTCCGGCGCAGGGACCCTCGGCGACGCCGGCCCAGGGCCTGGAACGCGCCGACCTCGTGGTCGATGGCGAAACGGTGGGCAGTGTCGAGGTTGGCTGGGAGGTCGACCCCTTTGCGGTCCCACTGCTGCAGATGGCGCACCGGACCGGAGCCCGGGTGGTCCTGCGGCATGTGGCCGGCACCCAGGATCTGGCCGCCAGCGTCGCCGCCAGTCATCCGGCAGGCACTCCGCTGCTAAAGCTGGTACGTGAGTTGCGGGCGGATCGCGGACCGGTCCTGCTGATCACCGCCCTGCACCGGGACTTCGCATCGACCGACACGTTAGCGGCGCTAGCCATCGCCGACGTCGGGGTGGCCCTAGACGATCCCGTCGCGGCTACACCGTGGACCGCGGACATCATCACCGGTACCGATCTGGCCGCAGCCGTGCGGATCCTGTCGGCGCTACCCGTAGCCCGGCGGACCACTGCGTCGTCGGTGAACCTTGCCAAGGGCGGCACCACCCTGGCCGGGCTGTTACTGGTCACCGGCGACCCCCGTACAGCCAGCCCGTTCGCCCTGCGGCGCTGGCTCAATCCGGTCAATGCGGCCGGGGCCACCGCTTTGGCATCGGGAGCTTATTCGGCCAGCAAGGTGCTGCGGCAACCCGATCCCACCCCGCAACCGCTGACCGCCTGGCACGCTCTGGACCCGGAGATCGTCTATTCGCGGCTGACCAGCCGTACGCGACCCTTGCCCGTCGAGCCCGGCGCGCCGGCATGGCGACGCGTTCTCGACGATCTCTCCTATCACCCACTGGTGGCGCCACTGCGGGGACCGACAAGTCGTGTAGGGCAGCTGCTGGCCCTGACGCGGGCCGAGCTCCGCGATCCACTGACGCCGATCCTGGCAGTAGGAGCGGCGGCGTCGGCGATTGTCGGCAGCAATGTCGACGCGCTTCTGGTCGCGGGCGTGATGACGGCCAATGCGGTAACCGGCGGGGTGCAACGGTTGCGGGCCGAAGCGGCGGTCGCCGAGCTGTTCGCCGAACAGGAAAAACTCGCGCGCCGCGTCGTTGTTCCGGCGATGACGACGACACGACGCCGGCTAGACGCCGCCCGACACACCGAACGCACGGTTACGGTGACCGCGAGTTCACTGCGTCCGGGCGACGTCATCGACCTGGCCGCTCCGGACGTGGTGCCGGCCGATGCACGCCTATTGGTGGCCGAGGATCTCGAGGTCGACGAGTCCTTCCTCACCGGTGAGTCGCTGCCGGTGGACAAGCAGGTGGAGCCCGTCGCTGTCACCGATGCGGACCGGGCCAGCATGCTGTTCGAGGGCAGCACAATCGTCGCAGGGCACGCTCGGGCGATCGTCGTGGCCACCGGTGCCGGCACCGCTGCGCACCGCGCGATTTCGGCGATCGCCGATGTCGAATCGGCGGCTGGAGTGCAGGCACGGTTGCGGGAGTTGACCGGCAAGGTCCTTCCAATGACGCTTGCCGGTGGAGCCGCGGTGACCGGTTTGGCGTTGCTGCACCGAGGGTCGCTGCGTCAAGCGGTCGCCGACGGCGTCGCCATTGCGGTGGCCGCTGTCCCCGAGGGCCTGCCGTTGGTGGCCACCCTCGCCCAGCTTGCCGCTGCCCAGCGTTTGTCGCGGCGTGGAGCGCTGGTCCGCACGCCACGCGCCATCGAAGCCCTGGGCCGGGTCCAGACGGTATGTTTCGACAAGACCGGCACGCTCACCGAGAACCGTCTGCGTGTCGTTTGTGGCGCGCCGGCCACGACCAAGCCACAAGGTCCATTCCCCCACGCCGCCGATCCGCGGGCGGCCGAGGTGCTGCGGGCCGCCGCTCGCGCCTGCACCCAGCCCCATAACGGGCAGGGGCACGCGCATGCCACCGACGAGGCTATCCTCACGGCGGCGGATTCACTTACGAGCCAAAGTGTTTCAGAGTGGACTGTGCTCGCGGAGGTACCTTTCGAGTCCAGTCGTGGCTACTCCGCCGCTATAGGCACAGTGAGCACGGACACAACAGGGCCGATGCTGATGCTCAAGGGTGCTCCCGAGAAGGTTCTGCCGCGCTGCCGGTTCGCCGATCCGAGTACCGACCACGACCATGCAGAGTCTTTGGTACACAGCCTCGCCGAGCAAGGCTTGCGCGTGCTGGCGGTGGCGCAGCGCCGCTGGGATCGGGGGACCACCGACGATTCCGACACCGATGCCGATGCGGTCGATGCGGCCGCGTGGGACCTCGAGTTGATCGGCTATGTCGGTTTAGCAGACACCGCACGACCATCGTCGCGGCCGCTTATTGAAGTGCTGCTGGATGTCGGGCGCAGGGTAGTGCTGATCACTGGCGATCATCCGGTAACCGCACGGGCGATCGCCCGTCAGTTGGGCCTGCCGTCGGATGCGCGGGAGGTAACCGGAGCCGAACTCGCCGCTCTCGACGAGGAAGCCCGCGCCAAACTCGTCGCCGACGTGCAGGTCTTCGCCCGCGTCAGCCCGGAACAAAAGGTGCAGATTGTCGCGGCGCTGCAACGCTGCGGGCAAGTGACTGCGATGGTCGGCGACGGCGCCAACGACGCCGCCGCGATCCGGATGGCCGACGTGGGCATAGGGGTGAGCGGTCGCGGTTCGTCGGCCGCCCGCTTGGCCGCCGACATCGTCTTGACAGAGGATGATCTGGGCGTGTTGATCGACGCGTTGATCGAGGGCCGCGGTATGTGGAGCGCTGTGCGCGACGCGGTGACGATCCTGGTTGGCGGCAATGTCGGCGAAGTGCTCTTCACCATCATCGGGACCGCGTTCGGCACCGGGCGGGCACCGATAGGGACCCGGCAACTGCTCTTGGTGAACATGCTCACCGATATGTTTCCCGCGCTTGCGGTTGCAATCACCCCGCAGCATCCACAACCCGAGGAGACAGCGGATCGAACCGACCAAGAGGCCGAAGAGGCCCAACGTGCACATCAGCACGCGGTACTGACTGGGTCGGCGCCTTCGCTCGACACGCCGCTGATGCGCGAGATCGTCACCCGCGGCGCCGTCACGGCCGCTGGCGCAACCGCAGCCTGGGCCATCGGGCGTTGGACGCCCGGCACCGAAAGACGCACGTCGACAATGGGCTTGACCGCTTTGGTGACGACACAGCTGGCGCAGACGCTACTGACTCGGCGGCACAGCCCGCTCGTCATAGCGACTGCGCTGGGCAGCGCGGCGGTCTTGGTCGCCATCGTCCAAACCCCAGGCATCAGCCACTTCTTCGGTTGTACGCCGCTGGGGCCGGTCGCCTGGTCGGGTGTGGGCGCTGCTACGGCAACGGCCACCACCCTCTCGGTGCTCGCGCCCAACTGGTTGGCCAAAACTGTGGGTGTCCCACCATCCGATCAGGCGTGAGATTCCGCCACGAGGGAACGGACGTGCTTAGGTCGGTAGTTCTTTCCGCAGGACCTTGCCAGCGGGGTTGCGTGGGAGGCTGCTGACGATGTGGATATCCCTTGGCTGTTCGAAGCGAGAAACTCTGTCCTTCAAATACTCCCGCACCGCCGTCTCCTCGATGTTGCTGTCGGGCCGCAGGACAATGTACGCGGCCAGTCGATGACCGAACCGCTCATCTGGGACCCCGATGACCGCGTTCTCGGCGACGTCGGGGTGTTCGGCGAGTGCGTTTTCGACCGCGCGTGGATAAACGTTTTCACCGCCGGAGATGATCATGTCGTCTTCACGACCAACGATGAAGAGCCGCCCTGCTTCGTCGAGATAGCCCATATCGCCGGTGCTGGTCATGTTGTCGATGACGGCCTTGGCACCTCCACCGGTATACCCCTCAGACGCCAGCTCGCCGCCCACGAACACGCGTCCGGTGATGCGTGGCCCAACAGGCTTGTCGTTTCCGTCGAAGATGCGCACTGGGCAGCCGGCGACCGGCTTTCCCACCGTTTCCGGGGCAGCGCGCAGGTCGGCTGGTGTTGCCAGCGCGCCGATGCCGACCTCGGTGGAGCCGTAGCCGTTGTAAAGAATGTCGCCGTAGGCATCCATGAACCGTTGGGCGAGACTGGGATCGAGTCGGTCGCCGCTGGACATCACCACACGCAGTGACGGCACCGGGTTTCGCGCCCGAACGGCGTGGGGCAGGTCGAGGATGCGCGCCAGTACGACCGGCACCGCGGTAAACGCGTCGGCGCGATGCAGCGACGCCTGCGCGAGCGCGGCCTTGGCGTCGAAGTGGCGATGAGTGAGTACCGTGCCGCCGAGGCCCACCGCCAACATCAGCATGCCCAGCCCCAACCCGTGAAACATCGGCATCGCCACCGAGATCCGCGACCCGGTGCGCAGCCCGGTGCGATCCAGGATCGTCACCCAGACGCCCACCGCCGAACGCATACGGGGGGCGCGGGGCACGCCTTTGGGTTTGCCTGTGGTGCCCGACGTGAGGAGAACGATCCGGCCGGACGCCGCCACCTTGGGCCGCGGATCACCGTCGTCTGTCTTGACCGTCGCCGGGTCGATAACCATGACCGATGCATCGGCGGCATGCACCCGATCGGCGAATTCCTGGTCAGAGACCATCGTCTTGACTCGATATGCGCTCAACGCGGCAGCGAGCGCATCGATGCGGAAATCCGTATTGACCAGCACGACGTCAGCACCCACCAAGGCCGCGGCGAACACCGCCTCGACAAAGCCGCGTCCATTGCGGCACAAGATTCCGACCGCCTGCCCCGGTTCGACGCCTTCGCGGGTGAGCTGACGAGCAAGTGATTCGGTCTCCGACTGCAGCTCGTGGTAGCTGAGGATGCCGTCGTCGTCGATCATCGCGGCCCGGTTCGGCCACCGCGCCGCCGCGACTGCCAGCAGAGTGGCGGGATTCGTGCCACCTCGGCGCAGCTCGCGAAGTAGCCGTAACACCGCAGCCGGGCCGGGCGGACCGAGCAGTCCCGAGCGCAGCAGCGCCCGAGCCGCGGTGGTCGCCACACGCTCGGTCATCACCGACCCTTGCGGTTATCGGAATCGGAGAAGTACCGGCGATACCACAGCCGTGCCGCACGATCGGCGGGCCCGGCCAGCAGCACCGAGGCCAGTTCGACGGGCCCCACCCAGGGCGGCGCGATAGTGCGCGGCCGTTCAATGATCGCTTTCGCGACGACGTCGGCAGCCTGTTCGGGATACAGCCCCGGCAGTTTGCGCAGGATCGGGGTGGGCTCGATCATCCGCGTGCGGACCAGCGCGAAATACACCGAGGTAACCTCCACCCCGTCGGCATGCAACTCCGGTGCGACACTGCGCAGCCAGCGGTCGAACGCCCCCTTGGATGCCTGATAGGCGCCCCACTGCGGGCCCGGCGGGACGCGCACACCGACACTCGAAACGTTGACGATGTGCCCGTGGCCCTGCGCGCGCATGGCCGGAAGCACACCCAGCAGCAGCCGGATCGGCCCCAGGTAGTTGATGTCGATCGTGCGTTCAAAATCATGCGGGCGGTCGTACTGGTGATGCAGCGAGCGGCGCAGCGACTTGCCGGCATTGCTCACCACGATGTCCAGCGGACCGTGCTCCTCAGTAATTTGCTTCGCAAGGGCATTGACGGCGGCTTCGTCGGTCAGATCGGTTGGGTAGGCAACCGCTCGTCCCCCGCCGGCGTTGATCGATGCCACCAGATCATCGAGCCTGTCCGCCGAGCGGGCGACAACCAGCGCGGTCGCTCCCGCCGCGGCCAGCTTGCGGGCGGTCGCCTCGCCCACGCCGTAGGACGCCCCGGTCACCAGCACGACCTTGCCGAAAATGGTGCTGCGCAACTTGTCCGGATCGGAAATCTGCCCCGGGTTGACTAGTTTGCCTATGGCCTTAGCTGCCACATTCAATGGACTGCCTCACTACTTCCGTGTCTGCCTCGCTCTAGTCTGCGTGAACGGGCTCCCGAGCGGAGCATTCTATTGCAAGCGCCACCTGCGACTTGGCGGGATGTTCCGCTCAGGAGGTCATCTGCCGAAACAACGGCTCCCTCGCCGTGGGGGTTGCGACAGCAGCTAAAAACTTCTGCCACCCGGGGGCCTTGGCCACGCTCCGTGAGTTGCATTACTAGATGATTTGGATGACCGTCGGCTAACCTCGAATTATGCGGCGCGCGTCGTTTGAACAGCTGAACTGCTCGGTTGCCCAGACTCTCGAAGTGGTCGGCGATTGGTGGTCGCTGTTGATCGTGCGCGACATGTTTTCCGGCGTCACTCGCTTCGACGATATTCAGCGGCGACTCGGCATCGCCCGGAACACCCTCACCGATCGGCTGAACTGGCTGTGCGACCACGGCGTGGTGACCCGTGTGCCTTACGGCGAGTCGGGGAACCGATTCGAATACCGGCTCACCGAGAAGGGGCGCGACCTGCAACCTGTTTTGTTGGCCATGGTGGCCTGGGGCGACAAGTGGGGTGCTACGGCAGAACACCCACCTATGCGGCCGAGCGACCCGAATGGCGATCCCGTCGAACTGCGCATCGTCAACACCAGAACGGGCCGTCGGGTTCCCGGCGACAAGGTCCGTATGGTGCCGACCAAGGGCGCCACCGATCCAAACATGGTGCCGCCTCGAGACAGCCGGTCTCGCGCTGCGAATCCACCGCGTAAGGTGGCCGGCGGCCGCAGCCGTTACCGGAATGCTCAGTGAGTGTTGGACTTCCGCTGCGATTTCGTTTAGTTGAGTTCCGCGGCGCCGAATAGCAGACAGATCTGGCGGTCGTGCGGATCGGGATTTCGCGGGATCGCCGCAACGACTTTGGCTTCACCGGCGGTGGCGACGAGGACGTGGCGCGCGTCGGAGAACACCAGGGAGGTCATCGTGCTATTGCCCGGGGCAGGCAAGGGTCGAAATTGGCGGGGTCGGAAGTTATGGGGCGTACGCGGTCGTTCATCGTTGTCGCTCCGACGTGGCGTTCCAAGATTCGCCACCCTCTGTCGGTCCGACGCAGGCGGTCCGTCATAGCGGAGTACACCCAGATCGCGGGCAGATCGCGGGGGCTCTCAAATATCTGGTGGGAGGCAACCTCCGGTGAAGCATAGCGGACGAGAAGGTTGTGGTAGCGGACGATTACCCCCTCGCCGTCACGATCGACGATTGGGTTGGTCGCGTGTCGGCTAACCCCAGGGACAATATAGGGGTATGCCTCTTGGAAGAAGCGCCGCATTTCCGCCCGGCCACGATTGATGCCATGGGTGTGATACGTCACGCTATCCGGTAGGAACGCCTCGACCATCGCGTCGATATCCCAGGCGTCGAACAGCCAGTTGACACGGTTGATGAAGTCAATAGCGCTTGCTCGGTCTGCGGGATCGACATCGCCATCGAGAACTATGGGAGGCAAGTTCGGCATTTGCCACACCTCTCGGTTGCGCGTGGTCCTTTGGCGTCGGGCGTATAAACCACGATACATAACGATCAGTTACTGAAGCCGGTGGCGACTTGGGCGCTTGGTCAAGGCCAGGGCGGGTGCGCCATGGACCGTTGTGGCCGATAGCGCCGCGACTTAACACGACCCGCAGGCATCCACCTTGTCCGATCACTGGACCTTTCGTCTTATGATGCAACTGCGATGTGCAACGATCCGCCCGCCATACGTCACCCATCGCCCGGCGTGACCGTCGTCACACCGCTGGCGTATCCGCTATGCCGATGGCTATGGGTTCCCTGACCACCGTCTGGGATGGCTTGTGCGTAGCCGAATACGTGCGGGGCCGGCTGGTGGCAGACTTTGACAAATCCGCCAGGACCTGATCAGCGACTGGTCAATTAATCGAGGGGAGCCATCGGGGCGTCGCGGTCGGCCGGCGGACCGAACACATGCGGACCGGCCAACTGGATCGCGCCGTATCCCATGCGGTGACCGTCAGATTCTCGGCCATCGTAAACCTCCGCCGAGAAGTTTCTTGGGTGCCAGTGGTATTCCTTTTCGCTGTCGTTCTGGCGCGGACTGAAGCGATTCAGATGCGCAGGATGCGTTCGGCGTTGCCGTGGGCGATCTTCTCCCGGTCCC
>DASPOT010000002.1:0-4728 GCA_035625875.1 Mycobacterium sp. | reverse complement strand
GTCCCCCATGTGCGCCGAGGAGTTGCAGTTCAAACACGGAGAACAGAGCCATCTCGCCGCTAAAACAAACCCGCACGTGAGTCGACGAAGGCTCTGAAGCGGGCCCCGGGAAGCCACGCCGTCGAACTCGACGACAACCGTGACGCGATCATCACACACTCCGCCTATGTACGGACATTGCGGTTTACCTGCGAAAACCGGTCATCGACGAACGCCTGCGAACACCGCACTTGAACCTGGGGGTCAAGTGGTCGCAGGTTCAAATCCTGTCAGCCCGACCGTGTCAGCCCGACCGGAGAACACTAACGACAACGGCGGGAAGCGCGGCAAACACGCTGTTCAATGAGCCGTGCCATCAGAGCACTATCGCACCGTCGCGCGGACCAATGGTGTGATGGATGCAAGGGAAAGGAGCCTTACGATGACCGACCTACGTGACCGTATTACTAAGGCCTTTCAGAAACGGGTGGGCAACCCGCTGACGCGACGACTGCCCACCCAGACGTTGCTCGAAACGACGGGACGCAAGTCAGGGCAGCCGCGCTGCACTCCGTTGGGCGGCAGCCGGGTCGGCGACCAGTTTTGGTTCGTATCGGAGTTCGGCGAGAAGTCGCAATACGTGCAAAACATCAAGGCGAACCCCAACGTCCGAGTGCGGTTGGGCGGGCGATGGCACAATGGCACGGCTCATCTCATGCCCGATGACAACCCACGCGAACGGCTGCGCTCACTGCCGCAGCTCAACAGTCTCGCCGTCCGCGCCATGGGCACAAGCCTGCTTACGATCCGGGTCGACCTGACGGACTGAGGAGAAGCCCTTACCGGCGACCTCCCGCTTGGCGTGATACGTTGCGGACCACCAACCGCCGGCAGTTCCATCTGGTCGGCGAACGCGTCGATCTAGGCGGCGATCTCGGCCGGCAACGCGACTGGCCGGCGTCTAGAGCTGGCAGACATGCAGGTGATCGGTAGTAGCGTGCCAATATATCGGCTCCACACACGCCAAGCCACGAGATCGGGCCTGCAGCGCGTCATAGGAACCTCGCTGTTGCCGCTGGGGCAAGCTTGGTGAGCATGACGGATGGGCGAAACGACAATCTGCTGATTGTGCACTGGCACGACACCGGCCGCTGGCTCGGAGTGTATGGGCGTCGCGGGGTTTCGAGCCCGTGCCTGGATCGCTTGGCCGCCGAGGGCATCCTGTTTACTCGCGCCTACGCGGCCGCCCCTCAGTGCTCACCCTCGCGCGGCGCCGTGTTTACCGGTCGCTACCCGCACAGCAATGGCCTGATCGGACTGGCCCATCACGGCTTTGAGTACCACGAGGGGGTTCGCACGCTGCCGGAGATTCTGTCGGACGCTGGTTGGTACTCGGCGTTGTTCGGGATGCAGCACGAGACGTCCTTTCCGTCGCGGCTTGGCTTCGACGAGTTCGATGTGTCCAACTCCCACTGTGAGTATGTCGTCGCCAGGGCGCAGGAATGGCTGACGGAGAGTGCGCCGCTCGACGAAGGCGGTCCGTTCCTGCTGACGGTGGGTTTTTTTGAAACGCATCGGCCATGGCCGCGGGACCGGTATCAGCCGGCACCGCTCGAGGACGTAGAGGTGCCTGACTACCTGCCGGACATCGCGGAAGTCCGCGGCGACTTCGCCGATTTCTATGGGGCGATCGCGGTGGCGGACGCGGCGGTCGGCAGGCTGCTAGACAGGCTGGCTGATACCGGCTTGGACGCCAACACGTGGGTGGTTTTCTTCAGCGACCATGGTGCGCCGTTTCCCCGCGCGAAGGCGACGTTGTATGACGCGGGCACCGGCATCTCGTTGATCATCCGTCCGCCCACGAGGCTGGGTGTCGCGCCGCGCGTCTATGACGAGCTCTTTAGCGGCGTCGATCTGTTGCCGACACTGCTCGACGTGTTTGGTATAGAAATACCGGCCGAGGTGGAAGGCATTTCCCACGCCAATAATCTGCTCCGGCCCACTGCAGACGCCGCACCGGTTCGCCAGGAGGTGTTCACCGAAAAGACCTATCACGATTCCTTTGATCCAATGCGCGCTATTCGCACTAAGGAATACAGCTATATCGAGAACTACACACCGCGGCACCTTGTGGACCTACCGTTGGACGTTCAAGACAGTCCCTCCGGGAAAGCGGTCGCTCTATTTGCGGCAGGGCCACGGCCGGCGCGTGAGCTCTACGACCTGCTCGAGGACCCGAGCGAGTCGAACAATCTGCTCGTCGGCGATGAACGCGACCGGTTGGAACCGATTGCGAATGAACTCGCGCTTCGCCTTCACCGGTGGCGGGAACGAACAGGTGACGTCTGTCCGTCGGAATTCGCCGGACCGCGAATCCTGATCGAGCGCACCGAAACCTATGTGGAGGCCTCCATGCGAACCCTCGGCATCCGGCCTACTTCGCTTTCGCCGAGCGGGACCGAACGCGGGCTACGGCAAGTGACCGGCTCCAAGCAATAGAAGCGATCTTGGCTCATGTCGGGACTAATTTGGGACCACACGTCATACGCGATGGCGTCTCTGCACGTTATACACGGCTTCATCTAGGCCCAGACCGGGTGGCTTTGGTGGGAGATCGGGGCATGCTGACCTCCGCGCGTATCGACAAAGAGCTGCGTCCGGCCCAACTGGACTGGATCAGCGCGCTGCGGGCCGGCCAGATCAAGGCCCGCGTTGAGGCCGATGCGCTGCAGCTGTCGCTGTTTGACGAACAGAATCTGATCGAGATCACCCACCCCGACTATCCCGGGGAGCGGCTGGTCTGCTGCCGTAACCCGGCCCTGGCCGAGCAACGCGCCCGCAAACGCGACGACCTGCTGGCGGCGACCGAAAAAGAGCTCGAGAAAATCGCCGCGGCCACCCGGCGCGAGAAACGACCGCTGCGCGGGCGCGACAAGATCGGCCTGCGGGTGGGCAAGGTGATCAACCACTACAAGATGGCCAAGCACTTTGACCTCCAGATCACCGACGAGGCGTTCACCTTCTCGCGCAAGAGCGATCAGATCGCCGCCGAGGCCGCCCTGGACGGCATCTACGTGCTGCGCACCAGCCTGCCCGAGCAGACTCTCGCCGACGACGATGTGGTGTTGCGTTACAAGGGACTTGAAGACGTCGAACGGTTCTTCCGCACCCTCAACACCGAGCTTGATGTGCGGCCCATCCGCCACCGCCTGGCCGACCGGGTACGCGCTCACGTGTTTTTGCGGATGTTGTCCTACTACATCGGCTGGCACATGAAACAAGCACTGGCCCCGATCCTGTTCTATGGCAACGACAAACACGGCGCGGCGGCAAAAGCGCACCGACCCCGTCGCCGCGGCCGAGCGCTCCGATGCCGCCCTAACCAAAGCAGCCCGCAAACGCACCGAAGACGACTACCCGGTGCACAGTTTCACCAGCCTGCTGGCAGATCTGGGCACCCTCTGCGTCAACCACATCCAACCCGCCGACAACATGCCGGCATTCACCAAGCTCACCACCCCCACCCCGCTGCAGCGGCGAGCCTTCGACCTCCTCGACGTCTCTCACCGCTTCGGTTACATGTAGGCAGTACAACCCACAGACAGACCGCAAAACCCCAGGTCACACCCCCAACACGTCACCACGCCAGGGTAGGGTGAGGGGCTGGCGCGGTGGCCTGGGCTCCGTTTCCAGCCCCTCCCCGTCGAACCGTGCATGCGGTTTTCCCGCACACGGCTCTCCGACGTTCTTCACCGTCGGCGTGCGGCCGTTACCTTCCAGGGCCGAAAAGGCCTGGGGGCGATGACGGTTCCACACAAGGTAATCAGTCCGAGGTTATCCGGTGACGCGCAGGTCACCTTCCTCATCCCCCATCTGCGGCTGCGTTGGTGGCGTTTGCCCACAAACGCCGCAAACCGCTCCAGGGCGTATTGACTGATCGCATCGAACACTCGGGCGGAGTTTCCGTATTGGAAATATCCGCCCCAGCCGCGCAGGAACTGGTTGAGTTCCTGCACCACCCATTCGTCGGGCAGCCATAGCCGCTTCCGCTCCGTCAGCTGCCGGATCCGGTCGCGGGCATGCTGGGTCGCCTTGCGCGAGGGCCAGCGGGCCAGGAAGCATACCCGGCGGGGGCTGACCGTGCCCCGGGCGCGCACCCACCGGTGGTGAAAGCCGAGAAAATCAAAGCCCTCGGCGCCCTTGCCCTCGGTTAAGTGCACGATCCGGGTCTTGGTCGCCTTCAACTCCAGACCCAGGCCGGCCAGTACGGTCTTTAGCCGCGCCAGCGCCTCTTGGGCCTGTTGCCGGGTGCTGCACATGACCACCAGGTCATCGCAGTAACGCACCAGCACCCCGTGCTGGCGTATATCCCACACCCGGTCCAGCTGGTGTAGGTATACGTTGCACAGCAGCGGCGACAGCGGGCCCCCTTGCGGGGTTCCGGTGACCTCGCGCCGCACCTGACCGTCTTCTAACACCCCTGCGCGCAGCGTGGCCCGCAGCAGTCCCAAGACGGTTCGGTCGCTGATGCGTTCCTCGACCGCTTGCATCAACTTGTCCTGCGGTATCGCCGAAAAGCAGTTGGCGATATCGGTTTCCACCACCCACCGTCGTCCCCGCCAGGCTTCGTCCACGAGGACCTGCAGGGCATCGTGCGTCGAGCGTTTCGGGCGAAACCCGAAACTGCACTCGGCGAAATCGGCCTCAAAGATCGGCTCGAGCACGATCTTCAGCGCGGCCTGCACGATG
>DASPOT010000001.1:0-16952 GCA_035625875.1 Mycobacterium sp. | reverse complement strand
CTGCCCGCCGCGAGTGGCGGTGGCGAGCACTTGGTAGCGGTAGCCGTTGTGCTGCTCGAACAGCGACAGCTGGGTGCCTTCGTCGATCTTTTCCCGCCGCACCAGGATGCGCATGTCAGCGGGCCAGCCATCGAGCCGGTCCCCGGCGACGGACTGGCGCAGCAGCCCGGTCAGCTCCGCCACAGCCGCGTCCTGGCGCGCCGTGCCGTGCGGGTCGAGCGCCGGCTCCCAGGTGTTGGCGGGCAGCTGCCCGATCGCGACCCGCACCCGCTCGTCGAGGTCGAACCCGAGCGAGTAGTGCACCGACCAGCCCGGCCGGGCATTGAGCTTCCTCAGGTGCTCGACCACGGCGTGGCTGCAGCCCGCGCCGTCGATGGTGACCAGCAGGTTGTGGCGCCACTTGGCGGGGACCGCGGTGATCGCGGCGTCGATGATCGCGATGTGGTCGGCGGCGGTGTTGGAGCCGGCGTTGCCCGGCCGGGCGATGATCGCCAGCAGCTCGCCGGTGTTGTCGCACCAGGCCATCAGCGGATGAAACCCCCAGCCGCCCTTGAAGGTGCCCGCCGCGTGCTGTTTGTCGCTGTGCGAGTCGACCAGCGACGCGTCGATGCGGATCACGATGGTGGCGCCGAGGTCGCCGTAGCAGGTGGGCGCGGGCGGGATCGCACCATGCCGGGCCGCGATCGCCTCCCACACCTTTGGCCGGATCCGGTTGCGCACCACGGTGATCGCGGCGATGTCGGACGCGTCGAGCTCGTTCAACGACCGCCACACCGTGGGGATCGACGCCACCGGCCCCAACAGCCGCGGCTGCTGGCCCAGCACGACGACATCGGAGATGTCGCGACCGCCGTCGCAGATCGATACCGCCACGTCGCGCAGCACCCCGCCCCGGTCGTGGGTCACCTCCGGCCGCGAACACCGCTGCCGACAACCCCTCGGTTAGCCCGGTCGCATCGGCCAGCATCCGGGGCAGCAGGCACCCAGCGTGCTGCGCCACGTCGTCGCCGCGGACCTCGACCCGCAGATTCTTCGACCAATCGGTGATAGCTTGCATCTGTTAGGTGCACTCCCTGGCGTGATAATCGAACGTCGGCAACGTCGATTCTCGTTGAGGCAGTGCACCTTTCACATTCACGACACGCATCCGCTGTCAACTACGTGAAATGTCGAGGTAAATGTCCGCAGCGGCGCGCGATGCGCGGCGTCAATTTGGTGAGCTTGGCCTGATGCGTCGTCCGCGGCCGGTGGTCGTCAACTTCGCCAAAGTTTGGCGAAGTTCTTTGACCTGCGTTTTCGTCGGTTTTCGGGAATACGAAAGTAGCCCGGCCTGATGCAGCGTCGTCGCGGCCTGGACGATCCGCCGGAGCAGCTGCTGCGGTTCGACGGCACCTACACCAGCGCGGCGGCGTGGGAGGCGGCGTTCGAGCGCTGGACGGCCGCGCGCGCGGCCTGGGAGGCCGACCACAATGTGGTGTTGCCGCAGAGGTGAACAGTAGCTGTCCGTGAGACGGCGGTCAGGCGATCGGGATCCCCGACGGATTCGAGGTGTTCGAAGTTGGTTCTGCGCGGTGCGGTGCCGGATGCTGAGCGGGTCCGGATCGCGTCGACGCTGCCGCTCAATCGCAGTACAGTAACTACGTCGTCGTCATGACCAAACTACGTAGTCGTCATGACCACGGAAAGCAGCAACCTTCACCACATTTGCTGCAGTATCTGCTCGGCCGGCATGGTGACGCGGTAGTGTAGTCGTCGTGTCGTAGTAGTGTGGTCGTCCATGACCGCTGACAGCAGCAACTCTGACAACGCCACCACCTCAATACGACTACCTAAAGCCATCATCGATCAGATCCGGCCCATCGCCCGCGCCCACGACCGTTCCCTTTCCGCGGAACTGCGGATAGCCCTCCTCGATTACGCCGAGCGCAACACGCCCCGACCCAGCTACGCCGAGCAGCTGCTGGAGGAGAAGGAACCAGAGCGCTTCACCGTGACGAAACCGGACCCGCTCGACTAGCCCTCGGTACACGAACCCAACCCCTAACACCACCCCGGTCCCGTCTACAGCCCGTCGACTCTGGTCCAGTACTCCGACCGCGGTGGTTTGTCGGGTGCTGCTGGCCCGGGGCGGTGGGATCGCCACAGCGCGGCAACCAGCGGTACGTACCGCGAATGTGCTGGCCAGCCTGTATAGGTTGGCCGGGGGTACACACCAATGTTGATCAGCCTTGAGAGGGTGGGCGATGTGCGGATGGCGCGCGGCGACCCGGCGGGCGCCCTGCAGGCCTACACCCGCGCCGTGGACATCTTCGAGCGGCTCGCCCGCGCCGATCCCGACAACACGGAATACCAGCGCGGCCTGTTGATCAGCCTCCGCAAATTCGGATTCGGGGCGGCGGTTGCCGCATTTAGCCCTCCGGGGGAAAAGATTCCCTGGCCAGGATGGTGATTCCGCCAGCTCTGGTGGTCAATGAGGTTGTGCGAGTAGCTTATCGAGGCATTCAGCCGGTGTCGCCCACTTGAAGGTTTCGCGGGGGCGAGTGTTGCGCGCCGTGGGAGACGTTGCCCGCCGTGGGAGACTTTGCGGCCTGTTGCTCCGGGGCGTGGCGCCGGAATTGCAAACGTTCAAGCTCTCCGTTCAACAGTCCCGACTGGTGCGGGTGTGAAACTGGGCTGCTCGATTGACGGCTTCCCGCCTTTGGGGCTGCCCCCGACGCGCGGGCCGATTCCGCGGCTGGCGGCGATTCAGGACGCGGGCGCCACCGCCGCCATCGTGCTGGTGAACGGCGCCCCTGTCGGTGTGCTCGGGCTCACCGACCAGATTAGGCCCGACGCCGCCGATTCCGTCGCCGCGCTGACCGCGCTGAGCTGCGCGCCGCCGGTGCTGCTGACCGGCGACAACTGCCGCGCCGCGACCCCAGGTCGCCCTGCATGCCGGGATCACCGACGTACGTGCGGCGCTGCTGCCCGAGCAGAAGGTCGACGCGGTCTGCGATCTGCAGGCCGACGGTCACCGCGTGCTCGTCGTCGGCGACGGCGTCAACGACGCCCCGGCGATGGCTGCGGCCCGCACCTCTGTCGCCATGGGCGCCGCCGGCTCCGACCTGACTTTGCAGACCGCCGACGGCGTCACCGTTCGCGACGAACTTCATACCATCCCGACGATCATCGCGCTGGCGCGCCGGACTCGTCGCGTCGTAATCGCCAACCTCATCGCCGGCACCTTGATCACCGTCCTGGTGGCCTGGGACCTGTTCTGGGACCTCCCGCTGCCGCTTGGTGTGGTCGGCCACGAAGGATCCACCGTGCTGGTCGCCCTCAACGGCCTGCGGCTGCTGACCAACCGCGCCTGGCGCACCGCATCGGCAACAAGCAGGCCGCCGATAAGGGAGACTGCCCAGCGAACGCAGCAGGTGGACACCGTTGTCGGCGGCCGGTTGCGGCCGGCAGGCAGGGAACTGCGCGCGGAGCCTCGGGAACAATTGCGTCCGCTCACTGCGTTGGGCCAGAGGTGACCACCCGAGACCTCACCGCTGAAGAGTTCACCGATACCATCAACGGCAACGACATCGTGCTCGTCGACTTTTGGGCGTCCTGGTGCGGACCGTGCCGCGCGTTCGCCCCGACGTTCCAGGTGTCGTCAGAAAAACACCCGGACATTGTGCACGCCAAGGTCGACACCGAAGCCGAACAGCAGCTGGCAGCGGACGCCCAGATCCGGGCCATCCCCACGCTGATGGCCTTCAAGAAGGGCAAGCTGGTGTTCAACCAGGCCGGAGCTCTGCCACCGGCCGCGTTGGAGGATCTGGTGCAGCAGGTCAGGGCCTTCGACGTCGACGCCGCCGCGGGGGAGCGCGATCAGGCCTAGCCTGGCGACGATGCGGGCCGTGGAACGGCCCAGAAGGAGCCGGGCAATCGGACCCAGCGCCTGTGCGAGGTCTGATTGGCCTGCTCCTCAGCCGACCGCTGCGCGGTCCGCATCGTCGCCGGGCGGGGTGGGCGTTACCGTTCAACAGTGAACTTGGTCCTCGTTGAACACCCACGGCCCGCCGTCGCGCTGATCACCCTCAATCGCCCTGAGAGGATGAACTCCATGGCATTCGACGTCATGGTGCCGCTCCAGGCGGCGCTGGAGAAGGTCACCTACGACAACTCTGTGCGGGCGGTCGTACTGACCGGGGCAGGTCGAGGCTTCTCGTCCGGCGCCGATCACAAGTCCGCGGGGGCAGTGCCGCATGTCGAGGGGCTGACCCAGCCGACCTATGCGCTGCGGTCCATGGAACTCCTCGACGATGTCATCCTGGCGCTGCGGCGGTTGCACCAGCCGGTGATCGCCGCCGTCAACGGCCCGGCCATCGGCGGCGGGCTGTGCCTGGCGCTGGCATGTGATATCCGGATCGCGTCGACCGGGGCCTATTTCCGGGCCGCCGGTATCAGCAACGGGCTGACCGCCAGCGAACTGGGACTGAGTTACTTGCTGCCGAGGGCTATCGGGTCGTCGCGGGCGTTTGAAATCATGCTCACCGGTCGCGACATCGACGCCGACGAAGCCGAGCGAATCGGGCTGGTGTCGTGTCGGGTGCCCGAAGAGCAGCTGCTGGACACCTGCTATGCGGTGGCCGCGCGCATCGCCGCGTTCTCCCGGCCGGGGATCGAGTTGACCAAGCGCACACTGTGGAGTGGCCTGGAAGCCGCTAGCCTGGAGGCGCACATGCAGGCCGAGGGCTTAGGACAGCTCTTCGTCCGTCTGCTCACCGGCAATTTCGAAGAGGCGGTTGCCGCGCGCGCCGAAAGACGGCCGCCGGTGTTCACCGACGACAAGTAACGGTGGTCGAGCAAGGAGAGTGACCGTGATCACGGCAACGGACCTCGAGGTCCGCGCTGGCGCGCGCACGTTGCTCTCCGCTGACGGCGCTGCGCTGCGCGTACAGCCGGGCGATCGCATCGGGCTGGTCGGACGCAACGGCGCCGGCAAGACGACCACGCTGCGCATCCTCGCGGGGGAAAGCGAGCCATATGCCGGGTCGGTGACCCGCACCGGCGAAATCGGTTATCTGCCGCAGGATCCCAAAGAGGGCGAGCTCGACGTGCTGGCTCGCGACCGGGTGCTGTCGGCGCGCGGATTAGACACGCTGCTCACCGAGCTGGAAAAGCAGCAGGCGCTGATGGTCGAGGTCGCCGACGAGGACGGCCGTGACCGCGCGATCCGCCGCTACGGTCAGCTCGAGGAGCAATTCGCCGCGTTGGGCGGGTACGGCGCCGAAAGCGAGGCGGGCCGGATCTGCGCGAACCTCGGGTTGTCCGAACGGGTGTTGACTCAGCCACTGCACACGCTGTCGGGTGGTCAGCGCCGTCGGGTGGAGCTGGCGCGCATCCTATTCGCCGCCGCAGAAGGTGGGGCCAGCGGCTCCGGTTCATCGACCGCGCTGCTGCTCGACGAGCCGACCAACCACCTCGACGCCGATTCGCTGGGCTGGCTGCGGGATTTCCTGCGGGCGCATACCGGCGGCCTGGTGGTGGTCAGCCACAACGTCGACCTGCTGGCCGACGTCGTCAACCGGGTGTGGTTCCTCGATGCTGTGCGCGGCGAGCTCGACAGCTACAACATGACCTGGCAGAACTATCTCGACGCCCGCGCCACCGACGAGCAGCGTCGCCGCCGGGAACGCGCCAACGCCGAACGCAAGGCCGACGCGCTGCGTGCTCAGGCCGCCAGGCTGGGCGCGAAGGCTACCAAAGCCGTTGCGGCCCAGAATATGTTGCGACGCGCCGACCGGATGATAGCCGCGCTCGACGACAAGCGGGCCGCTGAAAAGGTGGCCCGGATCAAGTTCCCCACCCCCGCGGGGTGCGGGCGCACACCGTTGGTGGCCAAGGGTCTGACCAAGACGTTCGGATCGCTTGAAGTGTTCACCGGTATCGATCTGGCCATTGACCGCGGGTCCCGGGTGGTGGTGTTGGGACTCAACGGCGCCGGCAAGACGACCCTGCTGCGATTGCTGGCCGGTGTCGAGAAGCCCGACGCGGGTGTGCTCGAACCCGGGCACGGTTTGAAAATCGGCTATTTCGCGCAAGAGCACGACACACTCGACGACGACGCAACGGTATGGCAGAACATCGTTCACGCCGCACCCGAATCCGGTGAGCAGGATCTGCGTGGCCTGCTCGGGGCCTTCATGTTCAGCGGTCCGCAGCTCGACCAACTCGCCGGCACCCTATCCGGTGGGGAGAAGACCCGGCTTGCGCTGGCTGGCTTGGTGGCGTCCACAGCGAACGTGTTGCTGCTCGACGAACCGACCAACAATCTTGATCCGGCGTCCCGTGAGCAGGTGCTCGATGCGCTGCGCAGCTACGTAGGCGCGGTGGTGCTGGTGACACACGACCCCGGGGCGGCCGAGGCGCTCGGCCCGCAACGGGTCGTGTTGCTGCCCGACGGCACCGAAGATTATTGGTCCGAGGATTATCGCGATCTCATTCAGCTGGCCTGACAACAGCTGCCGCAGCCGATTTCGCTCAAACTGGCCCCGCGCCGACAACAGGTTTCTACGCTAAGTGAATTAGCGTCCTGTTGCAGCGGGGAGGCGCCGATGAGGAAGTCGAAGAAGACACGGGAGCAATTGATCACCGAGTTGCGCACCGCCTACGAGGGCGGGGCCAGCATCCGCAAACTGGTGGCCTCGACCGGCAGATCATACGGATCCGTTCACAGCATGCTGCGCGAGTCGGGTACTACGATGCGCAGCCGCGGCGGACCCAACCACCGCACTCGAGCGCGGTAAGCCACCACAACTCAGCTCTGCCGTACCGAGTTCTCCACCAGGTCGAGGACGGCGGCGAGCCGCTGCGGGTCTTCACCGGAAGCCAGCCGGGCCACTAATCCGTCCAGGATGAGGTCCAGGTAGCACTGCAACACGTCGCCGGGGACGTCGTCGCGCACCCGGCCGGCCTGATTCTGGCGGCGCAGCCGACCCATCGTCGCCGCCGACAACTCTGCGGAGCGCTCCATCCAGCCGCGGCTGAATTCGGGGTCGTTGCGCAGCTTGCGTGCGATCTCCAACCTGGTGGCCAGCCAGTCGAACTCCTCGGGCGCGGCGAGCATGTCGCGCATGACCTGGATGAGACCCTCGCGGGACGCGACATCGGCCATCCGCTCGGCATCCTCGCGGGCCAGCTCGAAAAACAGCGTGTCCTTGTCACGGAAGTGGTGAAAGATCGCACCGCGCGACAAGCCGATCGCCTGTTCCAGCCGGCGCACCGTGGCCCTGTCGTAGCCGTGTTCGGCGAAGCAACGACGTGCGCCGTCGAGGATCTGACGGCGGCGGGCCGCCAGATGGTCGTCGCTCACCTTGGGCACGGCGGGTCCGCGCTAGCCCGACTTCAGCATGTTGCGCAGCACGTACTGCAAGATGCCGCCGTTGCGGTAGTAGTCCGCCTCACCGGGGGTGTCGATGCGCACCACGGCGTCGAACTCGACCGCTTTGCCATCTTCCTTAGCGGCCTTGACATGCACCGTCTTCGGCGTTTTGCCGTTATTGAGCTCCTCGATACCGCTGATGTCGAAGACCTCGGTGCCGTCCAGGTCCAGCGACCCGGCCGACTTGCCTTCGGGGAATTGCAGCGGGATCACGCCCATGCCGATCAGGTTGGAGCGGTGGATGCGCTCGAACGACTCGGCGATCACCGCCCGCACCCCCAGCAGCAAGGTGCCCTTGGCCGCCCAGTCCCGCGACGAGCCGGACCCGTACTCCTTACCGCCCAACACCACCAGCGGAATGTTCTGCGCCGAATAGTTTTGCGCCGCGTCGTAGATAAACGCCTGCGGGCCGTCCGGTTGGGTGAAGTCACGCGTGTACCCGCCGGCCACGTCGTCGAGCAGCTGATTGCGCAGCCGGATGTTGGCGAACGTGCCGCGGATCATCACCTCGTGGTTGCCGCGCCGCGACCCGTAGGAGTTGTAATCCTTGCGCTGCACCCCGTGTTCGTCGAGATACTGCGCCGCTGGGGTGCCCGGCTTGATGCTGCCCGCCGGCGAGATGTGGTCGGTGGTCACCGAATCGCCGAGCAGCGCCAGTACCCGGGCGCCGGTGACGTCGCTGACCGGCTCCGGGTCGGCGGGCATCCCGTCGAAGTACGGCGGCTTGCGCACATACGTCGAGTTCGGATCCCACTCAAAGGTCTTGCCGCTCGGCGTCGGCAGGTTGCGCCAGCGCTGATCGCCCTTGAACACGTCGGCGTAGTTCTTGATGAACATCTCCTGGTTGATCGCCGAGGCGATGGTGTCGGAGACGTCCCTCTGCGACGGCCAGATGTCGCGGAGATAGACGTCTTTGCCTTCTTTATCGCGGCCCAGCGGCTCGGTCTCGAAGTCGAAGTCCATTGTCCCGGCCAGCGCGTAGGCGATCACCAGCGGCGGCGACGCCAGGTAGTTCATCTTCACATCGGGGTTGATGCGGCCCTCGAAATTGCGGTTGCCCGACAGCACGGCGGCGACCGAAAGGTCGTTGTCGTTGACCGCTTTCGAGATCTCCTCGGGCAGCGGACCCGAGTTGCCGATGCAGGTGGTGCAGCCGTAGCCGACGAGGTAGAAGCCGAGCTTTTCCAGATACGGCCACAGGCCGGCTTTGTCGTAGTAATCGCTGACCACTTGAGAGCCCGGCGCCATCGAGGTCTTCACCCATGGCTTGGAGGTCAGTCCCTTTTCGACGGCGTTGCGGGCCAGCAGCGCCGCGCCCAGCATCACCTCAGGGTTGGAAGTGTTGGTGCACGATGTGACCGCGGCGATCACCACCGCGCCGTGGTCGAGCACGAAGTCCCCGAGTTCGTCGGACTTCACCAGCACCGGGTTGCTCGGGCGGCCGTTCGCGTGTGCCGCAGCCGATTGCACGACGACGCCGTTGTCGTCGGCGAACGACAGCTGCACAGGGTCGCTGGCCGGAAAGGTCTCCTCGACCACCTCGTCCAGTTTCGAGTGCCGCTGCTGACGCGAGCCGTTGCCGACGTAGGCGCGAATCTGGTTGCGGAACGCGGATTTTGCGTCGGACAGCGCGATCCGGTCCTGTGGACGTTTCGGTCCTGCGATCGACGGCACCACGTCGGATAGATCGAGTTCGAGATATTCGGAGAATTCCGGCTCGTGGGCAGGGTCATGCCACATGCCCTGTTCCTTGGCGTAGGCCTCCACCAGCGCCAGCTGCTCCGGCTTGCGTCCGGTAAACCGCAGATAGTCGATGGTCTCCTGGTCGATTGGGAAAATCGCTGCGGTGGAACCGAATTCGGGACTCATGTTGCCCAGGGTGGCGCGGTTGGCCAACGGCACCTCAGCCACACCCTCGCCGTAAAACTCGACGAACTTGCCAACCACACCGTGCTTTCGCAGCATCTCGGTGACGGTGAGCACGACGTCGGTGGCCGTGACACCCGGCTGGATCTCACCGGTCAGCTTGAAGCCGACCACCCGTGGGATCAGCATCGACACCGGCTGACCGAGCATCGCGGCTTCGGCCTCGATGCCGCCCACACCCCAGCCGAGAACGCCGAGCCCATTGACCATCGTGGTGTGTGAGTCGGTGCCCACACAGGTGTCCGGGTAGGCCACCCCGTCGCGCTCCATCACGACCCGGGCCAGATATTCGATGTTGACCTGGTGCACGATGCCGGTGCCGGGCGGCACCACCTTGAAGTCTCGGAAAGCGCCTTGGCCCCAACGCAAGAACTGGTAGCGCTCACCGTTGCGCTGATACTCGAGCTCGACGTTGCGCTCGAACGCGTCGGCGCGGCCGAACAGGTCGGCGATCACCGAGTGGTCGATCACCAGGTCGGCCGGCGCCAGCGGGTTGACTTTTTCAGGATCGCCGCCCAGCTCGCCGATGGCCTCACGCATGGTGGCCAGGTCGACGATGCACGGCACGCCGGTGAAGTCCTGCATCACCACGCGCGCGGGCGTGTACTGAATTTCGATGCTGGGTTCCGCCTTGGGATCCCAGTTCGCGATGGCCTGAATGTGGTCCTTGGTGATGTTGCTGCCGTCCTCATTGCGGAGCAGGTTCTCGGCGAGGACTTTGAGGCTGCAGGGAAGTTTCTCGGTGCCGGGGACCGCATTGAGGCGATAGATCTGGTAACTGTTGTCCCCCACGTTGAGGGTGCCGCGGGCTCCGAACGAATTCACCGTATCTTTGCTGGTCACATCAACTCCCGGGGATTTAGTTCTCCCCGCCGACGGGCTGTCGTCGACGGTCGTGTGTCTGACTTTAACAGTACGCTTGTCCTGCATTGAGTGCAGCGCTGCTCAGGACACAAGTACTCAGTTTTGTCCCGCCGGGCGGGTGTTTTCAATCCCGCGCAGTCCGATTGCGCGGCTCCTCCTCGGGCCGTTGCACGGCCCGCATTGTCGCCCGCGCGCAGTCCGATTGCGCGGCTCCTCCTCGGGCCGTTGCACGGCCCGCATTGTCGCCCAGCGGGCGGGCGGTCGCGTACCGTTCTTCCAGACAGATGACCTCCGCAGGAAGGACGCGATGACCGGGCAAGCTTCGTTCGTCCCGCCACCGGGACCGCAGACGATCCCATTCTTGCCGGCCTACATCCCGCAAGACGTAGACATGACCGCGGTCAAAGCCCAAGTGGCTGCGGATGGCGTGAGCGCGCCACCGGCCGTCATGCCGGGACTGCTTCAGGTGGTCAACGAGGGCCGCGACGACGGCATCAACCTCAAAATCGTGGTGCTCGACCACAACCCCCCGATCGATACGCCGCTGCGGGATATCGCCACCGTCGTGGGTGCCGACTATCCGGATGCCACCGTCCTAGTGCTCAGCCCGTCGTACGTCGGCACCTACAGCACACAGTTCCCTCGCGTCACACTGGAGACCGGGGAAGATATATCCAAGACCGGCAACCCGGTGGTCTCGGCGCAGAATTTCCTGAACGAGCTGAACACTCCCAAGTTTCCCTGGAGTGCACTGACCATTGTGTTGCTGGTCGTGGTGCTCGCGGCCGCTGTGGGCACCCGGATCATGCATGTGCGTAGCAGGCGGTTGGCAACGTCTGCTGACGGCACTGGAACGCCAGCGGACGAGCCCACTCAAAGCGTCTAATCACATGCGTCCGGCGCCGCCGGTGTTGTCACGCTAGCCTCGCGGCCCTGCCGCGGCAAACGCGGGGAGTCACTTTTCGGTCACAGGCACTTAAAGACCGGCCTGGAATTTGTGACTAAAGTTTCTTTGGGGTCAGATGTGACGTACGGTGCAATCGATACCTGTGCAATAAGTCGCGCTTCCAGTGACTGCTGGGGCTGGCGCCGTCCGTCCGCGTTGAGCCAGAGGAGACCTAAGTCGAATGAGACGCACCCGCCGCGGCTCTTCTTTCCGACTGGCCGCCAGGCTTGCGCGTGTTGCTATCCCGTCAGCCCTGTGTGTGGCCCTGCTGATGCGCACGCCCGGGCTGGCGGAAGGCGATCCCGATGCCGGCCCCGACACGCTGGCCGCACTGATCGCTGACGTCGCCAAGGCCAACCAACGCCTGCAAGACCTGGGCGCCGCTATTCAGACAGAGAAGGAAAGCGTCAACAAGGCTCTGGTCGACCTGCAAACCGCGCGGGACGACGCCGACGGCGTCCAGCATGACGTCGAAGTCAGCCGGCAGGGCGTCAAGGACGCCAACGCTGCGATCGTCGCGGCCCAGCACCGTTTCGACACCTTCGCGGCGGCCACCTATATCAACGGCCCGGCGGACAGCTACCTGACCGCGACCAGCCCAGACGACATCATCGCCACCGCGACCGCCGGCCGGACGCTGGCGGCCAGTTCCCAGCAAGTGATGACCAACCTGCAGCGGGCCCGAACTGGGCAGGTCAACAAGGAGTCGGCGGCGCGGCTGGCCAAGCGGAAGGCCGACAAGGCCGTCGCTGACGCCCACGCCAGCCAGGACGCAGCGGTCGCTGCGCTGACGGATGCTCAGCGCAAATTCGGCGAGCAGCGAAAGGAGATCGATCGCATGGCTGCCGAACGCAACGTCGCCCAGGCCAGACTCGACGCGGCACGCAACTGGTCGGTGCCGGCCCGCGGCCCGAATGCGCAGGGTGCCCCGCCGTCGGGTGACCGATGGGATCCCGCCTCGCCGGGCCCGGCCGCGCCGCCGAGCGGCAATCAATGGGACATCGGATGGGATCCAACCCTGCCGACGGTGCCCAGCGCCAACGTCGCAGACAACCCGATCGAGATCATCAACGGGGCGCTGCGGATCTCGGCGACGTCGGCGCAGGTCACCGCCGATATGGGGCGCAAGTTCCTGCAGAAGATCGGCATCCTCAAGCCCGACGACCCCGGCATCACCAACGGCCGGATCCCCCGGGTGTACGGGCGGCAGGCCTCCGAGTATGTGATCCGTCGCGGGCTCTCGCAGAGAGGGGTGCCGTATTCCTGGGGCGGTGGCAATGCCCTGGGCCCGAGCCGGGGGATTGGCTCCGGGGCCGACACGGTCGGCTTCGACTGCTCGGGTCTGATCCTGTATTCGTTCGCCGGGGTGGGCATCAGGCTGCCGCACTACTCGGGTTCGCAGTACAACCTCGGCCGCAAGATCCCGGCAGCGATGATGCGCCGCGGCGACGTGATCTTCTACGGCCCGGGCGGCAGCCAACACGTGACGCTCTATCTCGGCAACGGCCAGATGCTCGAGGCGTTCGACACCGGGGTGCCGGTGCGGGTTGCGCCGGTGCGCACCAGTGGCATGACGCCCTTTGTGGTCCGCTATATCGAGTACTGACGGTGGAATATCTATGCGCCACAAGGGTTTTTGTCTGATCAAGCCGGCCTGGCTCACTCTGGCGGTGGCTGTCCTGCTGATCGGGTTGGCGGGTCCCGCGGCCGGCGACGACGGCGTGTGGGATCCCACGCTGCCGGCGGTGCCCAGTGCGGGCGCTCCCGGGGATCCGGTCGCCATCGCCAACGCCTCTCTGCAGGCCACCGCTCAGGCCACGCAAACCACGCTCGACCTGGGCCGGATGTTTCTCGGCGGGCTCGGGCTCAACCTCGGTGGCAATAACACCAGCCCGAGCCGGATCCCGCGGGTGTACGGACGGCAGGCCGTCGAGTACGTGATCCGCCGCGGGGCGTCGCAGCAAGGGGTGCCGTATTCGTGGGGCGGCGGCACGCTGAACGGCCCCAGCCGGGGCGTGGACTCCGGCGCCGATACCGTCGGTTTCGACTGCTCGGGATTGAGCCGGTACGCCTTCGCCGGGGTCGGCGTGCTGATCCCGAGGTTTTCCGGCGACCAGTACAACGCCGGTCGGCACGTTCCGCCGTCGCAGGCCAAGCGTGGCGACCTGATCTTTTACGGCCCGGGCGGTAGCCAGCACGTCACCATCTACCTGGGCAACGGTCAGATGTTGGAAGCGTCGAGCCTCGTCGGCAAAGTTACCGTCAGCCCGGTGCGGACCGCTGGGATGACGCCGAATGTCACCCGGATCATCGAATATTGACTGGGTGAGCACGGGACGCGCGAGCGCGCCGCCACGTCGACGGAATCCGAGAGGCCTGGAATAGTTGAACGAGGGCACGTCGCTGCCCCGCGACCCTTGGAGTCGTGCTAGCAGTCGTGTCTGATAGAGCTGTGGAGGTTGAGCCGTGGTAGGGGAGCCGATGACATCAGCAGGTGGGCTGGCCCCGGGCGCCAGCGCTTATTCCGGCCCGGGTGGGCCCCCGACGTCCCCGGCGCACGTGGCGCCGCCAGGCGGCGGTAACGGCTTGGCCGCCGAAGTGCATACGCTGGAGCGGGCCGTCTTCGAGGTCAAGCGGATCATCGTCGGCCAGGACCAGCTCGTCGAGCGGATGCTGGTCGGTCTGCTGTCCAAGGGCCATGTGCTGCTCGAAGGTGTTCCCGGCGTGGCCAAGACGCTGGCGGTGGAGACGTTCGCTCGCGTGGTCGGCGGGACGTTCGCGCGTATCCAGTTCACGCCCGACCTGGTTCCCACCGACATCATCGGTACCCGCATCTACCGGCAGGGCAAGGAGGAGTTCGACACCGAGCTCGGTCCGGTGGTGGTCAATTTCCTACTCGCCGACGAGATCAACCGGGCGCCGGCGAAGGTGCAGTCGGCGCTGCTGGAGGTGATGCAGGAACGCCACGTGTCCATCGGGGGCAAGACCTTCCCGATGCCCAACCCCTTCCTGGTGATGGCGACGCAGAACCCGATCGAGCACGAGGGTGTCTACCCGCTGCCGGAGGCCCAGCGCGACCGTTTCCTGTTCAAGATCAACGTGGGCTACCCGTCGCCTGAGGAAGAGCGCGAGATCATCTACCGGATGGGCGTCACGCCACCGCAGCCCAAGCAGATCCTGAATACGGGCGACTTGCTGCGCCTACAGGAGATCGCGGCGAACAACTTCGTCCACCATGCACTGGTCGACTATGTGGTCCGCGTCGTCTATGCCACCCGTACACCCGAGCAGCTCGGGATGAACGACGTCAAGAGCTGGGTCGCGTTCGGCGCCTCCCCGCGTGCCTCGCTGGGCATCATCGCCGCCGCGCGGTCGCTGGCTCTGGTGCGCGGCCGCGACTACGTGATCCCCCAGGACGTCGTCGAAGTCATTCCCGATGTGCTGCGGCACCGGTTGGTGCTCACCTATGACGCGCTCGCCGACGAAATCTCACCGGAGGTCGTCATCAACCGGGTCCTGCAGACGGTCGCCCTTCCGCAGGTGAATGCCGTTCCGCAACAAGGACATTCGGTACCGCCGGTAATGCAGGCCGCGGCCGCGGCTAGCGGTCGGTGACAGAGTCCAAAACGCCGGCGGTGGTTCATCCGCCGTCGATGCTGCGCGGCGAGATCGACGACCCCAAGCTGGCGGCGGCGCTGCGCACCCTCGAGCTGACCGTCAAACGCAAGCTCGACGGTGTCCTGCACGGCGATCACCTCGGCCTGATCCCTGGGCCGGGCACCGAGCCGGGGGAGTCGCGCCTTTACCAGCCCGGTGACGACGTCCGCCGGATGGACTGGGCGGTCACCGCGCGCACAACCCACCCGCATGTCCGGCAGATGATCGCCGACCGCGAACTGGAGACCTGGCTGGTGGTCGACATGTCGGCCAGCCTGGACTTCGGCACCACCGTCTGCGAGAAACGTGACCTGGCGGTCGCCGCCGCGGCGGCCATTACGTTCCTCAACAGCGGTGGCGGCAACCGGATCGGCGCCCTGATCGCGACCGGCGCGACGACGACCCGGGTACCCGCCCGCTCCGGGCGCCAGCACGAGCAGACGCTGTTGCGCACGATTGCCACCACGCCCAAGGCGCCGGTCGGTGTGCGCGGTGACCTGGCGACGGCCATCGACGCGCTGCGCCGGCCGCAACGCCGCCGCGGGATGGCGGTCATCATCAGCGATTTCCTCGGCCCGATCAATTGGACGCGTCCGCTGCGCGCGATCGCGGGCCGCCATGAGGTGTTGGGTATCGAAGTGCTCGATCCTCGCGATATCGAACTGCCCGATGTCGGCGACGTCATGTTGCAGGATGCCGAATCCGGGGTCACCCGCGAGTTCACCATCGATCCGCAGCTGCGCGACGACTTCGCCAAGGCGGCGGCCGCCCACCGCGCCGAGGTCAAACGCACGATTCGCGGCTGTGGAGCACCGCTGCTGTCGCTGCGCACGGACCGCGACTGGATCGCCGACATCGTCCGTTTCGTCGAGTCCCGCCGCCGCGGAGCAATGGCGGCGCGCCAGTGACACCGGCGGGCACCTACACATTGACCGGTCTGCTATGACGCCGCCGTTGCTCGGGCCGATGACAATGTCCGGTTTCGAACACGCGTGGTTTTTTCTGTTCCTGTTTGTCGTCCTCGGCCTGGTCGCGCTGTACATCATCATGCAGGTGGCGCGGCAGCGGCGGATGCTGCGGTTCGCCAACATGGAGCTGCTGGAAAGCGTCGCCCCCAAGCTGCCGACCCGGTGGCGGCACCTGTCAGCGATCCTGTTGGTGTTGTCGTTGCTGCTGTTCACCATCGCGATGGCGGGGCCGACGCACGACGTCCGGATTCCCCGCAACCGCGCGGTGGTGATGCTGGTGATCGACGTGTCGCAGTCGATGCGTGCCACCGATGTGGAACCCAACCGGATGGTCGCCGCGCAGGCGGCCGCCAAGGAGTTCGCCGGCGAGCTGACCCCCGGCATCAACCTGGGCCTGATCGCCTACGCGGGCACCGCGACCGTCCTGGTGCAACCGACGACCAACCGGGAAGCAAGCAAAGCCGCACTCGACAAGTTGCAGTTCGCCGACCGTACCGCCACCGGCGAGGGCATCTTCACCGCGCTGCAGGCCATCGCCACCGTCGGGGCGGTGATCGGTGGCGGCGACGCCCCGCCACCGGCGCGCATCGTGCTGTTCTCCGACGGCAAGGAAACGGTGCCGACCAACCCAGACAACCCCAAGGGGGCGTTTACCGCGGCTCGCACCGCCAAAGACCAGGGCGTGCCGATCTCGACGATCTCGTTCGGCACCCCGTACGGCTTCGTGGAGATCAACGGCCAGCGCCAGCCAGTGCCCGTCGACGACACCACGATGAAGAAGGTCGCCGAGCTGTCGGGAGGTACCGCCTACAACGCTTCCAACGTGCAGCAGCTGAGGGACGTCTACTCGACCCTGCAGGAGCAGATCGGCTACGAGACGATCAAGGGCGACGCCAGCGTCGGCTGGCTACGGCTGGGTTCGCTGGTGCTGGCGCTGGCTGCGCTGGCGGCACTGCTCATCAACCGGCGGCTGCCGGCGTAACGGTGCACTAGTCACACCAACCACATCAGCACCGACGCGGGTCGTATTGTCTCGTGTCATCCCTGAAGGGGCGGGCCTTTGTCAACTGGCTAACGACCAGTGGTTTTGCTGGCTTTCGGCCTCCGTGCGGGCGGCATCGGGTAAGGGCCGGGGTCAAGACGGAGCGCCCGCAGCGTAGCGAGGACGAACGGTCTT